>NZ_JQNR01000005.1:2111221-2412824 GCF_000745345.1 Actinacidiphila yeochonensis CN732 | reverse complement strand
CGGGTGCCGTGTCCGGGCCGGGCGGCGGGCCCGGGGGGCCGAAGCGCAGGGAGCCGCCGTACGGCAGGCTCAGCCCGCCGTAGGGCGTGCCGGAGCCGGAGGTGTCGCCGGGTGTCCCGGCGCCGGGTATGCCCCCGGGGCCCGGCCGGCCGTCCCGCTCTCCGGAGCCGTCCTGGCCGCCGCTGGTCCCGTCTGTCGCGCTGTGCCTGCCCACGCCTTCGTTCAGCTCCCGGTCGCCGCCGTGCCCGCCTGCTCCGTGGTACCCCGCCCGGTGGGCGCCGAACCCGAATCCGCCGCACCGGGCACCCCGGTCCGCGGCGCCACCTCGTCCAGCAGGTCGTGGACGGCGCGGGCCACCAGTTCGGGGTGCTCCATCATCGCCACATGGCCGCTGTTCGGGATGAACACCAGTCGACGGTCGCGGAAAGCGCGGGCCGCACGCGGGGCCGACCTGGGCGACACCAGTTTGTCCAGCCCGCCGTAGACCAGCAGCGTGGGGACGAGGACGCGCTCGGCCTGCCGCCACAGGGCGTGCTGGCCGCCCAGCGTGTAGGCACCCACGATGCCGCGGGTGGAGCGGACCATCACGTCGCGGAAGTACGGCAGCGCCATCCGCCGCCGGTACTCCGCCGCCGCCTCCGCGCGGTCCGACTCGCTGACCGACGAGGGGTCGCCGTAGCACAGCGACAGCAGCGCCTCGGTGCGCCGCTGCGGGCTCCAGTCGCGGGTGAGCCGGCCGTAGCACCGGATCACGCCGGGAACCGCGGCGAGCGCGGTCGGCCAGGCGCTGGTCTGCGGCGGCACCTCGGGCAGCGCCGGTGAGACCAGGGTCAGGGTGCGCACGAGGTCCGGCCGGGCCGCCGCGACCTTGACGGCCACCGCGCCGCCCAGCGAGTTGCCGAAGAGGTGGACCGGGCCGCGCCCCTCGCTCTCCAGCAGCCGCACCACCGCGCGGGCGTGCCCGGCCACCGAGTAGTTGCCGTCGTCGGGCGGCGGGGAGTGGCCGAACCCGGGCAGGTCCAGGGCCTCGCCGGCCAGCCGGTCGGCGAGCAGGGGCATCAGCGCGGACCAGTTCTGCGAGGAGCCGCCGAGACCGTGCACGAAGAGCGCCGGCTCCGGGTCCGGCCCGGTCGCCGGGCGCGAGCGCACCACCAGGCTCAGCCCCGGCAGCCGCACGGTTCGGGCCGACTCCCCGTCCGCGAGCCTCGGCCCCTCGGGAGGGACAGCCGCCGGCGCGACGGCGGCGCGGCGGAGATCGGACGTTGGCATGCGGCAATGTTACGAGGCGATCACGCACCCTGTCCGTGTGGCGACCACCACATCCGGCGCACGTCGCGGTGGCGAAATGGTATTTCGCGCGGGAAAGAGGAAAAGTCCCCCGCCGGATGAGGAGGACTCGGCGGAAGGCGGGGTAGCAGGGAAGCAGGAGCGGGACGGGAGCGGCCGCGCTGCGGCGTCGGCGGCCCGCCCATAGGCTCCATGGGGGAGCCGGAGAAGTGGCAGGACTCCCCTGACTCCGGACGAGGAGGCGCCATGTCCGATCACAACCGGCACACCGGCCCCCGCCAGGCAGCGCGAACGGCCCCACCCGTCACCGCGGACGACCTGGAGAACCTGGAGAACCTCGGCAGTCTGGACGGCCTGGACGGTCTCGACGCCTTCGAACGGGAGGCCGACAGGTCCGACGAGCGGGCCGCCGCCGGCGACGACCAGGACGCCTCGGGGCGGCTGGGCCTGGAGGCGCCGGAGGCGGACACCGCCGAGCAGCGCGCCGAACTGCTCCAGCGCCGCGACGAGCCGATCACCGCCCGCCCGGAGGCCGCCGAGGGCGCGGCCGACCCGGTCGACGTGGCGGAGCAGCGCCGGGTGGTCACGCAGGACGAGGACGACTACCGCTGAGCCGTGTCTCCGGCCGCCGCGCGTGCCCCTCTGTGCCCGCGCGGGCACAGAGGGGCACGCGCAGGGCGCGGACGGGCGCAGCGGGGCACGCACGGAATCGCGGGCTTCGGGGCGCGCTCAGGCACGCCCGGGGTCGCGGGGGCGGGCGGGTCCGGCAGGCGCGGGCTCGACGGGCGGCTCCCCGCTGCCCGGCCCCGGCCCGGCGGCTCGGCGAAAGGGCCCGAAGCGCGGGGGCGGAGGGGGCGCGGCTTTCCGGTGAAGGTCCCAGGAAGTGAGAATGTGCCCCCGTACAGCGCGCGGCGAGGTTACCCAAACGTACGATGGGCCACACGGTGCCCATCCGTGAGGTCGAGCACAGCGTGAACCACACGGCAACACTTCGGGAGGCGGCGTGACAGCCATCGAGCAGACCCAGGCCAGGCCGCGCGGCACCCGCCTGCCCCGCCGGGCCCGGCGCGAGCAGCTGCTGGGCGCGGCTCAGGAGGTGTTCGTCGCGCAGGGCTACCACGCCGCCGCGATGGACGACATCGCCGAGCGCGCCGGGGTGAGCAAGCCGGTCCTGTACCAGCACTTCCCCGGCAAGCTGGAGCTCTACCTCGCGCTGCTGGACCAGCACTGCGAGTCGCTGCTCCAGGCCGTGCGGACGGCGCTGGCGTCCACCACGGACAACAAGCAGCGCGTCGAGGCGACGATGGACGCGTACTTCGCCTACATCGAGGACGAGGGCGGCGCGTTCCGGCTGGTCTTCGAGTCGGACCTGACCAACGAGCCGGCCGTGCGGGAGCGGGTGGACAAGGTCTCCCTCCAGTGCGCCGAGGCGATCAGCGAGGTCATCGCCGAGGACACCGGGCTGGCCCCCGACCACTCCATGCTGCTGGCGGTCGGCCTCGGCGGCGTCTCCCAGGTGGTGGCCCGCTACTGGCTGGCGAGCGGCAGCGACGTGCCCAGGGACACCGCGGTCCAGCTGCTGACCTCGCTGGTCTGGCGCGGTATCGCCGGGTTCCCGCTGCACGGCGCGGAGGGCCACCACGGGGGCGAGCACCAGACCGACCACCACGCGGACCACCACACGGACCGCGCCGGCGACCACCGCTGAGGCCGGGCCCGGCCCCGTCCGGTCCGGCCCGATCCCCTCCGGTCCTGTCCGGGTCCGTCCGGTCCCGTCCGGTTCCGTCAGGCCCCGCGGAGGGGGCGCGGTGTTCGCTCACGGCGTCCCCCGCGTGCCCTTGCCGACGCCCCGCGCGGGCTAGTCTGTGCTGCGTACGGCGCGAACGAAACGAACCGCGCACACCGCCCGACCATCGGAGGTATCCAAGCCGTGGAGGTCAAGATCGGCGTGCAGTACGCGCCGCGCGAGATCAACATCGAGAGCGCGCAGTCGGCCGACGAGGTCGAGAAGGCCGTCGCCGACGCGCTCTCGGGCACCAGCAAGCTCCTCAGCCTGGTCGACGAGCACGGCCGCAAGGTCCTCGTGCCCGCCGACCGCCTCGCCTACGTCGAGATCGGTGAGCCGGCGGCCCGCCGAGTGGGGTTCGGCGCCGCCCTCTGAGGGCCCGCCCGGCCCGGCCGGGGCCCGCACCGCACGACCGCACGGAGCCGCGGTCCCCGAAACCGGGGGGCCGCGGCTCCGCCGTCTGCCGGCGGGCACGGCTCCGAAGACCAGGACCGGGGACCAGGACCGGTGAGTCGGCCAGGTGCGCCGGCCGGGGTCTGACCGACCGCGAGCGGCGACGCGGCGGGGTCCATGTCACGCGTCGCCGTCCTGAGGCACTGCCAGAAAGTGCCGACGCGGCGGGCGATGCCGTTTTGCCCAGATGGCCTGGGGGGTAGGACTCCTTCGGCCCGGAGACGCGTGATCGCGTCCGACCCGAGGGAGTTGACGATGCTCTGGAACGCCGTCGGTTTCGCCGTACTGGGGCTGCTGGCCGCCGCCGCGGCCGGCAGGCTCCTCCCCCGGCGGCTCCCGCTGTCCCCGCTGACGCTGTTCACCGGGGTGGCGGCCGCGCTGACCGGTGGCCTCATCGCCCGGACGATCGTCGGCCGCCACCACCCGGAGGCCACCTTCCCGGCCGCGGTGCTGACGGCGGTCGTCCTGCTGAGCCTGCTGGCCGGTCCGCCCAAGCACGGCCGCCACACCAAGACCCCGGCGGCCAGCGCCTGACCCCTCGGGCGATCCGGACGCCCCGGGCCGCCCGAGCCCGGAACGACGTGAGGCCCGGCCCCCGCCTGATCGCGGGGGCCGGGCCTCGTGGGCGTCCAGGGCCGCCGCGCGGCTGCCGGGGAGGCGGGTGAGGCGGCGGTGGGACGGGGGACGGAGAAGGGTCGTCAGGCGGACAGGCCCAGCGCCGCCATGCGCTTGGTGTGGGCCTCGGTGATCCGGGAGAACATCCGCCCCACCTCGGCCAGGTCGAAGCCGTCCGCCACCCCGCCGACCAGCATCGTGGACAGCGCGTCCCGCTCGGCGACCACCCGCTGCGCCTGCGACAGCGCCTCGCCCATCAGCCGCCGGGCCCACAGCGCCAGCCGGCCGCCGACGCGCGGGTCGGCGGCGATGGCGGCGCGCACCTTGCCGACGGCGAAGGCGCCGTGGCCGGTGTCGTCCAGGACCGCCAGCACCAGCTCCCGGGTGTCGGAGTCCAGCCGGGCCGCCACCTCGCGGTAGAAGTCGGACGCGATGGCGTCACCGACGTACGCCTTGACCAGGCCCTCCAGCCAGTCCGAGGGCGCGGTCTGCCGGTGGAAGCCGTCCAGGGCGGCGCTGAAGGGGGCCATCGCCTCGTTCGGCGCCTCGCCGACCTCCGCGAGCCGGTCGCGCAGCCGCTCGAAGTGGTGGAACTCGGCGGCGGCCATCGCGGCCAGCTCCGCCTTGTCCCCCAGCGACGGCGCCAGCTTCGCGTCCTCCGCCAGCCGCTCGAACGCGGACAGCTCCCCGTACGCCAGGGCGCCCAGCAGGTCCACGACGGCGGCACGGTACTGGGGCTGCGCGGAGGCGGTGTCCCAGCCCTGCGCGGCGATCCCGGTGCGCTGGGGCTGCTGCTCGGGCGTCTGGTCGGTCTCGTCGTCCATGGCCCGCACAATAGCCAAAGCGGCTCCGTCCCCCGGTCGGGGAGGGAGGGAAACATTCGCTCGGGTGCAGGTGGGCGTTTCCGGGGTAGAGTGGTAATGCACCCGCCGTCCAGTCGGCCTGGCGCCGACCAGCGGCGGGCGACGTGTGCAACACCTGGATGCCCGGTCGGTGGCCCGATCGGCTCCTAACCGACCGCCCTCCTGCCATCGGGAGGGGCCCGCTCGCGGCATGAGCGAGGGCAGCGGTCCCGCGCGCTTTTCGGCCCCTCACGGCCATGCAGGACTCCGCGCGCGGTCAGCGACCGGCCCGTCTCCCCGGCGACCGGCTGCTCGACCCCCCTGGCCGCCAGTGCCGCGTCTCACAGAAGAGGCGACATCCTGACCACCACCACGTTCCGCGGTCTCGGCATCCTTCCCGAGACCGCCGAAGCCCTCGAAGCCGTCGGCATCACCACCCCCTTCCCGATCCAGGAGATGACCCTCCCCGTCGCCCTCGCGGGCAACGACGTGATCGGCCAGGCCAAGACCGGTACGGGCAAGACCCTCGGCTTCGGCCTGCCGATCCTGGAGCGGGTCACCGTGGCCGCCGACGTCGAGGCCGGCCGCGCCACCGCCGAGCAGCTCACCGACAGCCCGCAGGCGCTCGTCGTCGTCCCCACCCGCGAGCTGTGCCAGCAGGTCACCAACGACCTGCTCACCGCCGGCAAGGTCCGCGCGGTGCGGGTGCTCGCGATCTACGGCGGCCGCGCTTACGAGCCGCAGGTCGAGGCGCTGAAGAAGGGCGTCGACGTGATCGTCGGCACCCCGGGGCGGCTGCTCGACCTGGCCGGCCAGAAGAAGCTCAACCTGAAGCAGGTGCGCGCCCTCGTCCTGGACGAGGCCGACGAGATGCTCGACCTCGGCTTCCTGCCGGACGTCGAGAAGATCATGGGCATGCTGCCGGCCAAGCGGCAGACGATGCTCTTCTCCGCCACCATGCCGGGCGCCGTGATCAGCCTGGCCCGCCGCTACATGTCGCAGCCCACCCACATCCGCGCCACCGCGCCGGACGACGAGGGCGCGACCGTCGCGAACATCACCCAGCACGTCTTCCGCGCCCACTCGATGGACAAGCCCGAGCTGATCTCCCGGGTGCTCCAGGCCGACGGCCGGGGCCTGGCGATGATCTTCTGCCGCACCAAGCGGACCGCGGCCGACGTGGCCGAGCAGCTGGAGCGGCGCGGCTTCGCCTCCGGCGCCGTCCACGGCGACCTCGGCCAGGGCGCCCGCGAGCAGGCGCTGCGGGCCTTCCGCAACGGCAAGGTGGACGTGCTGGTCTGCACCGACGTGGCCGCCCGCGGCATCGACGTCGAGGGCGTCACACACGTCATCAACTACCAGACGCCCGAGGACGAGAAGACCTACCTGCACCGCATCGGCCGCACCGGCCGGGCCGGCGCCTCCGGTACCGCGATCACCCTCGTCGACTGGGACGACATCCCGCGCTGGCAGCTCATCAACAAGGCGCTGGACCTGCCGTTCAACGCCCCTGAGGAGACCTACTCCACCTCCCCGCACCTGTACGAGCTGCTGGGCATCCCGGCCGGCACGAAGGGCGTCCTGCCCCGCGCCGAGCGGACCCGGGCCGGCCTGGACGCGGAGGAGGTCGAGGACCTCGGCGAGACCGGCGGCCGCGGCCGCCGCGACCGTCAGGGTGACCGCCAGGGCACTCGTCAGGGCGGCCGCCAGGGCGAGCGCAACGGCGACCGCGGCGACCGCCAGGAGCAGCAGGAGCGCCCGGAGCGCACCCGCACTCCGCGGCAGCGTCGGCGCACCCGTGGCGGCTCCGACCTGGCGCAGGGCGAGAGCAGGCAGACCACTCCGGTCCAGGGCGGGAACGCGCCGGTCGGGAACGCACCGGCCGGGACCGAGCAGTCCGGGGCCGATCAGGAGCAGCGGCGCACGCCGCGGCGCCGGCGCCGGACCCGTGGCACCGCCGTGTCCGGGGCGGCGGCTCCCGTCGCCGCCGAGGCCGTGACCGAGGCAGCGGCCCAGGTCGTGGCGGACGCGGCCGAGGTCGTCGAGGAAGCGGCCGTCCAGGCCGTGGAGAACCTGGTGGCCGAGCCGGTCAAGGCTCCGCGCCGCCGCACCCGCAAGGCCGCGGCGAGCTCGGAGACGGCACCGGTCGTCGCCGAGGCCGCAGAGGTCGCCGAGGCCGTCGCGGACACCGTCACCGAGGCTGCCGAACCGGCGAAGGCGCCGCGCCGCCGCGCCCCGCGCAAGACCGCCACCAGCACCAAGGCGGTGGAGACGGCCGCCGAGGTCGTCGCGGACACCGTGGAGGCCTCCGCCGAGGCCGCCGAACCGGCGAAGGCGCCGCGCCGCCGCGCCCGCGCAAGACCGCCGCGAGCACCGAGGCCGCGGCCCAGACCGTGGCCGACACCGTGGCCGACACCGTGGAGGTCTCCGCCGAGGCCGCCGAACCGGCGAAGGCGCCGCGCCGCCGCGCCCCCCGCAAGACCGCGGCGGGCACCAAGGCCGTCCAGGCCGAGGTCGAGGCGGCGGCGACCGCCCCCGCGGTGGTGGCGGAGGTGCCCGAGCAGGCCGCCGAGCCCGTCAAGGCCCCGCGTCGCCGTACCACCCGCAAGGCCGCGGCGAGCCCGGAGACGGCGGAGGCCGTCACCGAGGCGGCGGCGCTGCCGGAGCAGGCCGCCGAGCCCGTCAAGGCCCCGCGCCGCCGCGCCCCGCGCAAGGCCGCGGCGACTGCCGAGGCCGCCGTGCCGGAGCAGGCCGCCGAGCCGGTCAAGGCTCCCCGCCGCCGCACCCGCAAGGCCGCCGAGACGGCGGAGGCCGCCGACGCCTGACCGGGCGCGTGAACGCGGAGCCGTACGGCTCCACCCGCCGCGGCGCCGGTCCGCCCGAACGAGGGCGGCCCGGCGCCGCGGCGCGTCCGCGTCACGTGGCGGCGTTCCGAGCCCGGTGGCACGCTGGCGGTCCGGTCGGCACACCGTCCGGCGGACGTCCGTCCGGTAGACGTTCCGGCGGTGGCCGCTGCGACGGGGGCCGGTATCCGCCCCGTCGACACCGCGTCCGACGCCCCTTTTCCACCCGGTCACGCCGCGTTTCCACGGGTTCGCGCGCGTTCGGGCCGGTTCGCGCCCGACGTGGACAGATCTTTGCCCCTCCCCGGGGATTCCCGGGGTGAGGTCATACCCGAAGGCAACCTCGCGGACACGGGAGGCGCGTAGCCTCGCTCCATGAGCCGTCCCAGCACTCTCGACCTCCCCCGGAACGTCACGGCGGGCCGACTGGCCACCACCCGAGGCACGTTCGCGGTGCTGGACGGCGCCCCCGCGGCCGGCGGCCGGAAGGCGGACGCGGCGGGGGACCCGGCGGAGGGCGGGGGCGGGCGCGGCGTGGTGCTGCTCGTGCCGGGCTTCACCGGGAGCAAGGAGGACTTCCTCGACCTGCTGGCGCTGCTGACCGGGGCCGGCTACCGGGCGGTCGCCGTGGACGGCCGCGGCCAGTACGAGACCCCGGGCCCGCGGGACGAGGCCGCGTACGCCCAGACCGAACTGGCCGAGGACATGCTGGCCCAGACCGCCGCGCTGGCCGAGCGGTACGGCGTGCGGCCCGGCGGTCCGGCACTGCACGCGGTGGGCCACTCGCTGGGCGGCCACCTGCTGCGGGCCGCGGTCCTGACGGCGGCGGCCCGGGGCGCGGTGCCGTACTCCTCGGTGACGCTGATGAGTTCGGGTCCCGCGGCGGTCACCGAGGAGCAGCAGGCCCGCACCCGGCTGCTGGTCGACTACCTGCCGAGCGTCGACATGGAGACGGCCTGGCGGGCGATGAACGCGACGGGCGGCCCGGACCGCTCCGCACCGGGGCCGGCCTCCGACACGGACCCCGCCGCGCCGGGCGCCACCGCTGCGGACGGCAGCACGGCGGACGGCACCGCCGCGGACCCGTCGCCGACCTGGCTCGCCGACTTCCTGCACCGCCGCTGGATGGGCACCGTGCCCGAGCAACTGATGGCGACGGCCCGGCAGTTGATGACCGAAACGGACCGGGTGGCGGAACTGGCGGCGGTGCCGGTCCCTAAACTCGTACTCTCCGGCGAGCAGGACTACGCCTGGCCCGTGCCATGGCTGGACGAGATGGCGGTCCGCCTCCGGGCCCGGCGCGTGGTGGTGAAGGGGGCGGAGCACTCCCCCAACGCGGAACGGCCCGAGGAGACCGCCGCCGCGCTGCTGGACTTCTGGGCCGGAGCCGAGGAAGCGGACGACCGGGCGTAGCCGCCGGCGGGACGGCGCCCGGACTTCCCTCACCGGTGGCTAGTTCGATCGTGAAAGATTTTCATTAGCCTAGGGAATGTTTTGAAGGGGGTGTTCGTTGACTACACATGTAACGCGCGACGAAGGGAGCAACCCTATGCGGTTCGAAATCCTGCGACTGGACGACGTCAACGGCGAGGCCGTCGACAGCACCGTCGTGGACGCCACCGCGGTCGACGGCATCGTGCAGCAGGCCGCAGCGCTCGGACAGCGCATCTACATCCGCCCGGCGGACTGACGGTTCAGCCCGCCCTACCCGGTGACGCGCCGACCGGCCCGACGTACCGGCATACCGGTGCACGACACGTGACAACCGGCGTACCGGTTCGACGAGTCGAGCGACGTCCCGGCGAACATGCCGACCGGTGCGACCACCGGCCCCGGCACGGCCACCCGCCACCCGCCCGCCCGGGCGGAAGAGCGCAAGGGCCGACGCGACAGCGCCCCGTACCCAGGACGTACGGGGCGCTTTGGCGTTCCCGGGCGGCGGGCGCGGGCGCGGGCGCCTGCCCGGGGAGGGTCAGGACGAGCCGGAGCCGTGGATGAAGCCGAAGACGCCGGTGGCCACCGACTGCACCGCGATGGCCGAGAGCAGCATCCCGGACAGCCGGGTGACCAGCACCACGCCGCCCTCCTTGATGAGCCGGATGACGGTGAGCGAGTAGCGCATCGTCAGCCACAGCACCGTGTGCATGGCCACGATGGCCAGCCACACCGCGAGCTGCTGGCCGGCGCCGTCGGCGTGCTGCACCGCGAGGATGACGGTGACGATCGCGCCCGGCCCGGCCAGCAGCGGCATGCCGAGCGGGACCAGCGCGACGTTGACGTCCTTGGTCTGGGTGGGTTCGTCGGCCTTCCCGGTGAGCAGGTCCAGGGCGATCAGCAGGAGCAGCAGCCCGCCGGAGATCCGCAACGCGGGCACGGTGACATGCAGGTAGTCCAGGATCTGCTGCCCGCAGATGCCGAAGACGGTGATCACGCCGAGCGCCACGGCGGCGGCCTGCCAGGCCATCCGGCGCTGCACCTTGGCGGTGCGGCCGGAGGTCAGCGCGAGGAAGATCGGCGTGACCCCGGGCGGGTCCATGATCACGAAGAGGGTGACGAACACCGAACCGAAGAGAGTGAGGTCGAACATCGGGGGCTGTGCTTTCCTTCTGTACCTTCTGCGAACCGCCGTGGCGGCGGGTGCGTAGCGGCTGGGTGACGGAGTGGGGGTGCCCTCGGCCCGGCCGCGACCGGCGCGGCGGCACGGCACGGTGTCTCGGTGGCCTGCCGTCACGGGACGGGTGGTGCCTGGGGGCGAGGGAGGAGCGGCCGAGGCCGCACTCGGGAGTCCGGACGGCCCGGACCAGGGGCCGATCCCAAGCCAGGGGCCGAGCACGAGCCAGGGGTCGAGCACGAGCCAGGGGTCGAGCCCGGGTCAGGCCGGGGAGAGTGCTCGGGGCGTCCGGCGCCGCGACCGGCCCTAGACCTGGGAGATGGGTTGCGCGCCGGTGGCGCGCCGGGAGATCTCCCGGTAGACCTCGGGGTCGGTGGTGCAGGTCCCGAGCCGGACGTCCTTGCGGCTGCCGTGGTAGTCGCTGGAGCCGGTGGTGAGCAGCCCCAGGTCGGCGGCGAGGGCCCGCAGGCGGTCCCGGGTGGCGGCGTCGTGGTCGGTGTGGTCGATCTCCAGGCCGTCCAGGCCCGCCGCGGCCAGGTCGGCGATGACCTGCTCGGACACCGTCCGGCCGCGCTTGCTCGCCCCGGGATGGGCGAAGACGGTGACGCCGCCGGCCGCCTTGACCAGCCGCACCGCGTCGAACGGGTCCAGCTCGTGCTTGGGGACGTAGGCGCGGCCGTCGTTGGCGAGCCACTCGGAGTCGAACGCGTCCGAGACGGTGTCGACGACGCCCAGTTCGACCAGGGCGGTCGCTATGTGCGGGCGGCCTACCGATCCGTCGCCCGCGATCTCGGCGACCCGTTCCCAGGTGACGGGGACACCCATCTCCCGGAGCCGGGCCACCATGGCCCGGGCCCGGGGCACCCGGTCGTCGCGGACCAGCTCCCGCTCCCGGTACAGCTCGGGCTCGGCCGGGTCGAAGAGGTAGGCCAACATGTGCAGGCTGATGCCCTGGACCCGGCAGGACAGCTCCGCGCCGGTCACCAGGGTGAGGCCGGGGGCGTCGGCGAGGGCGGCGCGCGCCTGGGCGTAGCCGCCGACGGTGTCGTGGTCGGTGATGGCCACCACGTCCAGCCCGGCGGCAGCCGCGTTGCGGACCAGCTCGGCGGGGGTGTCGGTGCCGTCGGAGGCGTTGGAGTGGGCGTGCAGGTCGATGCGCACGGCTCACTCCTCGGGTTCCGGCTCGGCGGGGACGGTCGGGCGGCCTCGCCCGCAGGCAAGCATACGGGCTGGGCGGGGCGCCGAAGGAGCCTTTGCCACAGCGCCCGTGGCCAGGTCGGGACGGACGGCACGGACGCACGGACGCACGGACGCACGGACGGCGCCGACGGCACTGACGGCACGGAGAGCGCGGACGGCGCGGTACGGACGGCCGGGCGCCCGGGGGCGACGCGCCGGTGTCAGGGTGTGAGCAGGCGGGGGGTGAGGGCGCCGCAGGGCAGCAGGTCGACCTCGGCGCCGGCGTCCCGCAGGTCGGTGAGGACCACCTCGTCGTACATGAGCAGGCCCGTCGACTCGGGCCAGACGATCGCCCACAGCCACAGCCCGCGCGCCTCCCCCGCGAAGACCACCCGGTCGGCGGGCGCGCCGCTGACGTGCCACAGGGCGGTCGGCCGCCCGGCCGCCAGCACCTTGGCCTGCGGCGGCTTGTCCACGCACATCTCGGGGCCCGGGTCCGGGCCGTCGATCCCGGCGTAGCGGGCTCCGAGGCCGACGCCCAGCTCCTCCGCGACCAGGATCAGCTCGCCGGGCCCGCCGAGCGGCCCCGGCCCCGAGCAGGCGACGGCGGCGGCGCGTCCGCCGCTGCGGTCGTCACCGACGGAGGCGACGCCGGAGAAGAGCCACCCCAGGGGCAGCGGCCACGGCATCCAGACCGGGACGTGCGAGCGGTTCACCACGACGCCCAGGGCTTCGACACTGGGCGGGACGACGGGCTGGAGCGGGTTCACGCTCCCATGGACCGCGCACTGCCAGGAGTCGGCGAAGAGTCCGGGCGCGCGGACCCGCCCACCGCATCTCGGGCAACTGGGTTCGCCCCTCATACCGGTCCACGGTCCTCCCCGCCCGTGCCCGCGTCAAGGACGATCACCCATCCGGGGGGCGCCGGCGTACGCCCCGGGCGTACCGGGAGGTGCGACGCCCGCGGGAAACACGGCGGGCGCGCCCGGGTCCGGGTCCGTTCCCGGCGGCGGGCGGGCGGGCCACTGGGCGATCGCCGCCGTCCACGGACCGGACAGGTGCTCGCGGCACAGGCCGCGGCGGTGGGCGCGCTCGTCATCGGCGTGCGCCGACGGCACCTGGCGGTGGTGCACGAGGAGGACGAAGAGGACGAAGAGGACGAGGAGGACGAGGAGGACGCCGTCGCGCAGGCCCCGCACGCACCCCCCGCCGGCCACGGGCAGCACGGCGGCCCGCCCCCCAGGAGGCGTGAGCAAGGGCTCGGGAACCCTCCGGGTCAGCCCTCCAACGGCACCGGCCGGCGCGCCGGATGGCGCAGGTCGGTGCCGTGGCGCAGCCAGCGGTCGTGCAGCGCCTCGGCGCCGTGCACCCGCTTCCACGCGGCCTCGTTCGGCGTCATGGGCAGCACGGGCAGGAACCGCACCGGCTCCATCGGCTCCGGCAGCGCGAGGTCGGGCAGCAGGCCGCCCCCCTCGGCGACCAGCACCGCCTGGAACGGCGCCCCCGGCCACAGCGGCGCGCCGGTGTCCAGCGAACCGCCCGGCGCCACCACCACCCCTTCGACCTGCGGGGACGCCGCGAGGACGGCCAGCGGGCGCAGCACCTTGTCGGTGTCGGCCAGCCCGGCTCGCACCGTGAGCACCAGCTCGGCGCGCGGGCCGCGGACGGGGTCGGCGTAGGAGACGGACAGCGGCGCGGCCTCCTCGGGCTCGGCCATCGGCCGCGCGGACATCCCGAGCGTCACGTAGCGGACCAGGTCGCCGTCGCTCCAGCGGAGCACCTCGACCCGTTCGGCGCCGAGGAAGACCACAGCGGCGCGGGCCCCGGGTTCGCCCAGCTCAGAGCGGAGGTGGGCGTCGACGAGCGCCGTGACTTCGGTCATAGGGGGAGCATAGAACGCGCAAGGATCGGGCAAGCCGGGTCATCGTGGCCGCGGGGGCTTGCTAGAGTGGAGCGGTTCTCTCACGACACGACATCCCCTGGCGGGGACTGGCCGGAGGAGGTGGGGCTGACATGGATCCGAGTCGACCGTGCAGTACCGGCAGCTCTTCCGTCCTACCCCTTCGTGACACGCGTTCCGGAGCTTCCCTACCCGGCTGAGCCCGTGTGAAACACACATGCTCCCGGTTCTCGGACGCGGCCCTTCCGCCGAGTGGTCCCCCAGGACCTTTCCCCGGCCCCGCCGCGCCCGTCACCCAGCTCCCGCGAAGGCCAGGCGTGACGTCACCCGTCACGTCACGTGCACGCCGGAAGAGCTCCCTGAACTGCTGGTGATCAACCTGCCCTGATCAGCATTCAGCGCGGCACCCGTGCCGTCGGCCAGTCCGTGAAGGAGCTTGCCATGTCGATGATCCGCGACCTGCGCGCCGTCGTCCGCCCCGCCCTGCGCCCCGCCCTGCGGCGGCCCACCACGACGTACGACTACGGCTCCGACCGCGAACTTCCCCACGCCTCCAGCGCGATCGTCGACTGCGCCGTCTACCGCGACGGGGTGCGCTGCGACGACATCCGCGACCTGGACGACGCGCTGGCGGCGGTGCGGGCAGGCCGGCCGGGCGAGCTGTGCGACGGCAGCGACGGCTTCGTGTGGATCGGCCTGCACGAGCCGTCGGAGGCCGAGTTCGCGGTCATCGCGGAGGCGTTCGGGCTGCACCCGCTGGCCGTGGAGGACGCCGTCCACGCCCACCAGCGGCCGAAGCTGGAGCGGTACGACAACTCGCTCTTCACCGTCTTCAAGACCATCCGCTACGTCGACCACGCCGAGCTCACCGCCACCAGCGAGGTGGTGGAGAGCGGCGAGGTGATGGTCTTCACCGGCCGGTACTTCGTCATCACCGTGCGGCACGGCGGCCACGGCTCGCTGCGGTCGCTCCGGCACCGGCTGGAGGACGACCCGGAGCTGCTGTCCAAGGGCCCCTCCGCGGTGCTGCACGCGATCGCCGACCGGGTCGTCGACGACTACCTGGCCGTCTCCGAGGCCGTGCAGGACGACATCGACGAGGTCGAGATCGACGTCTTCTCCGAGCCCGGCGGCAAGACCTCCCGCGGCGGTGACGCCAGCCGCATCTACCAGCTCAAGCGCGAGGTGCTGGAGTTCAAGCGGGCCGTGTCCCCGCTGCTGCGGCCGATGCAGATGCTGGGCGAGCGGCCGATGCGGCTGGTGGACCCGGAGATCCAGAAGTACTTCCGGGACGTGGCCGACCACGTGGCCCGCGTCCACGAGCAGGTCACCGGCTTCGACGACCTGCTGAACTCGATCCTCCAGGCCAACCTGGCGCAGGCCACGGTGGTGCAGAACGAGGACATGCGCAAGATCACCGCCTGGGCGGCCATCCTGGCCGTGCCGACCATGATCACCGGCGTGTACGGGATGAACTTCGACCACATGCCCGAGCTGCGCTGGAAGTACGGCTACCCGATGGTGCTCGGCGCGATCGTGGCCATCTGCTACGCGATCCACCGCGGCTTCCGCCGCAACGGCTGGCTGTAGGGCCGCGCCGGGCCCCGGCGGGACGCGCCCTCAGCCGCGCCGGCCGGAGAGGACGACCAGCGCCAGCCCGGCCAGGATCACCGCGAGCGCGGGGTACGCGGCGGCCGGCGGGGTCTGGCCCAGCCAGAGCGCGGCGATCAGCGCGGCGCCCGGCGTCTCCAGCAGGATCGCGGTGGACGTGGTGGACGGCCCCAGGCCCCGCACCACCCGGTTCAGCAGCGAGTGGCCCAGCAACTGGGCGACCACGGTCAGCGCGGCGATCTTCAGCCAGGTCCGGCCGTCGTAGCCGGTGAGCGCCGAACCGGAGACCGCGCACGCGCACAGCAGCGCCAGCGCGGTGGAGGAGTAGCAGACGAAGGTGTACGCGGTGGTGGTGGCGGTGCGCCGCACCTGCGAGCCCAGCAGCATGTAGCAGGCGGCGGCGAGGCCGCCGGCCAGGGCGAGGGCGTCGCCGGCCAGCGCCCGGGTGTCGGTCGAGAGGTCGATCCCGGTGAGCAGCAGCACGCCGACGACCGCGAGGCCGGTACCGGCCCACACCAGGCCCGGCTGGCGGTGGCCGCGCATCCGCAGGATGAGCGTCGTCCAGATCGGGGTGGTGGTGACCAGGGCGGTTGAGGTGGCCACCGAGGTCATGCCCAGGCTGGGCAGCCAGACGCCGAAGTGCAGCGCGAGCGTCAGCCCGGCCAGCACCGACAGGGCGGTGGCCCGCCGCCCCATCCCGCGCAGCTCCGCCCGGTGCCGCCACAGCGCGACCGGGCTGAGCACGCCCACCGCCATGGCGTTGCGCCAGAAGGCGATGGCCAGTGCCGGGGCCGCGGTCGCCGCGATCAGCGGGGCCGAGGCGGACACGCCCATGACGGCCAGCGCGAGCAGCGTGAAGTCGAGGCCGCGGCCGGTTCCGGGCTGCGGGCCCGCATCGGCGGCCGTTCCCGGTACGGCCGTACCGGGTGCCGTGCCCGGACCTGGCACGGGCGGCGCCGCGGCGGCGGGTACGGCCGTCGGCACCCCGGAACCGGCCGCGGCCTGGGCGGGGCCGGTAGCGGGGGCAGGGCCCGGCTGAGCTGCGGCGTCGCTGGCATTCACCCGCCCAGCCTAAGGCTCCCGCCGGGTCCGGGCGCCCCCCGTTCCCGGGCCGTTCGCCGCCCCCTGACCGGGCCGGGGCCGGACGGGGACCGGGCCGGCCGTCGGTAGGGTGGGGGCATGTCGACGCCGTCCGTGGATGCTGAGGCCGCCGAGCTGGCCGCGCTGGTGGAGGAGGCCGCGAAGAAGTCCGGCCTGGTGTGGGTCAACGGCCAGGCCGTGTGGCACGCCTGGGTGGACGGCGCGCTGTGCCTGGTCGGCGGACCCGGCGAGCAGCCGCTGCCCGGCCTGTCGGACGGCGGCACCGCACAGGTGACCGCCCGCAGCAAGGACAAGGGCGGCCGGCTGGTCTCCTGGACGGCCCGGGCCGAGCTGCTGGCGCCCGAGGGCGAGCCGTGGCAGGCGGCCGTGGCCGAGCTCAAGGGCAAGCGCCTCAACGCCCCCGACGGCGAGGCCATGCCGGACCGCTGGGCCCGCACCTGCGACCTCTTCCGGCTCACCGCGCGGGGCCGCCCCGCCGAGTACCCGGGCGCCATGCCCGACACCTCCGGCGCCGCCGTGCCGGTCGCGACCCCGCCACCACCCGCCGGCCCGCGCCCGCCGCCCTGCCCCGGCTGCTGGGCCGGAAGCGCCGCAAGGGCTGACCGCCGGGCGGGCGGCCCGGGCACCGCTCGCCGCCCCGGCGCAGGGCCTTCTGGCTACTTGCCGACCGTCTTGCCGTAGTCGACGACCTCCGACTTCGGCGGCGCGGCCAGTCTGAAGTCCTCGCCCCAGTCGGAGAGGGTCAGCGCTCCCGCGGCGGCGGCCCGCTCGTACCGCAGCGGATACGGCGTGCCCTTGAGGGAGACGTCCAGCGAGCCGCCGTGCGACCCGTCGAGGGCGATGGTCTTCGTGGAGCCGACCTTGTGGTGGTCGCCGACGCTCACCGAGCCGTCGAAGACGAAGAGGTCGGCCAGCAGCGTCTTCTTGTCGGTGAAGCCGCTGAACTGCTTGTAGGACGGATCGCCCGAGGGCACCCTGACGTACTTGCCGCTGAGGTTGGTGGCGGCGGTCCGGCTGTCCTTGTCGGAGTCGCCGGAGGTGTAGAAGTCGGCGCCGGCCTTGAGGTAGAGGTCGTCGCCGACCCGCAGCAGCTGGAAGGTGTCACCGCCCTCGGTGACCTCGCCGACGCCGCCGTTGCCGCGCAGCCGCATGTCGAGCCGGTAGGTGTCGCCGCCGCTGATCACCGTGCCGGCCAGCCGTACGGCGGCGGCGGAGTCGGCGGCGGCCCTGGCCTTCTGCTCGATGGTGGCCGCCGGCAGCTTGCCGACGCCGTTGGTGCCGGCGTCCGGGTCGCCGCCGGACCCGAGGCATCCGGTGAGCAGGCCGCCCGTGGCGATCGCGAGCAGGGCGGCAGCGGTCCTTCGGCCGTGGGGCACGGGTTCTCGTCCTCCGGTGGGCGGCGGCGCCGGCAGGGCCGCCGGGCCGCCTCGAAGCTACCCCAGGCCGCCCGGCCGGAGCATCCCGCGGGCGGGCAAGATCCCCCCGGAGTAGCCTGGCGAACGAGCGGCCAGCGGCCGAGACGCGTGCCGTGGCAGGAGGTCCTGCCGGGACGGCCGGGAGGAGGCGACGCCCGTGGCGGCAGGAGGCTCCCGGGTCTTCGTCTCGCACCTGGCGGGCGTGACCGTCTTCGACCCCAACGGCGACCAGGTCGGCCGGCTGCGCGACGTGGTGGTGGTGCGCCGGGTCGGCGGACGGCCGCCGCGGGTGCTCGGGCTGGTGGTGGAGGTGGCCGGCCGGCGCCGGATCTTCGTGCCCATGTCCCGGGTCACCGGTGTGGAGTCGGGCCAGGTCATCACCACCGGCGTGATGAACATGCGCCGGTTCGAGCAGCGGCCGTCCGAGACGCTGGTGCTGGGCGAGCTGCTGGACCGCCACGTACGGCTGCTGCCGCCCGAGCACGGCGGTCCCGGCGAGCCCCCGGAGGAGGCCGGGGCAGCCGAGGAGGCCGGCGCGAGCGCGGCGGAGCCGGCCGGCGAGGAGGTCACCGTCCTGGACGTGTCGATCATGCGGCTGCCCGCGCGGCGGGACTGGGAGATCGACAAGGTCTTCGTGCGCCGCGGCTCCCCGGGCAGCCGGGTGCCGCTGCCCTGGAAGGGTTCCCGCGAGCGGCGCGGCGGCAGCACGCTGACCGTGGACTGGTCGGCGGTGAGCGGCTTCTGGCTGGCCGAGGAGGGCCAGGGCGCGGAGACCCTGGTGGCCACGTTCGAGCGGCTGCGTCCGGCCGACGTCGCCAACGTGCTGCACCACCTGCCGCCCAAGCGGCGCGGCGAGGTCGCCGCCGCGCTCGACGACGACCGGCTCGCCGACGTCCTGGAGGAGCTGCCGGACGACGACCAGGTGGAGATCATCAGCAAGCTCAAGGAGGAGCGGGCCGCCGACGTCCTGGAGGCGATGGACCCGGACGACGCGGCCGACCTGCTGGCGGAGCTGCCCGTCGAGGAGCAGGAGCGGCTGCTGACCCTGATGCGGCCGCGCGACGCCGCCGGGGTGCGGCGGCTGCTGTCGTACGAGGAGCGCACCGCGGGCGGCCTGATGACGACCGAGCCGATCGTGCTGCGCCCGGACGCCACGGTCGCCGACGCGCTGGCCCGCATCCGCAACCCTGACCTGTCGCCGGCGCTGGCCGCGCAGGTCTACGTGTGCCGGCCGCCGGAGGAGACGCCGACGGGCAAGTACCTGGGCCTGGTGCACTTCCAGCGGCTGCTGCGGGACCCGCCGTTCACCCTGCTGGGCTCGATCGTGGACACCGACCTCCAGCCGCTCGGCCCGGAGACGCAGCTGCCGTCGGTGACCAGCTTCCTGGCCACGTACAACATGATCTCCGCGCCCGTGGTGGACGACGGCGGGTCGCTGCTCGGCGCGGTGACCGTCGACGACGTCCTGGACCACCTGCTGCCCGAGGACTGGCGCGAGACCGGCCCGCACTTCGACTACCCGGACCCGCGCGACGACCCGCGCCGCGATCCCGACGACCCGGGCGGCGATCCCGACGACCCGGCCGACGACCCCGACGACCCGGCCGACGACCCGCGTGACGCCGTGTGGGACGACGGGTCCGACGGCCCGGCCGCGGGAGGTACCGGTGGCCGCTGACGACAGGGAGCGCGACCGCTCGCGGCTGCCCGCCGGGGCGAGCGCCACCGGGCGCCCGCGCATCCGCCTGGACCAGCCCCGCGAGCCGCGCCGCAGCCTGCTGCCCTCCTACGACCCGGACGCGTTCGGGCAGTTCTCCGAGCGGATCGCCCGCTTCCTGGGCACCGGCCGGTTCATCGTCTGGATGACCGCGGTCATCGTCGTGTGGGTGCTCTGGAACGTCTTCGCGCCGTCCCATCTGCGCTTCGACGGCTACCCGTTCATCTTCCTGACCCTGATGCTGTCGCTGCAGGCGTCGTACGCGGCCCCGCTGATCCTGCTGGCGCAGAACCGGCAGGACGACCGGGACCGGGTCAACCTCGAACAGGACCGCAAGCAGAACGAGCGCAGCATCGCCGACACCGAGTACCTCACCCGCGAGGTGGCGGCGCTGCGCGCGGGCCTGGGCGAGGTGGCCACCCGGGACTGGATCCGCTCCGAGCTGGAGGACCTCGTCAAGGAGTTGGAGGAGAGCCGGAGCGGTGACCGGCGGGCGGCGCGGCAGCACCGCGCGGCCGGTGACGAAGGAGACGGGCGGGGGCGCTGAGGGGCCGCCCGCAGCCGCCGTATCCTCGTTCGTATGGCTACCGCTCTGCACGGTTCGACACCGACCGGCACCCCGACCGACGAGGCCGTCCGGGCCGCACTGGCGACCGTCGACGACCCGGAGATCCACCGGCCGATCACCGATCTGGGGATGGTGAAATCGGTCGAGATCGGGCCGGAGGGCGCGGTCGCGGTGACCGTCTACCTGACCGTCTCCGGCTGCCCCATGCGCGGGGAGATCTCCGGCCGGGTCACCTCGGCGGTGGCGCGGGTCCCCGGGGTGACCTCGGTGGACGTCACCCTCGACGTGATGAGCGACGAGCAGCGGCGGGAGCTGGCCGCGTCGCTGCGCGGCGGGAAGGCCGAGCGGGAGATCACCTTCGCCCAGCCGGGCTCGCTGACCCGCGTCTACGCGGTGGCCTCCGGCAAGGGCGGCGTGGGCAAGTCCTCCGTGACGGTGAACCTCGCCGCGGCCATGGCCGCCGACGGGCTGAAGGTCGGCGTGGTCGACGCGGACATCTACGGCCACAGCGTGCCGCGGATGCTGGGCGTGGAGGGCCGGCCCACCCAGGTCGAGGACATGATCATGCCGCCGGCCGCGAACGGTGTGAAGGTCATCTCGATCGGCATGTTCACCCCGGGCAACGCGCCGGTGGTGTGGCGCGGGCCGATGCTGCACCGCGCGCTCCAGCAGTTCCTGGCCGACGTCTACTGGGGCGACCTGGACGTGCTGCTGCTCGACCTGCCGCCCGGCACCGGCGACATCGCGATCTCGGTGGCGCAGCTCGTGCCCAACGCGGAGATCCTGGTGGTCACCACCCCGCAGCAGGCCGCCGCGGAGGTCGCCGAGCGGGCCGGGTCGATCGCGGTCCAGACGCACCAGAAGATCGTCGGCGTGGTGGAGAACATGGCCGGCATGCCGTGCCCGCACTGCGACGAGGTGGTCGAGGTCTTCGGCACCGGCGGCGGCGACCGCGTGGCCGAGGGCCTGTCGCGCACCACGGGTACCACGGTGCCGGTGCTTGGCCGGGTGCCGATCGACGTACGGCTGCGCGAGGGCGGCGACGACGGCCGCCCGGTGGCGGTCGCCAACCCGGACTCCCCCGCCGGCGCCGCGCTGCGGGACATCGCCGGGAAGCTGGCCGCCCGCCAGCGGGGCCTGGCGGGCATGTCGCTGGGCATCACCCCGCGCAACAAGTTCTGACGCGCCGCGGCCGCCGGCCGCGACGGTGTGAGCCCCCGGCCCCGCCGGGGGCTCTTCCCGTGGACGGGCGTACGGGTTCGGGGCGTACGGGGTGACGGGCGTACGTCCGCCGGGCGTACGTCCGCCGAGGTCGGGGCGGGCCGGCGGGTCGCGGTGTGCCCGCGCCCGGCCGGCCCGTTTCCGTGGTGACCGTCCGGTTCAGGCCCGGGCGGGGGCCGGACCGGCGTCGACCGGGTCCTCCGGATCTGCGGGGCCCGAGGGGTTTTCGGGGGCCGCGGGGTCCGCGTCGGCGGCGGCCGCGCGGCTGGCGGCGTCGTAGGCGCGGATGTCGGGGACGGCGGCCAGCGCCAGCCCGTACGCGCTCATCCCGCGCCCATAGGCGCCCAGGTGGACGCCGCTGGCGGAGCCCGCCAGCACCCACCCGTACTCGGACTCGCGGTAGTGGAACGGCGTGGGCACCCCGTCGACCGGCAGGGTGAGCGAGGACCAGCCGAGGCCGTTCTCCTCGTCGGACTCCTCCGACGCCTCGTCGGAGGGCTTCGCGGGCGGTCCCGCGGTGAGCTCGTCGGCCAGCTCCCAGGCGGCCGAGGTCTGCTGCTCCACCCAGTCCTGGCGCAGCGCGCGGTCCATGTGCGTGGGCCAGGTGGCGTTCAGCAGGCCGGAGCCGGCCAGCCAGGCCGCGGAGAAGACCGAGGTGGCCTCCAGGACGCCGGTGCCGTCCGCGCTGCGGCGCAGCGGCCGTTCGGCCACCGTGACCACCACCGCGAACCGCTGCCCCTCGGGGTCGCTGCCGTCCGCCTTCAGCGACGGCTCGTCGCCGTGCCCGACGGACCCGTGCTCGACGGTCCCGTCGGCGCTGCTGCCGACGGCGCCGAGCCACCGCGCCCCGGTGAACGCCTCGTCCAGCCCGTACCACGGGAAGTCCGCCAGCAGGTACCCGTCGACCGTTCCCGGTCTCGTACCGGCCTTTGTGTCCATCAGCGTCGCGCCTCCTCCATACCCGTACGGGCGACATGCCATATTGCCCGACGGCGGCCGGGTTCGGGGCGCGAAACGGCGTGGGGTGATCGCGAACACACGGACAACGCGCACCCAATACGGTGAAACCGCGGAATCAGGTTGACGCTGGACGGGCTGCCCGGGTCCCACCGGACGTCCTCCCCCAGGCCCGGGCGGGGTGGCCGTACCAGCAGGTCCGAGCACCGGTCGACGACCTCCCGGCACCGGTCCGACGGCTCCGGGGCGCCGGT
Organism: Actinacidiphila yeochonensis CN732; assembly: GCF_000745345.1. Taxonomy (NCBI): domain Bacteria; kingdom Bacillati; phylum Actinomycetota; class Actinomycetes; order Kitasatosporales; family Streptomycetaceae; genus Actinacidiphila; species Actinacidiphila yeochonensis. Next base: position 2,390,464 of record NZ_JQNR01000005.1, on the reverse strand, counting down.
CCGGCAGGTCCCGGCACCGGTCCGGCACCTTTTCGGAGGTCCGTTCCGACAATCCGTTTGTCGGTCCGGCGCGTCGTCAGACCGCCCCGGCCGACGGGGTGACGTGACCGAACCCCGCCCTCGGAGCCGGGCGCCCTGACGGGCGCCGCCCCGTCAGGTCGCGTCGGCGTCGAACGGGGGCGGCTCGCCCGGACCGAGCTTCTTGAGCCGGTCCCCGGCGGCCACGGAGCCGTTGGCGGCGGCGCCCGAGGCACTGGCGGCACCCGCGGCGGCCGGCTCGACGCCGTTGACCGCGTCGGTGACCTCCGCCATCTCCTTGCGCAGGTCGGTGACCTCGGACATCTCCTTGCGCAGGTCGAGGCTGTCCCGCAGGTCCTTCAGCTCGCTGAGGCCGTACTCGTCCTCGCCGTTCATCAGGTTCTTGCGGATGAACGTCTTGGGGTTGAGGTCCTCGAACTCGAAGTCCTTGAACTCCGGCCCCAGCTCGCGGCGGATGTCCTCCTTGGCGCTGTCGGAGAACTCGCGCACCTTCCGGATGAACGCCATCGCGTCCTGGATCATCTTCGGAAGCTTGTCCGGACCGAAGACGAGCACCGCAAGGACCACGAGCGCGACCAGCTCCAGCGGGCCTATGTCGAAGAACACCTTGCAGCTCCTTGGGACGTCCACAGCCGGCGGGGCAGGGACCGGCGGAATTCACGGTACCTGCCCACCCGAGCGATTCGGGAGTGGCAACGGCCAAACTCTGCCGCCGTGTGGTGCGGAGCCGCCACTGTCCGGCCCTCCGGCGACCCGGCGGCGACCGGCCGGGGAACGTGCCGGGAACCACCGGGGAACAGCCCCGCAAAGCCGCAGGAAGGCCCCTGGAAGCCCCCCGGAGGCCGACGGCGCCGAGCGGCCCCCCAGGACCGGCGCGCGCCGCGCGAGAAGCCGCTCACCGTCACAGCCCTCATCGCGGCAGCGCGGAGCTGCCGGAGGACGCGGCCGCAGTGTCGGCCTGTCGCGCCGCCGAGGCGGTCTCCGCGGCCTGCTGCCCGGCCGCGAGGGCCACCGCGGCCGGGGCGGCCGTGGGGGCCGCCGACAGCGGTACGACACCGCCGGCCAGCAGCGACCCGGCCAGCGCCACGGAGGTGGCCGACGCGCCGACGGACGGCGACTGCCGCCGCTCCTGCCGCTCGGACTCCAGCACGCCGCGCGGCGTGGTGCCACGGGTGTCGGAGACCTGACCGGCCGTGACGGGAATCACAGCGGGACCGTCGTCCGGACGGGCCCCGCCGTCCATGGCAGCCTCCATCGGCAGCGTGCTGCCGATCGCGATGGCGGCCATGGAGAACGCGCCGGCCGCGGCGAAGGCGAAGCGCCGGCCGCGCGAGGTGGAGTCGTGTATCCGGAAGCCGCGGCCGCGCGGCTGGCCGTCCCCGCCGGGCACCAGGTCGGCGACCGGGTCCAGGTAGGAGAAGCCGCCCCCGGGGGCGCCGGCCGGAACCGGGACGACCGTGCCGGCCGCGTCCGGTATCTCCGGCATCCCGGTGTCGTCCGGGCCGCCACGGGAGGCGAAACCGCCCCCGGTGCCGCCGCGGCCGAGGAACCCGCCGTCGAAGGGGCCGCGCCGGTGGCCGTAGCCGCCCGCGTCCGCCCCCTCCGGCCCCGGCCGTCCATGCCGCCGGGCCCGTCGCCGCAGTCCATGCCGGGCAGCCCCTGGAGCCGCGCCAGCAGACCGGCCGATATGGCCGGCAGCTCCGAGCCGGCCATCACCCTCTTCAGCCGCCGCTGTTCGGCGGCGGCCCACTTGCACTGCTGGCACGTCGCGAGGTGCGCCGCCACCCGGTCCCTGGTGTCACCGCTCAGCTCGCCGTCGACGAAGGCGGCCAACCGGTCCCCCAGATGCGCCTCGGCGACCACCGGACGCTGGGTACGCCGCTGTTCACCTGAACCGCTGCTGCTCACGTTCTCCCGCCCTCCTGGCCAGGTTCGGGTACGGAGGCAGCGGCAGCGAGCGCGGGCGCCGGGCGCGCTCCGGGCGCCCGGTGCTCCAGAGCCTTGCGGAGGTGGGAGCGGCCGCGGTGGATGCGGCTGCGCACCGTGCCCAGCTTCACCCCGAGGGTGGCGGCGATCTCCTCGTACGACAGCCCCTCGATGTCGCAGAGCACCACGGCGGCGCGGAACTCCGGCGCGAGGGTGTCCAGCGCCTGCTGGATGTCCGCGTCGAAGTGCGTGTCGTTGAAGTGCTGCGCGGGGGACGGCTCGCGGCTGGGGAGCCGCTCGGCCGCGTCGTCGCCGAGGGCGTCGAACCGGATGCGCTGACGGCGCCGCACCATGTCCAGGAACAGGTTCGTGGTGATGCGGTGCAGCCAGCCCTCGAAGGTGCCGGGCGTGTAGGTGGCAAGGGATCGGAAGACCCGCACGAAGACCTCCTGGGTGAGGTCCTCCGCGTCGTGCTGGTTGCCGGTCAGGCGGTACGCCAGCCGGTAGACCCGAGCACTGTGCGTGCTGACGATCTCCTCCCAGGAGGGAGGCGTCCACGTCTGACCGTCTCCGTCGGTGGCGAACGTGGCTGTCGCGGAGTGGGTGCCGGGTGAACGGTCGTCAGCGGTGTTGGTCACGGATACGGGCTGTCCGGCCGACCGGCGGAAGCGCGCGAGCACTCCTCGGTCACCGGCCGCAGCCACACCTCCCCTGTCGGCTCTGGTGGTGGCCAGTAGAGCCCCTACCATATCCACCTCGCCCGTTAGCTCCGGATAAATGCGCTGTTGCCTCGGGCGGGACGGGGTGGCGTGGGGCCACCCGTTTTCCTGCCCGCCCGATGTAGGTACTGCCTAAAGCGCTAACGCCCGGTCCCATCAGCGGGTTCCCGACGGCAGCAGATACGCTCCCCGCGAGGGCCGTCCGCAATGGGCACGACAGGACAAGGGGAGAGGCCATTTCCGGCAACTGGCAGGCGAGCTGGGCGTTCGCCGACGCCTTCGCCGCGGAGGACGAGCCGCTGATACGCGCCCGCGCCCGCTCCCGCGCGGCCGGACTGCGGGCCGTCTCCCCCGGCACCGGCGCGGCGCTGCGGCTGCTGGCCGGGGCGTGCGGCGCGAAGTCCGTGGTCGAGGTGGGCACCGGCGCCGGGGTCTCCGGCCTCCACCTGCTCCACGGCATGCGCCCCGACGGCGTGCTGACCACGGTCGACTCCGAGCCGGACCGCCAGCAACTGGCCCGCGAGGCCTACCGCGACGCCGGCGTCCCCGCGAACCGCGCCCGCTTCATCTGCGGCCGCGCCCTCGACGTCCTCCCCCGTCTCACCGACGGCGCCTACGACCTCGTCTTCTGCGACGCCGACCGCCTGGAGTGCCTGGCCTACCTCGACGAGTCGCTGCGCCTGCTGCGCCCCGGCGGCGTCGTCTGCTTCGAGGGCGCCTTCGGCCGGGGCCGCGCGCTCGACGCCGCCCACCAGGACGCCGAGTCCGTCCGCCTGCGCGAACTCATGCGCACGGTACGCGACAACCCCCAGCTGACCCCCGTCCTGCTGCCCACCGAGGACGGCCTCCTCTGCGCGGTGCGGCTGCCCTGACCACCCCGCCCGGCCATCGCCTCCGGTCCGGCCGGGGCCGCGCCCGGGAGGGCCGGAGCCGACGGACCGGCGGAACCCCGCACGATCCGGCGCAACCCGGGCGGATACCGACGGGACCGGCAGAAGTCAGCGGATACCGGCGGAACCGGAGACCGGCGGGACCGGAGACCGGCGGGACCGGGGAAAAAGCCGCGGCCACGCACCCTGAGGTGCGTGGCCGCGGCAGGTAGGGGGGCCGGCTGGTCAGACGATGGCCTTCTTCAGCGCGTCGCCGAGGGCGTCCGCCTCGTCCGGGGTCAACTCGACGACAAGCCGTCCGCCGCCCTCCAGCGGAACGCGCATGATGATGCTCCGCCCCTCCTTGGTCACCTCGAGCGGGCCGTCACCCGTCCGCGGCTTCATGGCCGCCATGCTCGTTCCCCTTCCTGAAACCAGCTCGGACTCGAACACATTGGTTCTCGGCCATTATCCCGCATCCGCCGACCCGATGACCAATATCAGCGTCACTCCGTTCTCCTTTCGCAACGCCGGGACCGGCTGTTTCGCCGGAGAACGGGCGTCCGGTACGGGGTTTTCCGGAGCTTCGGGGCATGCCCGGCGGCCCTGCCGAGGACGGTACCGCCGCTCCGGTTTGAGGTACGTCACATGCGCGGCGACCTCCCGGTCGGGCATCCTGACCGGGAGATCAGCCGGGGCACGGCCGGGCGGCTGCCGGACAGCTGCCGAACCGACCGCCCGACCGACCGCCGGACGTCCGTGGCGAAGGGTGCTGAGTATGGGTGAGAGCGTACGGTACGCGGTCGAGGACGGGCTGGCCACGGTCACCCTGGACCGGCCGGACGCGATGAACGCGCTCGACACGGCGGCCAAGGAGCAGTTGCGGGACGCGTTGCGCGCGGCGGCGGGCGACGGGGCGGTCCGGGCGGTGCTGCTCGCCGCCCGGGGCCGGGCGTTCTGCGTCGGGCAGGACCTCAAGGAGCACGTCGGCGTGCTGGAGGCGGGCGGCGGCATGACCACCGTCGCGGAGCACTACAACCCGATCACCCTGGCGATCGCCACCATGCCGAAGCCGGTGGTGGCCGCCGTCAACGGGGCCGCGGCCGGGGCGGGCGCGGGCTTCGCGTTCGCCGCGGACTACCGGATCGCGGGGCGGAGCGCCTCGTTCACCACCGCCTTCGCCGGGGTCGGGCTCTCCACCGACTCCGGGATGTCGTGGACCCTGCAGCGGCTGGTCGGCTACGGGCGGGCCGCCGAGCTGCTGCTCTTCCCGCGCCGGGTGGGGTCGGCGGAGGCGCTGGAACTGGGCCTGGTGCACCGGGTGGTGCCCGACGAGGAGCTGGCCGCCGAGGCGGTCGCGACGGCCCGGCAGCTGGCCGAGGGGCCGACGGCGGCGTACGCGGCGATCAAGGAGGCGCTGGCCGGCGCGGCCTCCTCCTCGCTGCCGGACGCGCTGGCCCGCGAGGACGTGCTCCAGTCCCGGGCCGGCTCCTCGGCGGACCACCGGGCGGCCGTGGCCGCGTTCGTCCGCAAGGAGCAGCCCCGCTTCACCGGCCGCTGAGAACCCGCCGGCGCCCGCCGGCCGCCCGGGCGCGTCGCGGGCTCCGGGTCCGGGCCCGGGTCCGGGCCCGGGTCCGGTCCGCAGTCGTTGTCGTTGCCGTTGGGGCGATCCGGGCGGGGCGGCGATGGGTGGTCAGCGGGCGGCGCAGCCGGCGAGGTGGTCGTTGACCAGGCCGCACGCCTGCATCAGCGCGTAGGCCGTGGTCGGTCCGACGAAGCGGAAGCCGTGCTTCTTCAGCTCCTTGGCCAGCGCGGTCGACTCCGGGGTGGTGGCGGGCACGTCGGCGGTGGTGCGCGGGGCCGGGCGGAGCGCCGGGTCGGGGGCGAACGACCAGAGCAGCGCGTCCAGCCCCCCGTCGTAGGTGTCCCGGACGGCCCGCGCCGCGGCGGCGTTGGCGATGGCGGCGTCGACCTTCGCCCGGTTGCGGATGATCCCGGGGTCGGCGAGCAGCCGGGCGCGGTCCTCGTCGGTGAACGCGGCCACCGCGTCGATCGCGAACCCGGCGAAGGCCGCGCGGAAGGTCTCGCGGCGCCGCAGGATGGTGATCCACGACAGCCCGGACTGGAACGCCTCCAGGCAGATCCGCTCGAAGAGCGGGTCGTCGCCGTGGACCGGCCGGCCCCACTCCTCGTCGTGGTAGGCGACGTAGTCGGGGGTGGACAGGCCCCACGGGCAGCGCGGCTTCCCGTCGGGCCCGACGACGGTCCCGGTCCCGCCGTCACTCACCGCGGCCGTCCCGCTCCGGGTCATCGCCCGGCTGGCGGCCGTAGGGCTCCTGGTCGTAGGGCCTGCCGTAGTCCTGGCCCTGCTCCGGACCGCCGTAGCCCTCGGCGCCGCGGCCCTGGCCGTCCTCGGCGCCGCGGCCCTGGCCGTCCTGGCCGCCGTACGGCCGGCCGTAGGTCTGGCCGGGGGCGCCGAACCCCCGCGGGCCGTGCTGGACCGGACCGGGGTCGTCGCCGGTGTGCGGGGCGCCGCCGCGCACCCCGGCCAGCGAGGCCTCCAGCTCGGCGATGCGGGCGTCGCGCTCGGCGAGTTCGGCGCCGAGCCGGTCCAGCACCTCGTCCACCTCGGCCATCCGGTAGCCGCGCGCGCCGGTGGGCAGGCGGACGGTCTCGACGTCCGCGCGGGCGAGCGGCCGGTCCGACGGCAGCCGGTCCTGGACCCGGTCGGGGTCCGCGTCCCTGAGGGCGCCGCCGTCGCCGAGCACCGCCAGCGCCACCGCGGCGACCACCGCGACGAGCGCGATGAGCATGAACCAGAACAAAGCGGTCTCCCGGAGTCCGACCCTACGTGTCAGGCACGATCGTGCCACGATCGCATGAGTCGGAGATGAGGAGTGGCACGTGAGGTTTCGGCTGGGCGCCCGGGAATTCGGCGAGCGGGAGCCGGTGGTCATGGCGATCGTCAACCGGACACCGGACTCGTTCTACGACCAGGGCGCGACGTTCACCGACGAGCCCGCGCTGGAACGGGTCGCGCGGGTGGTCGAGGAGGGCGCGGCCATCGTGGACATCGGCGGGGTGAAGGCGGGGCCGGGCGAGGAGGTGTCGGCGGCCGAGGAGATCCGCCGTACGGTCGGCTTCGTCGCCGAGGTGCGGCGCCGCCACCCGGACGTGGTGATCAGCGTGGACACCTGGCGGCACGAGGTGGCCGAGGAGGTGTGCCAGGCCGGGGCGGACCTGCTGAACGACGCGTGGGGCGGGGTCGATCCGAAGCTCGCCGAGGTGGCCGCGCGGCACGGTGCGGGCCTGGTGTGCACGCACGCGGGCGGCGCCGAGCCGCGCACCCGGCCGCACCGGGTCGAGTACGAGGACGTGATGGCGGACATCCTGCGGGTGACCGTGGGGCTGGCCGAGCGGGCGGCCGCACTGGGGGTGCGCCGGGACGGCATCCTCATCGACCCGGGCCACGACTTCGGCAAGAACACCCGGCACTCGCTGGAGGCGACGCGGCGGCTGCCGGAGATGGCGGCCACCGGGTGGCCGGTCCTGGTCTCGCTCTCCAACAAGGACTTCGTCGGCGAGACGCTGGACCGGCCGGTGAAGGAGCGGCTGGTCGGCACCCTGGCCACCACGGCGGTCTCGGCGTGGCTGGGGGCCCAGGTGTACCGCGTGCACGAGGTCGCCGAGACCCTGCAGGTGCTGGACATGGTCGCGTCGATCGCGGGCCACCGTCCCCCGGCGGTGGCCCGCCGCGGCCTCGCCTGAGCCCTGTCCGGAACGACGGGGCGGCCGGTCCTTCGCGGCCGGCCGGCCCGCCCGGCCGCGGGAGCCGGTCCGCCCCTTGCCGGTCCACTCGTTGCCAGTCCGCCCGTTGCCGGTCCGCCCGGGCCGGCACCCCGGACAGGGCGGGGGTCCGGGCGGGAGGGCGCCCGCTAGGCGCTCTCCTTCGTGACCAGCTCCACCGCCTCGTCGACGTCGTCGGTGACGTGGAACAGCTCCAGGTCGGCGGCGGACGCCTTGCCCTCGGCGACCAGGGTGCCGCGCACCCAGGAGGCCAGGCCGCCCCAGTACTCGGTGCCGAAGAGCACGATCGGGAAGCGGGTGACCTTCTTCGTCTGTACCAGGGTCAGCGCCTCGAAGAGCTCGTCGAGGGTGCCGAACCCGCCGGGCAGGACGACGAACCCGGACGCGTACTTGACGAACATCGTCTTGCGGACGAAGAAGTACCGGAAGTTGACGCCGATGTCGACGTACGGATTGAGACCCTGCTCGAAGGGCAGCTCGATGCCGAGGCCGACGGAGAGCCCGCCGGCCGCGAGCGCGCCCTTGTTGGCCGCCTCCATCGCGCCGGGGCCGCCGCCGGTGATGACCGCGAAGCCCGCCTCGGCCAGGGCGCGGCCGATCCGCACCGCGGCCTCGTACTCGGGGGACTCCGGCGCCGTGCGGGCGGAGCCGAAGACGCTGACGGCCGGGCCGAGTTCGGCCAGCGCGCCGAAGCCCTCGACGAACTCCGACTGGATGCGGAGCACCCGCCACGGGTCGCTGTGCACCCAGTCCGAGGGGCCGCGGGTGTCCAGCAGGCGCTGGTCGGTGGTGCCCGAGAGCACCTGGCCCCGGCGGCGGATCACCGGCCCGGTGTGCCGCTCGGGCCAGCCGCGGCCCTCCGGCCGGCCCTCGGCCTCCGCCGCGGCGGCGGCCGCCTCCTCCTGCCACTCGTCGCCCGTCTCGGGCTGGTCCCGCGGGTCGGTTGCGTCTGTCATACCCGCAGCGTACGCATGGCCGGGCCACGCCCGGGCGAAGCCGCGGAGGACGCCAGGTGGCGACGGGCGGCAGGACAGGGGCCGCCCGCCCGCCGGCGGGCGCCGGCCCAGGGGCGGACGGTGGGCGCCGTGGGAAAGGAGGAGGTCACCGCGGGGTCAGCAGGCGGGGTCCGCGGTCAGGAGGTGGGCTCCGTGGTCAGGAGGAGAGCCAGGCGCGCAGCTTCCGCTCGGCCTCCTCGATCTTCGCCACCTCCACGTTCTCCTCCCGGGTGTGGGCGAGGGTCGGCTCGCCGGGGCCGTAGTTGACGGCGGGCACGCCCAGGGCGGTGAACCGCGCGACGTCCGTCCACGCCTCCTTGGCGGCCGGCGGGGTGCCGATGGCCTCGACGAACGAGGCGGCGGCGGGGTGCGACAGGCCGGGCAGCGCTCCCGGGGCGCTGTCGGTGAGGACCACCTCGAAGCCGTCGAAGACCTCGTGCATCCGCGCCAGCGCCTGCTCCTCCGACTGGTCGGGCGAGAAGCGGTAGTTGACGGTGACCGCGCAGGAGTCGGGGATCACGTTGCCGGCGTGGCCGCCCTCGATCATCACCGCGTTGAGGCCCTCGGGGTAGACCAGGCCGTCGATCTCCACCCGCCGCGGCTGGTAGGCGGCGAGCCGGTCCAGGATCGGGGCGGCCTTGTGGATGGCGTTCTCGCCGAGCCAGCTGCGGGCGGAGTGGGCGCGGCGGCCCGTGGTCTGCACCCGGAAGCGCAGGGTGCCCTGGCAGCCGCCGTCGACCCGGCCGCCGGTGGGCTCCAGCAGCAGCGCGAAGTCGGCGGCCAGCCACTCCGGGTGGCGCTCCACGAGCCGGCCGAGGCCGTTGAACTCGGAGGCGATCTCCTCGGCGTCGTAGAAGACGAACGTCAGGTCGCGGTTGGGCTCGGTGAGTTCGGCGGCGAGCTTCAGCTGGACGGCCACCCCGGCCTTCATGTCGGAGGTGCCGCACCCCCACAGCAGGCCGTCGGCGTCCAGCCGCGAGGGGAGGTTGTCGGCGATCGGGACGGTGTCGAGGTGGCCGGCCAGGACCACCCGTTCGGCCCGGCCGAGGGAGGTGCGGGCGACCACCGCGTCCCCGTCCCGATCGACCTTCAGGTGCGGGACCGCGGCCAGCGCGGCCTCCACGAGGTCGGCCAGCCGCTTCTCCTCGCGGCTGACCGACGGCACGTCGACGAGCTGGGCGGTGAGGGCGGCAACGGGCAGGGAGAGGTCGAGTTCCATACGGCGAGGATAGGGTTCGCGGGCCCGGCGCCGTCGCCGACCACCCGTTCGGCTGTGGACGGCCTCCCCGCCGGCAGGTGCCGTCCGACCAGCGGCGGGAGTCCGGCCGGAGCGGCCGCGACCGCGGTGCCCCGAACCTGCCGGGCGGAGGCGGGACCCGCGGGGCGGCGCGCCCCGCCGGGCGGGGCGGGGACACAGCGGATTTCGGTAAGGTTCGGCCGTGCCCGCGCCATCGTCCCCCGCGGGGAAGGCAGCTTCCCGTCCTCCTGGCGAGCGCCGCGGCTGCGGCCTGCGTCTCGTCGTCTCGCTGCTCGTGCTGCTCGCTGTCGCGGGTGTGCTCGTCTACGTCCTCACCAACCACCACCGGCCGGCGGCTGCCGGCTGCACCGTCAAGACCGACGGCGCCGACCTGGAACTCGACCAGGACCAGGCCGCGAACGCGGCGACCATCGCCGCGGTCGCCCTCTCCCGCGACCTGCCCGCGCGGGCGGTGACGATAGCGCTGGCCACGTCCATGCAGGAGTCCCAGCTGCACAACCTCAGCAGCGGGGACCGCGACTCGCTCGGCCTCTTCCAGCAGCGCCCGTCGCAGGGCTGGGGCAGCGCGCAGGACATCCTCGACCCGGTGTACGCCTCGAACTCGTTCTTCGACAGCCTGGTGAAGATCCACGGGTACGAGAAGCTGCCGCTGACCGTGGCCGCGCAGGAGGTGCAGCACAGCGGCTACCCGGAGGCGTACGCGAAGCACGAGACCGACGCGACGCAGCTGGCGGCGGCGCTGACCGGGGCGGACCCGGCGGCACTGAGCTGCACCACGGGCGCCGACACGCCCTACAGCGCGGGCGGCCGGCTGGGCCGGGCGGATCAGGTGACGGCGCGGCTGACCCGGGAGTTCGGCAAGCGGGTCGCACCGCGGCAGGAGTCCGACCCGCGGACGGTCGCGGTGCCCACGGCCGCCGGCGGCGGCACCGCGGCGGCCGAGGAGCAGCGGGGCTGGGCGGTGGCCCAGTGGGCGGTGGCGCACGCGCACACGCTGAAGCTGGAGGAGGTCTCCTTCGCCGGCCTGCGCTGGCAGGCCGCGCACTCCGAACGCGGCTGGCAGAAGGAGCCGGCGGCCAAGGGGAGCGCGGCGGGTTCCACCGCGAAGGGCGCCGCCAAGGGCGCCTCCGCCTCGGCGGCCGCCTCCCCCGTCCTCCTCACCGTGGCCCGCTGAGCCCCTCGGGCGCCGAGCCTCGGGCCTGCTCCGCGGCCGCCCCGCGCCCCGGACCTGGTGGGCCGGGGCGCGGGGCGGGAGGCGGGCAGGGAGGGGCTCAGCCCGCCGGGGTGAGGCGGGCGACGGCTGCGGCCACCCGCTCGTCGGTCGCGGTGAAGGCGATCCGGACGAACTCCTGCCCGGCCGGCCCGTAGAACTCCCCGGGCGCCACCAGGATGCCGAGCCCGGCGAGGTCGGCGACGGTGGTCCAGCAGTCCTCGCCACGGGTCGCCCACAGGTACAGGCTGGCCTCGCTGTGCTCGATCCGGAAGCCGGCCGCCTCGAAGGCGGTGCGCAGCGCGGCCCGCCGCCGGGCGTACCGCTCCTTCTGCTCGACCGCGTGGGCGCGGTCGCCGAGGGCGGCGGCCATGGCGTCCTGCACCGGCTTCGGCACGATCATGCCGGTGTGCTTGCGCACCTCCAGCAGCGCCGCGACCACCTCCGGGTCGCCGGTGAGGAAGCCGCCGCGGTAGCCGGCGAAGTTGGAGCGCTTGGAGAGCGAGTGGACGGCGAGCAGGCCCTGGTGGCTGTCCCCGCAGACGTCCGGGTGGAGGACGGAGACCGGCTCGGCGCCCTCCCAGCCGAGTTCGATGTAGCACTCGTCGGAGACGACCAGCACGTCGTTGGCGCGGGCCCACTCGACGACGGCCCGCAGCTCGGCCGCGGTCTGCACCCGGCCGGTCGGGTTGGAGGGGGTGTTCAGCCACAGCAGCCGGGTGCGGGCCGGATCCAGGTCGGCGGCCGGGTCGTCGGTCGCCACGGGCTCGGCGCGGGCGACGAGGGCGCCGACCTCGTACGTGGGGTAGGCCAGCTCCGGCAGGCCGACCTGGTCGCCCTCGCGCAGGTCCAGCAGGGTGGGCAGCCAGCCGACCAGCTCCTTGGTGCCGATCAGCGGCAGCACGGCGGCCTGGTCCGCGCCGGCCACGCCGTGCCACCTGCGCAGGTACTCCGCCGCGGCCTCGCGCAGCGCCTTCGTCCCGTACGTCAGCGGATACCCCGGGCTGTCGGACGCGGCCGACAGCGCGGCGCGGATCACGTCCGGGACCGGGTCGACGGGGGTACCCACCGACAGGTCCACGACGCCGTCGGGGTGGGTGGCGGCCGTGGCCTTGTACGGCTCCAGGCGGTCCCAGGGGAAGGCGGGGAGGCGGGCGGAGATGCTCACGTGCTCACTCTCGCTTGGTGCGGGAAAAAGCACGCCGGGCCCGGCACGGCTGCCGCGTGAGCGGCCGTACGGGACCCGGCGGGCTGGTGCGGAGGTCGTTCAGCGGTCGTTGGGCGGCCCTTCGAGCGGGCCGCCGCGGCTCACTGGTTCTGCGGCGGGAGCGCGGCGACGAACGGGTGGTCGCGCTCGATGAGGCCCAGCTTGGAGGCACCACCGGGCGAGCCGAGCTCGTCGAAGAACTCGACGTTCGCCTTGTAGTAGTCCTTCCACTCCTCCGGGGTGTCGTCCTCGTAGAAGATGGCCTCGACCGGGCACACCGGCTCGCACGCACCGCAGTCGACACACTCGTCGGGGTGAATGTACAAGGACCTGGAGCCCTCATAGATGCAGTCGACCGGGCACTCTTCGATGCACGCCTTGTCCTTGACGTCGACACAAGGCTGCGCGATGACGTAAGTCACGCTGTCGTTCCTCCTCGTTAGGGCTCATCTCGCGCGGGAGCGCGGCGTCGTCGATGCCCGCACCTAGTATCTCCGTTCCCGGGCACGATCCGAACAGGAGGGGCAGGCATGCACTCGGATTTCTCGTCCATAGGACGCCTCAGAATCCATATCACCCCCGCTGACGTGGGAAAACGCGTGTCGGTACGGCAGCTGGCCGAGATCGTCGACGGGCATCCTACGTTCACCGACACGGTCGGTGTTCTCGCATCTTGGGACATCGGAGTGGTGTGCGTCACACGACGCGACGGGCGGACGGTCCGGATCGCGGAGCGTGCCCTGGTGGCCGGCAAGGTCGTGCCGCCTGCCCCGGTGCGCCGCGGCGGGGTGCCGGACGCGACGGCCGACGAGCTGGAGGAGGTCGCCGCGCGGGCCTGGCCGCCGCTGGAGTCGGAGCGGCTGGGCGGGTGGACGCTGCGGGCCGCGGCGGCCGAGGTGCCGGGCGGGCCGGCCGGCGGGCCGCCGCGCCGGGAGGGGTTCACCAAGCGGGCCAACTCGGTGCTGGCCGTCGGCGACCCGGGGGTGCCGCTGGACGAGGCGCTGGAGCGGGTGGCCGCCTGGTACGGGGAGCGCGGCCTGCCGGTGTACGTCCAGCTGCCCGACACCTCGCCGTACGCGGCGGAGCTGGACGCCCGGGGCTGGTCGCGGGAGTCGCCGACGCTGGTGCGCACCGCGCCGCTGGCCCCGCTGGCGGTGCTCGCCGAGGAGCCGGGGCTGCCAGGGCAGCCGGAGCAGCCGGAGTTCACGTTCAGCCGGACCCCGGACGCCGCCTGGATGGCCGCCTACCACCGCACCGGCGCCCTGGCCGAGCTCGCCGCGCGGGTGATGACGGGCGGCCCGTCGGTGTGGTTCGCCGCGGCGCCGGGCGTGATCGGCCGGGCGGTGGTCGACGGCCGGTGGACGCACTTCGGCGCGGTCGAGGTGGCCCCGGAGCAGCGGCGGCGGGGCCTCGCCACGGCGGTGATGGCCGCGCTGGCCCGGCGGGCCCGCGAGGAGGGGGCCACGGCCGCCCACCTCCAGGTGGAGGCGGACAACCCGGGGGCCCGCGCCCTGTACGAGCGGCTGGGCTTCACCGACCACCACGGCTACCACTACCGGCGCCCTCCGGTATGACCGGGTCGGTGCGCGAGCGGTTCGCGGCGGCGGCCCGGGAGGAGCGGCCCGACCTCGCCGAGCTGTGCCTGCTGATCGGGGCCGAGGCGGACCCGGCGCTGGACGGGGATGCCGCCGACCTGGCGCAGATCGAGCTGGACCGGCTGGCCGGGCTGATGCCCTACGGGGTACGCGGCCCCCGGGAGTGGGCGGAGGCGCTGCACCGGGTGCTGGGCGCGGGGCACGGCTTCCACGGCACGGACGCGGACTACGGGCGGCTGGAGTCCTCCCTCCTCCAGGAGGTGCTGCGGCGCCGCCGCGGGCTGCCGATCCTGCTGTCGGTGGTGTGGATGGAGGTGGCGCGGCGGGCGGGCGCGCCGGTGCACGGGGTGGGGCTGCCCGGCCGCTTCGTGGTGGCGCTGGGCGACGTCGGCGGCGCGGGGGCGGCCGGGGCCGAGCCGTTCGTCCTCGTCGACCCGTTCGACGGGGGCCGGCCGCTCTCCCCGGTGGACGCCGACCTGCTGGTGGCGCGGTCGACGGGGAGCCCGCCCGGGGCGGCGCGGGCCGCGCTGGCCTCGCTGGGCCCGGCCGACCCGCTGGACGTGGTGCGCCGGGTGCTGGGCAACATCCGCGCCTGGGCCGCGCCCCGTCCGGACCGGATGGCGGTCCAGCTGTGGAGCATCGAGCTGACCCTGCTGCTGCCCCGCCACCCGGCCAAGCTCCGCTACGAGCGGGCCGGACTCCTGGTCAAGATGGGCGACTTCCTCGGCGGCGCGGCGGCGATGGAGGAGTACGCGGACGTGGTGGGCGCCTTCGACCCGGAGACGGCCACCGCCATCCGGTCCGAGGCCCGCGCCGCCCGCGCCCTGCTCAACTGACCTCCGGACGGGGCCGTTCCGGCTCCCCGTACCACCGGCCCGGGCCGTCGGAGGCAGGCGGGCACGGCGGCTCCCCCGCGCAGGGCGGGCACCGGTCGCGCGCGGAGGCCGGTCGCGCGCGGGGACCTGCACCCGCACCGCCACGGTCCCGCCCCCGTACGGGCGCGCGGCACGTGACCGGCCCGGCGCGACCTCGTTGGGCGGGCATGACGAGCACTCCCCCGATGCCGATCCCGGTCGCCGCCGCCCTGGAGGCGGCCAGCGCCGGCAACACCGAGGACCTCCTCGCCGCGTTCGCCCCGCTGGGCGCGGTGGACGACTGGGGACGGGTCTTCCGCGGCCATGACGCGATCCGCCGCTGGAGCGACGCCGAGTTCATCGGCAAGGAGGTGACGCTGCGGGTCACCGGCAGCCGTACGGAGGGCGACACCACCACGGTGAGCGCGGAGGTCGGCGGCAAGGGCTTCAACGGGCCGTCCGACTTCACCTTCACCGTGGACGACGCCCACATCACGCTCATGCGCATCACCGGTTGACCGGGCCCGCGTCCGCGCCCCGCCGCCCCTGGCCCCGTCGACGCCGTCGAGTCGTCGAGCCGTCGACCCGGTAGGCCCCGGCGGCCCCCTGAGCCAGCGGACGGGCCGGGCGGTGCCGGGCCTACCCTGGTCGGCATGACAGCGACGCCTCCAGGGGACTCCGGCACGACGGGCGTGCGGGTGCTCCTCGCCGACGACCAGTCGATGGTGCGCGAGGCGCTGGCGACGCTGCTGTCCCTGGAGGACGACATCGACGTCGTGGCGCAGGTGGCCCGGGGCGACCAGGTGCTGGCGGCCGCCCGCCGGCACGCCCCGGACGTGGCGGTGCTGGACATCGAGATGCCCGGCCTGACCGGCATCGAGGCGGCGGCCGAGCTGCGTCGCGAGCTGCCGTCGGTGAAGGTGGTGATCGTCACGACCTTCGGGCGCCCGGGCTACCTGCGCCGGGCGATGGAGTCGGGCGCCGACGCCTTCCTGGTCAAGGACGCGCCCGCGGCCGAGCTCGCGGAGGCGGTGCGGCAGGTGCTCCGGGGCCGGCGGGTGATCGACCCCGGGCTGGCCGCCGCCGCGCTGGCCGAGGGCGCCGACCCGCTGACCGCCCGGGAGCGGGACGTGCTCAACGCCGCCGCCGAGGGCGCGGCGAACGCCGAGATCGCCGGCCGGCTGCGGCTGTCGGAGGGCACCGTCCGCAACTACCTCTCCACGGCGATCCAGAAGACCGGCGCCCGCAACCGGGCCGAGGCGGCGCGTATCGCCCGGGAGAAGGGCTGGCTGTAGCACCCGCGGGGTCCGTGGACGGTCGGTTGGCTGTCCGTGGATGGTCCGTTGATGACAACCGGCGCGGACGGGCGTGACATCTGTCATGCCGAAGACACGACCGGCGGCACTGCCGGGCACGCCCCGGCCCGGCGACAGTAGGAGCTATGACCGCAGCATCCGTCAGTACCAGCGCAGACGGCCCCGGCAGCAGCGGCGGCCCGGGGCCCGTCCCCGTGGTGGCCTTCCGGGACGTCGACAAGAGCTTCGGCGCCGTCAGGGCCGTGGCCGGGCTCAGCCTTGAGCTGCATCCGGGCGAGACCGTGGCACTGCTCGGCCCGAACGGGGCCGGCAAGTCCACCGCCCTGGACCTGCTGCTGGGGCTGAAGAACCCGGACGCCGGCGAGGTCCGGCTCTTCGGCACCACCCCGCAGAAGGCCATCGCCCGGGGTCTGGTGGGCGCGATGCTGCAGAGCGGCGGGCTGATGGAGGAGGTCACCGTCCGGGAGATCGTCGGCCTCGCCTGCGACCTGCACCCGCGCGCCTTCCCCGTCGACCAGGTGCTGGCCGCCGCCGGCCTGGCGGAGATCCGCGACCGCAAGGTCAACAAGCTCTCCGGCGGCCAGGAGCAGCGGGTCCGGTTCGCGATGGCGACCGCCGGGGCCAACGAGCTGATCGTGCTGGACGAGCCGACGACCGGTATGGACGTCAGCGCCCGGCAGGCGTTCTGGGCCACCATGCGGGCGCAGGTCGAACTGGGCCGGACCGTGCTGTTCGCCACCCACTACCTGGAGGAGGCCGACGCCATCGCCGACCGGGTGCTGGTGATGCACCAGGGCCGGCTGCTGGCCGACGGCACCTCCGCCGAGATCAAGGCCCGGGCCGGGGCCCGCCGCATCGCCTTCGATCTCGACGGGGCGATAGACGAGCCGGCGCTGACCGCGCTGCCGCACGTGGTGGGCCTGGACGTCACCGGCCCCACCGTCCGTATCCGGTCCGACGACGCGGACGCCACCGTGCACGCCGTGTACGCCATGGGCCTGTACCCGCGGAACCTGGAGGTCTCCGGTCTCGGCCTGGAGCAGGCGTTCCTGGCCATCACCGACCGCGCCGCCGCCGAGAGCGCCGGTGCCGACAGCGCCGCCGGCACCGGCACCGACAGGGCCGGCAGGCCCGAGAAGGCCGACAAGGAGGCGGGGACCCGATGAAGACCCTGGTCAAGCTGGAGATCGCCCGCACCGTGCGGAACCGCAGGTTCATGTTCTTCTCGGTGCTCTACCCGTCGATCCTCTTCCTGGTCATCGCGGGCGGCACCCCGAACGACAAGGTCATCGACGGCACCCACATCACCTTCGCCGCCTACTACATGGTGGCGATGTCGGCGTTCGGCGCGATGACGTCCGTGCTGATGGGCAACGCCGAACGGATCGCCCAGGAGCGGCAGAAGGGCTGGGTGCGCCAGCTGCGGCTGACCGCGCTGCCCGGCAGCGGCTACGTGACGGCGAAGATCGCCTCGGCGGCCACCGTCAGCCTGCCGTCCATCGTCATCGTGATGCTGATCGGCGCCCTGGCCAAGGGCATCCGGCTGGACGCCTGGCAGTGGGTGGCCATCGCCTTCGCGACCTGGGCCGGCAGCCTGGTCTTCGCCGCGCTCGGGGTGGCCATCGGCTACCTGGCCACCGTGGACGTGGCCCGGCCGATCTCGATGATCTGCTACTTCGTCATCGCCGGCCTGGGCGGCCTGTGGATCCCCGTCACGGGCTGGCCGCACTGGACGCAGGAGGTCCTGGGGTACCTGCCCGGCAAGCCGTACGCGGGCCTGGGCCAGGCCATGGTGCTCGGCGACGCCCCGCACGCCAAGGACATCGCGGTACTCGCCGTCTATCTGATGATCTTCGCGGGCACGGCGGCGTGGATGTACCGCAAGGACACCCGCAGGGCCTGACCGTCCGCACGGCGGCCGCCGGTCCGGGCAGCTGGGCGGCCGGGATCGGCGGCTGCCGCGCGCGGGGGTTCGGGCGGTACGGGGAGCGCCGGGTAGTAGGGTCCGGCTGTGCCTGAAATCCCCCAGCCCACCGAACCGTCCGAAGAGCCCGAGCCCGGCGGTACCCCCGCGCCGGACGCAGCCGCAGGTCCGGAACGGCGGGACGCGGCAGCGGGACCGGACCGTCCGGACGGCGCCGCCGAGCACGGCGCCCCGGACTCCACCGGCCCGCTCGCGGCGGACGAGCCCGAGCAGGACCACGAGGCGCCCGCGGGAGCCGGACAGCCGGCCGGGCCCCGGCCGACGGCGGCCCGCGCGGCCTGGTCCCGGACTCGGTCCGCTCGGTCGCCGGGCGGGCCACCCTGCCGTTCCAGGCGGCCCGCGCCGACCACAGCTTCGCCACCGCGTTCTGGTTCAACGACCTGGTGGAGTCGGACGGCGACCGCGAGGTGGTCCGCCAGTACCTGGTCACCGCCGCGCCCCGGACCCGCTACGAGATCGGGCAGCTCACGCTGCGCACCGAGGTCGTCGACAACGCCCAGAAGGCGGTGGACATCCTGGCCATGGGCGGCTTCGCCAAGCGGTGGACCGTCCTGGAGGGGCTCGGCGTCGCCGTGATGCCCACCGTCGACATGCACCTGCACGCCGAACGCAAGGGCTGGAACTGGGAGAGCCAGGAGGTCACCGACGGCCTGGCGGCGCGGGACGAGGACATCGCCGCGATCGGCCCGGAGCTGGTGGAGGCGTACGTCCTCGGCCACGCGGTGGACGCGGAGGGGTCGGACCGAGACCCGGACCGGCCGCAGCGGATGCTGGCCGGACACGTCTCCCGCCCCGCCCCCGACGCCCCGCTGACCTGGAGCGGCCCCGCGCTGCCCGAGGGCTTCGACGGTGCCCCCGTCTTCGCCGGCCTGGCCCTGCCGGAGAACAAGGTGAAGCTGCTCTGCCTGGGCGTGGCACTGCCCGCCCCGGCGGACGACGGCGCCCCCTCGGCGACGGCCGTCGTCGCGCCCTTCGACCGGATGCGCCCGGCCATCCGAGCGCTGCTGCCGAGCCGCAAGCGCCGCTGGTGGCAGCGCGGCTGACCGCGAGGCGCCGCGGCGCGGGACGTGGGGCCGCCCGCGGCCGGGTATCCGGAGGGAACCCGTCCGCGGTCGGGCCCGTCGCAGGGCCATGAGGCGGGAAGAACATGAGGAACGCGCCCTGGGGGCGCTTGGCGCGAGAAGACCCCACGGACGGCGGGGCGGCGCGGCTGGGGGCCGCCGTCGCCCGGCTCTGCGGCCGTCCGGGGTCGCCGCGTGCGTGCTGGGCGCCGTGGGCGCCATGGGCCTGCTGACCGGATGCGGCGGCTCGGCTCGGGCATGCCCCGCCTTCGCGGGAATCCCGCAGGTGAGGATCGACGCCGGCCCTTGGGCGACGGCCCACCCGGGCAGCGCCGCGCGGATGGGGGTGTGCGTCCTGACCACGGACGCGGACCCGGACGCGGACCCGGAGGACTGCACGGCGGCCGGCGCCGCGGCCCGCGCGGAGCGGATCAACCCCCGCCGCCCGGTGGCGTCGTTGCGGGGGCTGACGGCGGGCACCCACCGGGTGCGGGTGGTGCTCGTCGCGTCGGACGGGCACCTCGTTCTGGACACCACCGGCCGGGTGTCGGTCCACCACACCGACGGCGGCCGGTGCCACACCATCGTCGGGAACGTCGGCTCCGCCACCGTGGACGCCCACGGGCGCCTGGCCCCCGGCTGACCGGCGGCGGAGCCGCGACCCGCTACTGCCCCGCCGTCTCCGACAGGTCGACGGTCCGGCCGGCGCCCTGCGACCCCAGCGCCTGGACGACGGCGGTCGCCACGTCCTGCGGGGTGACCGCGGTCTTGGAGCCGTTGCCGCGCTCCAGCAGCACGCCGGAGAAGATCTGCCCGTACAGGGCCTGGAGCGCCTTCAGGTCGACGTGCGGGGCGAGCTGGCCGTCCGGGGCGGCCTGCATGGTGAGGAACTGCGGCACCGTGGTGAGGAAGTCGATCCGCTGCCCGCCGCCGGTGATCGTGATCGGGCCGGACATCGCGGTCCTGCCGAAGCCGTTGACCGCCTTGTCCAGCTCGGCCTGGGTGACCTTCGGCGGGACCGTGGCGGTGGCCAGGGCTATGGGGGTGTTCTGCCCGCTGGCGGCGCGCTGCCGGTAGGCGGCCGACACCTGCGCGGCGGCGGCGTTCACGTCCAGCGACTTGCCGGGCTTGCCCGGGACCCCCTTGGCCGTGCCGTCGGTGAAGGTGACCATGCCCTCCGACGCCGAGCCGGTCCGGCCCGCGACGCCCTGGAGCGCCGCCCTGAGCTTGTCCCCGTCCACGTCGATCACGGGCGTCGCCGGGTGGGTGCGGCCCACGAGCGTCTCGATCACCGTGACCGGGTTGTAGTCGGCGTGGGCGACCTTCTGGACGGTGGCGTCGGTGTCGATGGACAGCCCGGCCACCGACGGCTTCAACGTCTCCTTCTTGCCGTCGACGGTGAGGACCAGCGGGGCGCTGGCCCGGCCGCCGAGGGTGTCGTCGAGCGTCTTGACGGCGGCGTCCTGGTTCATGTTGCCGATGTCGACGCCGAGCACGGTGGTGCCCTTCGGCACGTCGGCGTGGTTCATCAGCAGCCCGGCGCCGTAGGCGACGGCCGCGACGGCGCACACCCCCGCACCGAGCAGCGCCACCTTCGAGCGGCCCTTCTTCGCGGGAGCCGACTTCGCGGGCGGACCACCGGCCGCGGACCCGGGCGCCGGTGCAGGGGCGGGTGCCGGTACGGGGGCGGGTGCGGGTGCCGGCACCGGTCGGGGCGCGGACGCCGTGACGGGCGGCTGCGGCTGCGGCTGCGCGGCCCCGGCGGGTGGCACCGGGGGAATGCCGCCGACCAGGGTGTCGCCGGAGGTCCCGTCCACGCGGCGCCTCGGCGCCTTCGGGGCGGCCTGCGGAAGGCCGGGGTCGAAACCCCCCGCCGGTGTGGCATCGAGCGGCGGCACCGTCATGCTGCCGGTGGCCGGGCCGCTGGTCGGCCCGGAGGGGTGTGTGACACCTGCCGGATCGGCCTCGTCCGCCGCGCCGGGGTTCGGGCGCGGCACACCCGGC
Organism: Actinacidiphila yeochonensis CN732; assembly: GCF_000745345.1. NCBI lineage: Bacteria > Bacillati > Actinomycetota > Actinomycetes > Kitasatosporales > Streptomycetaceae > Actinacidiphila > Actinacidiphila yeochonensis. The sequence goes on along the minus strand of NZ_JQNR01000005.1, from coordinate 2,369,620 downwards.
GGGAAGTCGTCGGGCCCGAACGGCGCGCCGGGCACGCCGGGCGCCGGGTGCGAGCCGGTCTCGAAGCCCGGGGCGGGGTGCGAGCCGGTGTCCGTCTCGGGGACGCGGTGGGTGCCGGTGTCGAACTCCGGCACCTCGTGCGAGCCCGTGTCGAAACCACCCGCCGCGTGCGAACCCGTATCGAACGGCGACGCGTGCGAACCCGTGTCGAAACCACCCGCCGCATGCGAACCCGTATCGAACGGCGACGCATGCGAACCCGTATCAAACGGCGACGCATGCGAACCCGTGTCGAAACCACCCGCCGCATGCGAACCCGTGTCGAACGGCGCCGCGTGCGAACCCGTGTCGAACGGCGACGCGTGCGAACCCGTGTCAAAGGCCCCGGGGAAGCCGGCGCCCTGAGTGTCGTGCGAGCCGCGCGCGCCGTCGCCGAGGGGCGAGCCGATGTTCGGCAGCGGGAGGGCGGCCGTCTCCTCCTCGTTGTAGGGCGCCGCGAACGGGCCCGAGAAGAGGTCGTCCCCGGCGGGGTTGCCGCCGAAGTAGTCGCCGCCCGGGGCCGCCGGGCCGCCGGGCACCGCGGGGGCGGAAGGGGTGGTCTGCGGGGCCGCGGCGAAGCCGCTCTCGGCGCCGCCAGGCGCATCGCCCACCGCCGGGGCGGGCTGCGCCATCGGCTTGCGCGGGGCGAACCAGTCGCTGGTCCCCTTCTTCTCCGGCTTCTCCGGCTCCGCGGCGGCCTGCTCGGCCGGCTCGGGAGCGGGCTCCGGCGCGCCCGGCTCGGCGCCGGACGCCTCGCCGTCGACCGTGGTGCGCACCACGACCGGCGGGATCGGACGCGAGCCTGGGATGTTGATCCTGATCCGGGTGGTCAGAGTCGTCTCGGTCTTCGGCTCGTCCGTCGCGTCGGGGGTGTCCTCCCCGGCTCCGGCCTGCTCCTGGCCGGCCGGGCGCTGCCGCTCCTGCGGGTGCAGCGCGGGGAACGGACGCGGTCCGTATGGCTGGGTCCCCGACGGGTACGCGGCGCCTCCGCGCCCCTGCGGGCCAGAGGACGTACTGTCAGTTTCACGACTCAAAGCAGGCTCTCCCGGTTGGCCACGCCGCCCCGCCGGTCACTCGGCGGGGGGCTCGCCGGCGGCACCACCATACCGACCTGGGCAGGGCGGCGACTCGGGTCCGGCGGAACGCTGAGCACACCCAACCACGCCCCGGCCCCCGCCTGCCAAGTCAGGTGCGTTTCTGGTCCGATGGCGGCGTCTGGGGCAGAGTGGCGCAGATCACCGCGGCCAACGCGCCCCCCAGCAGGTACAGGTAGGGCCCCACCCCGGCGGCGAAGAGGAAGTCGCCCTCCGGGCGCGAGGTGCTCAGCAGGATCACGCACAGCAGCCAGACGGCCGCCGGCACCACCGTACCCAACCGGGTGCCGGTCAACTTGGCGCCGCCGAAGAAGAGCGCCACGCATCCGGCCAGCGCCAGCAGCACCCCGCCCGGCAGCCAGGCGCCCTGCACCAGTGCCCCGGCGACCGCCACCACGGCCCCCAGCACCCCGAGGCCGACGTAGCTCGTGACGCGCGCGCCCCGGGTCATCAGCGGGTTGGAGCCCATCGGCCGGTACAGCGGCTGGTTGCGCGACGAGGGGACGGGCCGGCTCATCGGTCGCCCTCCCCGTCCGGACCGGCAGCGGCGTCGGCGACGGCGGCCTCCGCGGCGTCCAGGCCCGCGAGCAGGTCGCCCGCGGGCAGCGGCCCGGCAGGAGGCCGGCCGTGCGCCAGCCGGTAGCACTCGACGGCGAGGAGCGGCTGGCCCAGGTCGTTGGAGAGGGCGAAGAACGGCCCGTCGACGGCGATCTGGGAGGCGTGCGCGCGCATGGCCGCGGTCTTGCGGTCCCTGTACGCGGTGCCGTCCACGGCCACGCTCACCAGGGAGTCGTCGACGACGCCGGGCAGGTCGGAGATGGCGGCGACGCCCTTGAACGGGACGTCGAGGCCGGCCGCGGTGAGCCGGTCGAAGCCCTCCTGGACCTTGGAGCGGGCCATGCACATCTCGTAGACCCGCGGCACCCGGTACCCGCGCTCGGCGGCCAGCTCCCAGCCCCGCATCGCCACCCGGTGGGCCTGGATGTGGTCGGGGTGGCCGTAGCCGCCGTCGGCGTCGTACGCGGCCAGGGCCTGCGGGCGGACCTCCAGGATGATGTCGGCGAGGTGGCCGGCCGCCTCGTCGAGGTCGGCCTGCCAGAAGCACGCCGGGTGGTCGTTCTGCGCCACACCCATCATCCCGGAGTCCCGGTAGCGGCCGGGGCCGCCCAGGAAGCGGTGGTCGGTGACACCGAGCTCGGCCATGGCCGCGGCCAGCTCGCCGATCCGGTGCCGTCCCAGGGTGTCGTCACGGTCGGACGCCAGGTGCGCGAGCTCGGGCGGGATGACCTCGCCCTCCTCGCCGAGCGTGCAGGTCACCAGGGTGACGTGCGCGCCCTCGGCGGCGTACTTGGCCATGGTGGCGCCGTTGTTGATCGTCTCGTCGTCCGGGTGCGCGTGGACGAAGAGCAGGCGCCGGTCAGGCAGGCTCCCGGGTGCTTCGGTCATACCAGGAAGCCTACGCGGCCCCGCCCGGCGGCCGGACGCGAGCACCGCGCCGGGGCGCGGCGGAAGCACGCCCCGGCCCGGGGCGGAGCACGGAGTGCGGGCCGCCGCGGACGGGGCTCCGGCCCGCGGCACCGGGCCCGGGCACCGCACCCCGGAGAGCGGGTGCGGCGGCCGGGCCCGCGGCCGCCGAAGGCGGCGGCCCGGTGCCGGGGCAGGGTGCGGGGCAGAGGCCCTGGTGGCGCTCCCGGCAGGGTGTGCCCCGCTCGCCGCCCTGGCACGGCCGTCCGCCGCGTTGCCGTACCGGCCGAGCAGGCCCGCTACGAGGCCGGTTCGGCGCCTTGCGGCTGACCGCGCCAGGACGCCTCGCTACCGGGCGAACCGTGCCGGTCGCGGCACTAGAGCTTGATGTTGGAGATGGTCTGAGCCACGTTGTGCGTCAGGTCCGTGATCTGCGGCGCCCACGACGAGCCGGCCAGGTAGAAGCCCAGAAGCGTGCACGCGATGGCGTGCCCGGGTTTCAGACCGGAGCGACGGATCAGCAGGACGACGATGATCAGCAGCAGCAGCACCGCCGAAATCGAAAGTGCCACAGCGGCTCACCTCCCAAGTACGCAGGGTCCGTCGAGTGCGGTCGGTCCGGCAGTCAGATGCCATCTGCTTATTACCCACCCACGGCTACGGATCATAACTTTCCGTCCCCCCGCATATGTCGGAGCACGGAAGCACACGGGGGCGCATGACCGGATCCAGCCACCCCACCGCCTCCGCCCGGCGCGCCGGGCGGTGACGGAGTACCAGGTCAGCGGCGTGCGACCGGAACCGGGCGTAATACAGGGGCGATTGTCGGCCCCACCCTCTAGGGTCGCGGGTATGACGTACCTCTCATTCCCGCGGCAGTACGCGAGGACGCAGCGGTTCTCCCTCGGTGCCCCGAGGGGCTTCGCTGTGGCGCCGGACGGCTCGCGGGTGGCGTTCGCCCGCTCCCGCCCGCCGGCGGTGGAGGACGGGGCCGCGGGGGCCGAGGAGGGCTCGGCCGGGGGCGGCCGGCAGGCGTTGTGGGTGCTCGATCTGCCCGGCGGGGGCGAGCGGTTGGCGGCGGACCCGGACGCCCTGCTGGGCGGGGCCGGGGAGGAGCTCTCGGCGGAGGAGCGGGCCCGGCGGGAGCGGAGCCGCGAGGGGTCGGCCGGCATCGTCGGCTTCGCGGTGGACGCGGCCGTACGGACGGCGGTGTTCGCCTTGTCGGGGCGGCTGTTCACGGTCGGCCTGGGGGCGCCGGAGAGCGCCGAGGAGAGCCCTGGGGCCGCCCCCGAGAGCGGCACGGAGGGCGCGGCCGGGGGCGCGGACCGTCGCGTGCCGGCCGGGGCCGTGCGTGAACTGGCCGTCCCCGGGCCCGTGGTGGACCCGCACCTCTCCCCCGACGGCCAGTGGGTCGCCTACGCCGCGGGGGGCGCGCTGCGGGTGGTGGGCGCGGACGGCGCGGAGGACCGCGCGCTGGCCGAGCCGGAGGGCGAGTCGGTGACGTGGGGCCTGGCCGAGTTCATCGCGGCCGAGGAGATGGGCCGCAGCCGGGGTTTCTGGTGGGCGCCGGACAGCAGCGCGCTGCTGGTCGCCCGGGTCGACGAGTCCGCGGTGCGGCGCTGGTGGATCGCCGAGCCGGCCCAGCCGGGCCGGGCGCCGGTCAGTGTGCCCTATCCGGCGGCCGGCACGGCCAACGCGGAGGTGACGCTCTTCCTGCTGGGCCTGGACGGCTCGCGCCGCGAAGTGGTCTGGGACGGGGCGGAGTTCCCGTATCTCGCGGCGGTGCACTGGTCGGCGGCCGGCCCGGCGGTGCTGCTGGTGCAGAACCGCGCGCAGCGCGCCCAGCGGTACCTCTCGGTGGACCCGGTCAGCGGCGGGACGGAGGTCCTCGCCGCCGAGGAAGATCGAATTTGGCTGGATCTCTTCCCCGGTGTGCCCGCCCTGACGCCCTCGGGTGAGCTGGTGCGGATCACCGACGAGGACGGCGTCCGGGTCCTGAAGGTGGGTGAGAGGTCGCTGACCGGACCGGAGTTGCAGGTGCGCGCGGTGCTGGACGCGAGCGGCCCGGACGTCCTCGTGGCGGCGGTCGCGGGCGAGGCGGCGGCCGCTCCGGAGATCGGCGAGGTGCACGTCTACCGGGTGGGTGCCGAGGGCGCGGCCCGGGTCTCCCCCGAGCCGGGGGTGCACACGGCGGTGCGGGCCGGGGAGTTGACGGTCCTCACCTCGCTGGCACTGGACCGGCCCGGCCCGATCACCCGGGTGCTGCGCGGCGGCGGGAAGGCCGCACGGATCGCCTCGTACACGGAGACCCCGTCGCTGACGGCCCGGCCGCGGCTGCTGGAGGCCGGCCCGTCGCGTATCCCCACCGCCGTCCTGCTGCCCACCGGTTGGAGCCGGTCGGACGGCCCGCTGCCGGTGCTGCTCGACCCGTACGGCGGCCCGCACGGCCAGCGGGTCTACGCCGCGCACAACCCGCACCTGGTCTCGCAGTGGTTCGCCGACCAGGGTTTCGCCGTGGTCGTCGCCGACGGCCGCGGCACCCCGGGCCGCTCGCCCGCCTGGGAGAAGGCGGTGGCGAACGACCTCGCGGCGGTCTCCCTGGCCGACCAGGTGGCGGCGCTGGACGCGGTGGCCGAGGAGTACCCGCTGGACCTGGGCCGGGTGGCGATCCGCGGCTGGTCCTACGGCGGCTACCTGGCCGCGCTCGCGGCGCTGCGCCGGCCGGACGTCTTCCACGCCGCGATCGTCGGCGCCCCCGTCACCGACCTGCGCCTCTACGACACGCACTACATGGAGCGCTACCTCGGCGACCCCACCGAGCAGCCGGCGGTCTACGAGGCCAACTCCCTGGTGGGCGACGCCGGGCTGGTCGGGGCGGCGCTGCCGCCGCGGCCGATGATGGTGATCCACGGCCTGGCCGACGACAACGTCCTCGTCGCCCACTCGCTGCGGCTGTCGAGCGCGCTGCTCGCGGCGGGCCGCCCGCACGAGGTGCTGCCGCTGTCGGGCGTCACCCACATGACCCCGCAGGAGCAGGTCGCGGAGAACCTGCTCCTGCTCCAGGTCGACTTCCTCAAGCGCGCGCTGTCCTCCCGCCCCCGCGCCTGACGCCCGTCCTCCGCCTCCCCCGCTCCCTCCCCGGACGGGTCAGCCGGCGGCCGGCGGTTCGGCAGGCGGCTGCGGCGGGGCCGGAGGCACGGTCGGCGGCACGGCCGGGCCGGGCGGGTACGCGGTGCCGGGATAGGGCGGCGCCCCCCGCGGCGGCTGCGGCGGCTGGGCCGGCTGCGGTGGCACCCCGGGCCCGTACCCGGCGGCCGGCCCCCAGCCCTGCCGAGGCCCCGGAGCGGGATGCCCGGCCGACCCGCCCCACGGCCGCGCCGGAAGGTTCGGCTGACCGGTGTCCCGCAGCCCGGCCACCACGAGCAGCAGCACTCCGAGCACGACCTCCAGGACCGTGAACGGCTGCTCCACCTTCACGTAGTCCGGCAGCCGGCCGAACGTGAAGAGCAGATGCTCCTCGTGCCAGTAGTCGAGCAGCACCCAGGCACCGAGCAGCATGCGCGCCCCGACGACCAGGCCCAGCACCCGGACGAGCGCGTCCCGGCGGAAGGCCGCGACCGCGCCGACCACCGCGAGGACCGCGGTCCACCAGGCCAGCCACCCGGACGGGGCGGCCAGCGGCGGGATCGGCAGCAGCCGGGCACCGAAGAGCGTCGCCCGGTAGTAGTGCGGGACGGGCACGACCTGCGATCCCCGGGCGATCCAGTAGCCCTGCCAGCCGACGGTTTCGAGGCAGCACAGCACGAGCAGCACCCCGGTGAGGACGGCCCACCCCGGGTGCGGCCGGACCGGCGCGGTCCGCGGCCCCGAACCGGGCTCGCCCTCCTCGGCCGGCTCCCGCCAGAGGAGGCCGATCGCCAGCAGCGCGATTCCGGCCAGGGCCCCGAAGAAGGACGTGGCCGCCAACCGCCCGTGCATCAGGTACTCCTCGCCCCGGTCCGAGGTGAGGATCCAGCAGCCCGGCAGCCTGACCACGGCGACCAGGAGCCCGGTTGTGACGAACGCCCCACGCGCACTGGAACGCCTGGCCGCCACCACCGACCCCACGAGCACCACCAGTACCAGGCCGTCCACCCAGGTGGTGAAGACTGGTCGGCTGTGCGGGTCGGTCACGTCGAAGTCGAGCCACCGCCCCAACATGTTGTGCAGGCTGGTGGACTTGATGTCGCGGAGGATCCAGGCGATCTCGACCGCGAGGAGAGCGAGGCTGAGGACGATGCCGGCGGTCCGGCCCGCGGGGGCGACGGTTGTGGCGGGAGTTCCGGCTGCGCCGGGTGTTCCCGCCGGGACTTCTGACGACTTCCCGGGATACCCGGCGTACGGCGGCATGGCGGCTCCCCCTCAGATCCGACGGACCCTCAGATATACCGGGCCGGGTCAGGGGGAACAATCGCTTCCCCGGTGTTCGGGGGGCGACTTGGGAGGACCTCGGGAGCGGCCGGTCGGGCCTGTTGAGGGGCCCGACCGGCCTACGGCACCCGCACGGCCGTACGTTGTTCAGACTGCCGGGTCCGTATATCGGAGCTGCGACGGAAAAGTTGCCTGCGTGTAAACGCGTTCTGCACCAGTACGGGTGACATGCCCGTTTCACCTGGCGGATGTCAAGCACGTACGGACGACAATCTGCAAAATCTTCGCTCAAGATGCCAAACAACAAGGTTTCTTCATACCTTCCCCCCTTGACTGGAAGTTGATTCCATTGCGAAAGTCCGCTCAACCCATGACGCACTTCAGGCGTCGCAAGCACGCTTTCGGTCCCCGGGGAAGTAACCAATGACGAGTCCAAGCCAGGCCGACGCCAACGGTGGCAGCCTCACCCTCGAACCTGAGGGTGGGCCCGACAAGGCGTCCACGGCGGGCGCCGGCGAACTGGCCGGGCGTACACCCGGACAGCTCGCATGGCTGCGCTTCAAGCGGGACAAGACGGGCATCGTCTGCGCCTGCGTCGTCCTCTTCTTCATCGTGATCTCCGTGGGTGCCCCGCTGATCGCGAAGCTCTACGGCAAGAACCCGACCGAGCTGTACGGCCAGGACACCCCCGGCCTGCTCAACCAGTACGGCCTGCCGATCAAGCCCAACGGCGGTGTCGACAGCCACTTCTGGTTCGGCCTGGAGCCGAACCTGGGGCGTGACGTCTTCACGCTGCTGCTGTACGGCATGCGCAACTCGCTGGCCATCGCCGCCGTGGTCACGATCCTGTCGGTCCTCGTCGGCGTGCTGTTCGGCATCACGCAGGGCTTCCTCGGCGGCCGCACCGACTTCTTCATGGGTCGGGTCTCCGACTTCCTGCTGTCCTTCCCGCAGCAGCTGTTCTTCATCGCCTTCTCCCCGGTGGCCATCGCGCTCTTCGTGAAGCCGGGCGACGCCGAGGGCTGGTGGGTCCGGCCGCTGGTGCTGATCGGCGTGCAGTTCATCCTGGGCTGGATGAGCATCGGCCGCCTGATCCGCGCCCAGGTACTCAGCCTGCGCGAGCGGGAGTTCATCGAGGCCGCGCGGATCAGCGGCGCCTCGTCCTGGCGGATCATCCGCAAGGAGCTGCTGCCCAACCTGGGAAGTACCATCCTGGTGCAGTCCACGCTTATGCTGCCGGTCTTCGTGACCGCTGAGGCGGGCCTGTCGTTCCTCGGCGTCGGCATGCTGCCGCCCACCCCCGACTGGGGCCTGCTGTTCCAGACCGGCGCCCAGAACTACCAGAACGACATCACCTTCATGTTCTTCCCCGGCATCGCGATGGTCCTCTTCGTCGTCGCGTTCAACCTGCTCGGGGACTCGGTCCGGGACGCGCTCGACCCGAAGACCCTCCGCTAACGCACCAGCACCACAACCAAGTTGTCCAGGTCGTCGTACCGGTCCGTATACCGACGGGCTGCCGGGGCGCCGGCATCGGTGGCAGTTCAGTCCAGTGACAGGCAGGATTTCATGCGATACAGCAAAGCTCGGGTGACGGCCGCCATGGCGGCTGTCGGGGCGCTTTCGCTGACCGCTGCGTGCAGCAGCGGCGGTGGCGGCACCGGCGGCGGCGGTACCGGCGGTACGGCCACGGCGGCGACCGCGACGGTCCCGAACTACGGTCTCGGCACTGCCGCCGACTCCACCGGTCCCGCTCCGGCCGTGGCCGGCGCCGCCAAGGGCGGCACCGTGTACGACCTGAACCAGGCCGGGTACGACTACCTCGACCCCGGTCAGCAGTACGTGAGCGACCAGCTCTCGATCTCGCCGCTCTACGCCCGTACCCTCACCGGGTACAAGATCGACCCGAAGACCGGCAAGACCATCCTCGTGGGCGACATGGCCACCGACACCGGCAAGGAGTCGGACGGCGGCAAGACCTGGACCTACACCCTCAAGGACGGGCTGAAGTTCCAGGACGGCACGCCGATCACCTCGAAGGACATCAAGTACAGCATCGAGCGGCTGTACGCGAGCTTCGAGACGCAGGGCCCGCAGTGGATCCAGAAGTGGCTGTACGGCCCGGACTACCGGAAGCTGTACACGGGTCCCTACGACGGCAAGGAGATCCCGGACAGCCTCCTGGCGACCCCTGACGACAAGACCATCGTCTTCCACTTCAAGGACCCGCACGCCGACGCCCCGTACGCGATGGCGATGCCGACCACGGCGCCGGTCGAGAAGTCCAAGGACACCAAGAGCTCGTACAACAACAACCCGGTCTCCTCGGGCCCCTACGAGATCGCCTCCTACAAGGCGGGCAAGTCGCTGGTCTTCAAGCGCAACCCGTACTGGGACCCGAAGACGGACCCGATCCGCAACGCCTACCCGGACTCGTGGAACTTCACCCTCGGCATCCAGCAGCCGAGCCTGTCGCAGCGCCTGATGGCCGGCGCCGGCAACGACAAGGACGCGCTGGACCTGTCGTACGTGGCCGACACGTCCGTGATGCAGCAGCTGGTGACCAACCCGGAGTACAAGAGCCGCGAGGTCAACGAGTACCAGCCGTACGTCGAGACCCTCGACATCAACACCAAGCGCATCAAGGACGTCCGCGTCCGCCAGGCGATCGCCTACGCCTTCCCGATGCAGCAGGTCCAGCAGGCGTACGGCGGCGCGCAGCAGGGTGACATGGGCACCACGCTGCTCAGCCCGACCATGGCCGGCTGGAAGAAGTACGACCCGTTCGGCAAGCTCACCGAGCCCGCCGGCAACGTCGAGAAGGCCAAGGAGCTGCTGAAGGAGGCCGGACAGCCGCACCCGAAGCTGGTGTTCCCGTACTCGAACACCACCCGGATGCAGACCGTCTCGCTGACCATCGCCAACGCGCTGGAGAAGGCCGGCTTCCAGGTCGTCCGCAAGCCGATCGACCCGACCTCCTACTACACGGTGGTCGGCAAGGTGAACAACCAGTTCGACATCTACCGCACCGGCTGGGGCTCCGACTGGCCGAACGCCTCCACCGTCGTCCCGCCGACGATGGACGGCCGCAACCTGCAGGACGGCACCAACAACTACTCCTTCCTGAACGACTCGCACATCAACAGCGAGATCGACCGCATCTCGAAGGAGTCGGACCTCAAGCAGCAGACCGCTGACTGGGAGGCGCTGTCCGAGTACTCGCTGAAGAACGACACCGCCCAGGTGCCCTTCCTCTTCGACAAGTACTTCAACGTCTACGGCGCCGGCCTCGGCGGCGTGACCTACAACTCGGTGACCGGCGTGATCAACGCCAACACCGTCTTCGTCAAGAAGTAGTTCGACATCCGGGCGGCCGGCCCCGGTACCCCCGGGGCCGGCCGCCCGGCTCTGACCGCGCGGCCCGCCCCTCCGCGCCCCACTCTGGAAGAGCCTCGCCGATGCTCCGTTTCCTCACACGCCGCGTGCTGGGCGCGATCGTGATCCTGCTGGTCATCAGCCTCGTCACCTATCTGCTGTTCTTCGTCCTTCCCTCGAACCCCGCCCAGCTGGCCTGTGGGAAGAACTGCTCGGACCCGACGATCCTCAGCCAGATCAAGGAGCGCATGGGGCTCAACCAGCCCATCCTTGAGCAGTACTGGAACTTCATGCGCGGCATCTTCGTCGGCCGCAAGATGCCCGACGGCCAGAACTGCCCGGCCCCCTGCTTCGGGTACTCCTTCGCCGACAACCAGCTGATCTGGCCGGAGCTGAAGGACCGCTACCCCACCACGCTGTCCCTGGCGGTCGGCGGCTCGGCCGCGTTCCTGATCATCGGTGTCGGCCTCGGCATGATGGCGGCATGGCAGCAGGGCAAGACGTTCGACCGCCTGGCCAGCTCCATCTCGCTGGTCGGCAACTCGGTCCAGATCTACTTCATCGGCCCGCTGGCGATCGCCCTCTTCGTCAACAACCTCGGCTGGCTGAAGATGGGAGCCGACCCCCAGTGGGGATCGCACCCCCTGGCCTCACTGAACGGGCTGATCCTGCCGTGCCTGGTGATGTCGGTGATCTTCTGGTCCAACTACAGCCGGCAGACCCGCTCGCTGCTGGTGGAGCAGCTCGGCGAGGACCACATCAGGACCGCCCGGGCCAAGGGCATGAGCTCGAAGTACGTCTTCTTCCGCTACGCCCTGCGCGGCGCGGCCGCCTCGATCGTCACCATCTTCGGCATCGACCTCGGCAGCGTCTTCGGCGGCGCCATCATCACCGAGGCGACCTTCAACCTGCACGGCCTCGGCATGCTGTCCGTGGAGGCCGTGCAGAAGCTGGACCTGCCGATGGAGATGTCCGTCATGCTCATCGGCGCGACCGCCATCGTGGTCTTCAACATCGTCGTCGACGCCGCGTACGCCCTCATCGACCCGCGGATCCGGCTCGCATGACCATGGCAGCCACCCCCCGCCACCAGCGCACCACCCGGTAGGAGAACCCGCCGTGACCATCATGACGAAGCCCGAGGCCGGGTCCGCGCCTCAGGACACCGAGCACTTCCTCTCGGTGCGTGACCTGCGTGTGCAGTTCGCCACCGAGGACGGCACTGTGAAGGCGGTGGACGGGCTCTCCTTCGACCTGGACCGGGGCAAGACCCTGGGCATCGTCGGTGAGTCCGGCTCCGGCAAGTCCGTCAGCAACATGGCCATCCTGGGCCTGCACAACCCCCGCAACACCACGATCACCGGCTCCATCCAGCTTGAGGGCCAGGAGATCGTGGGCGCCACGGACCGCAGCCTGCAGCGGTTGCGCGGCAACAAGATGTCGATGATCTTCCAGGACTCGCTGACCGCCCTGTCGCCGTACTACACGATCGGGCGGCAGATCGCCGAGCCGTACATGAAGCACACCGGCGCCTCGAAGAAGGCGGCGCGGGAGCGGGCCGTCGAGATGCTGGCCAGGGTCGGCATCCCGCAGCCGCAGACCCGGGTGGACGACTACCCGCACCAGTTCTCCGGCGGTATGCGGCAGCGCGCGATGATCGCCATGGCGCTGGTCTGCGACCCGGACCTGGTGATCGCGGACGAGCCGACCACCGCGCTGGACGTGACGGTGCAGGCGCAGATCCTGGACCTGCTCAAGGACCTCCAGCAGGAGACCGGCACGGCCATCATCCTGATCACCCACGACCTCGGCGTGATCGCGGACACCGCGGACGACGTGGTGGTGATGTACTCGGGCCGGGTCGTCGAGCGCGGCACCGTCCGGGACATCCTCAAGACCCCCGAGCACCCCTACGCGTGGGGGCTGCTGAGCTCGATCCCGCGGCTGTCGGCCTCGGTCGACGTCCCGCTGACGCCGATCCCGGGCACCCCGCCCAGCCTGCTGAACCCGCCGACCGGCTGCCCGTTCGAGGCGCGCTGCGCGTTCAGCGAGCACGTCTCCGGTGACCGCTGCGCGACCGAGCGGCCCCAGCTGGCGCCGGGTCGGGGCGCGGCCTGCCACCTCACGGCGGAGCAGAAGCAGACCCTTTTCGACGAGCACATCAAGCCGCGGCTGAGCTGACCAGGACCGAGGAACCAGCAATGAGTGAACAGCAGACCCTGGAGCAGGTGCCGGCCCCCCGTCCCTCCGGTGAGCGCATCCTGGAGGTCACCGGCCTCCAGAAGCACTTCCCGATCAACGGCGGCTTCCTGCTCAAGCGCAAGGTCGGGGCCGTGCGGGCCGTCGACGGGCTCGACTTCCACATCGACAAGGGCGAGTCGCTCGGCATGGTCGGCGAGTCCGGCTGCGGCAAGTCCACCACCGGCCGGCTGGTGACCCGGCTGCTGGAGCCGACCGGCGGCCGCGTCGCCTACGCCGGCCAGGACATCACGCACGCCTCCCGCAGGGAGCTGGCGCCGGTCCGGTCCGAGATCCAGATGATCTTCCAGGACCCGTACGCCTCGCTCAACCCGCGGCACACGGTCGGCACGATCATCTCCGGCCCGATGGAGGTCAACGGCATCAACCCGCCCGGGGGGCTCGAACGCCGGGTGCGGGAGCTGCTGGAGATCGTCGGCCTCAACCCGGAGCACTACAACCGCTTCCCGCACGAGTTCTCCGGCGGCCAGCGGCAGCGCATCGGGGTGGCCCGGGCGCTGGCGCTCAACCCGAAGCTGATCGTCGCCGACGAGCCGGTCTCCGCGCTGGACGTGTCGATCCAGGCGCAGGTGGTCAACCTGCTCCAGAAGGTGCAGCGGGAACTGGGCATCGCGTTCCTGTTCATCGCGCACGACCTGGCGATCGTCCGGCACTTCTCGCAGCGGGTGGCGGTGATGTACCTGGGCAAGATCGTGGAGATCGGCGACCGCGACTCGATCTACAACTCGCCGCGCCACCCGTACACGCACGCGCTGCTGTCGGCGGCGCCCGAGGCGGACCCGGACGACAACGGGCGCGAGCGCATCCGGCTGGCCGGCGACGTCCCGTCGCCGATCAACCCGCCGTCCGGCTGCCGCTTCCGCACCCGGTGCTGGAAGGCGCAGGACAAGTGCGCCGAGCAGGAGCCGCCGCTGATCCAGCTGGGCGGCAACAGCGAAGGCCACCTGACGGCGTGCCACTTCCCGGAGGAGCCGACGGTCGCGGGCCGCGGCGAGGACATCGTCCTCGACCCGGCGCTCGCCGCGATCGAGGAGACCGAGGACAAGAAGACCCTCTGACCCGGGCTCGCCCGCGGCCTCCGCTCGGAGACGGTCCGTACCCGGACACCCCAGCACCACCCCGGGTACGGGCCGTCCGGCGTTTCCCGGCCCCGGTCCACCGGACCGGGGTCCTGGCCCGGCGTCACTCCTCGGGCGGTACGACCTGCTTCTCCTCGGCGAAGTGGCAGGCCGAGGGGTGCTCGGCCGGGCCGGCGGTGCCGCGGTAGATCTCCGGGACGGCCAGCAGCGGGTCCTCCTCGACGCACCGCTGCTGCGCCTTCCAGCAGCGGGTGCGGAACCGGCAGCCGGAGGGCGGGTTGGCCGGGGAGGGCACGTCCCCGGTGAGGATGATCCGCTCCCGGTGCTCGCGTGCCTCGGGGTTGGGCATCGGCACCGCCGACAGCAGGGCCTGGGTGTACGGGTGGGTGGGGTGCTCGTAGATCTCGGCGTCGGCGCCGATCTCGACCACCCGGCCCAGGTACATCACGCCGACCCGGTCGGAGATGTGCCGGACGATCGACAGGTCGTGCGCGATGAACATGTACGCCATGCCGAACTCGTCCTGCAGCTTCTCCATCAGGTTGATCACCTGCGCCTGCACCGAGACGTCCAGCGCGGAGACCGGCTCGTCGGCGACGATCACCTCCGGCCGCAGGGCCAGGCCGCGGGCGATGCCGATGCGCTGCCGCTGGCCGCCGGAGAACTGGTGCGGGTAGCGGTTGATGTACTCCGGGTTGAGGCCGACCACGTCCAGCAGCTCCCGGACGCGGCGCCGACGGTCGCCCTTGGGCGCCACCTCGGGGTGGATGTCGAAGGGCTCGCCGATGATGTCGCCGACCGTCATCCGGGGGTTGAGCGAGGTGTACGGGTCCTGGAAGACCATCTGGATGTTGCGGCGCACCGCCTTCAGGGCCCGGCCGGAGAGCTTGGTGATGTCCTCGCCCTTGTAGAGGATCTCGCCCGAGGTGGGGCGTTCCAGGTTCATCAGCAGCTTGGCCACGGTCGACTTGCCGCAGCCGGACTCGCCGACGATACCCAGCGTCTCCCCCGGGTAGAGGTCGAAGCTCACCCCGTCGACGGCCTGGACGGCGCCGACCTGCTTCTTGAAGAGGATGCCCTGGGTGAGCGGGAAGTGCTTGACCAGGTTGCGCACCCGCAGGATGGGTTCGCGGCCGGCGGGGTCGGGCGCCGAGGGGTGTTCAGGCGTCGCCGGACGGGGCGCGGTCGTCATCCAGGGTCTCCTTCCAGAAGTGGCAGGCGCTCGCCCGGTCGGCACTGACCCGGTACAGCGGGGGGACGTCGGTGCGGCACACCTCCCGGGCGCGCGGGCAGCGCGGGTGGAAGGCGCAGCCGGAGGGGATGCGCAGCAGGTTGGGCGGCAGGCCCTTGATGGCGTACAGCTCCTGCCCCTTGAGGTCCACCCGGGGGATGGAGTCGAGCAGGCCGCGGGTGTAGGGGTGCGCCGGGGCGCGGTAGATGTCGTGGACCGGGGAGGTCTCGACGATCCGCCCGGCGTACATCACGGCGATCTTGTCCGCGACGTCGGCGACCACGCCGAGGTCGTGGGTGATCAGGATCAGCCCCATCCGGTACTCGCGCTGGAGCTCCGCGAGCAGGTCCATCACCTGGGCCTGGACGGTGACGTCCAGGGCGGTGGTGGGCTCGTCGGCGATGATCAGCTCGGGTTCCAGGGCCATCGCCATGGCGATCATGACGCGCTGCCGCATGCCGCCGGAGAACTGGTGCGGGTACTGCTTGACCCGTTCCCGGGCGGCCGGGATGCGCACCCGGTCCATCAGCTCGACGGCCTGGGCGCGGGCCTCCTTGCGGGACATGCCGCGGTGCACCCGGAACATCTCGCCGAGCTGCTCGCCGACGCTGAGCACGGGGTTGAGGGCGGACAGCGCGTCCTGGAAGACCATCGCCATCCGCGCGCCGCGGATCTTGCGCCGCTCCTCGGACTTGAGCTTGAGCAGGTCCTGGCCGTGGAAGAGGACCTGGCCGCGGCTGATGAAGCCGGGCGGGGAGTCGAGGATGCCCATGATGGCCTGGGCGGTGACGGACTTGCCGGAGCCGGACTCGCCGAGCACCGCCAGCGTCTCGCCCGCGTTGACCGAGTAGCTGACGCCGTTGACCGCCTTGGCGGTGCCCTCCCGGGTGCGGAACTCCACGTGCAGGTCGCGGACGTCCAGCAGCGGGGCGTCCTCGCCGCCGCCGGTGCCGCCGGTACGGGGAGCCGCCGCCGGGGCGGTGGGCTCCTCGGTGCCGCCGCCGGTGCCGCCGGCCGGGCCGGCTCCGCCGCCGGTGCCGTTGCCGCCGCTCGCGGCTGAGGCTTCTGTCGCCATGGCCCGCCTCCTCAGCGCAGTTTGGGGTCGAGGGCGTCGCGGACCGCGTCGCCGAGCATGATGAACGCCAGGACGGTCAGGCTGAGCGCGCCGGCCGGCCACAGCAGCATGTGGGGGGCGTTGCGGATCTCGGTGGAGGCGTCGGAGATGTCGATGCCCCAGGAGACGGTGGGCGGCTTCAGACCGACGCCCAGGTAGGACAGGGTGGCTTCGAGCGCGATGTAGGTGCCCAGCGCGATGGTGCCGACGACGATGACGGGGGCCACCGCGTTGGGCGCGATGTGCCGCACCAGCATCCGGCTGTTGCCGGCGCCCAGGGCGCGGGCGGCCTGCACGTAGTCGTTCTGCCGGGCGGTGATGACGGAGCCGCGGGCGATACGGGCGATCTGCGGCCAGCCCAGCAGCACCATGAAGCCGACGACCGGCCAGACGGTGGAGTTGGTGACCACCGACAGGAAGACCAGGCCGCCGAGGATCACCGGGATGCCGAAGAAGACGTCGCTGATCCGCGACAGGACCCCGTCCCACCAGCCGCCGAAGAACCCGGCCAGCCCGCCCAGGACCGAGCCGAGGATGACCACGCCGGCGGTGGCGCAGACGCCGACGGTCACCGAGGCGCGGGCGCCGTAGACCACCCGGGTGTAGACGTCGCGGCCCTGGGTGTCGAAGCCGAAGGGGTGGCCGGGGGCCGACCCCTCCTGGGCGCGGGCCAGGTTGGCCGCCAGCGGGTCCTGGGTGGCGATGGTGCCGGGCCAGATCGCGATGAAGACCAGGAAGAGGATGATCAGCGCGGAGATGATGAAGATCGGGTTGCGCCGCAGGTCGCGCCAGGCGTCCGACCACAGGCTGCGCGGCTTGCCGGTGGGCCCGCCGGCGTCCTGCCCGTGGCCGGGCTCCTTCTCCAGGCTCTGCGCGTCGGCCGCCGCCAGGTCCATGCCCCCGCCGTAGCCGCCGCCGGGCGCGATGGCCTGGTTGGGGTCCACCGGTTCCAGCGGGTCTTTTCCGTCAGGCATACCGAATCCTCGGGTCCAGGACCGCGTACAGCAGGTCGACGAGCAGGTTGGCCAGCAGGAAGACCAGCACCAGGACGGTGACGAAGCCGACCACGGTGGGCGCGTTGTTGCGCAGGATGCCCTGGTAGAGCTGGTAGCCGACGCCGTGGATGTTGAAGATCCGCTCGGTGACGATCGCGCCTCCCATGAGGGCGCCGATGTCGGTGCCGATGAAGGTGATCACCGGGATCAGCGAGTTGCGCAGCAGGTGCCGGGTGATGACGCGGCGCCGGGGCAGGCCCTTGGCGATGGCGGTGCGCACGTAGTCGGCCCGGGTGTTCTCCGCGATCGAGGTGCGGGTCAGCCGGGTGACGTACGCGAGCGAGACCAGGGCGAGCACCAGGCCGGGCAGGATCAGCTCGTTGAAGGGGGCGCTGGGCGACACCGAGGGCGCGGTCCACCCCAGCCGGACGCCGAAGACGTACTGGAGCACGTAGCCGGTGACGAAGGTGGGCACCGAGATGACCACCAGGGTCAGCAGCAGCACGCCGGTGTCGACGGGCTTGCCGCGGCGCATGCCGGTGATGACGCCGAGCAGGATGCCGATGATGATCTCGAAGATGATCGCCACGATCGTCAGCCGGATGGTGACCGGGAAGGCGCTGCCCATCAGGGCGGTGACGGACTGTCCGTTGAAGGCGGTGCCGAAGTCGCCGACGAAGATGTTCTTCATGTAGTGCAGGTACTGGGCGCCCAACGAGTGGTCCAGATACAGGTCGTGGCGGATCTGCTGGGCGGTCGCCGGGTCCGGGGCGCGCTCGCCGAAGAGCGCGGCGACCGGGTCGCCGAGCGCGTAGACCATGAAGAAGATCAGGAACGTGCTGCCGATGAACACCGGGATCATCTGGAGCAGCCGCCTGATCACATAGCGTCCCATGGGGACCTCCTGCACCGGGAGCGGGCGGAAGCCGCACCGGGGAGCCCGGTGCGGCCTCCGCTGGTCTCACTTGACCTTGATCTCGTTGTAGACCGGGACGCTGAAGGGGTTGAGGATGACGTTCGAGACGTTGGTGGAGTAGCCGGCGTTGCCGTTCTGGTACCAGAGCGGGATCGCGGGCATGTCCTTGACCAGGAGCCTCTCCGCGTCCTGGAAGAGCCCGATGGCCTTGCCGCTGTCGGTCTCGGCGTTGGCCTGGTCGACCAGCTTGTCGAACTGCGGGTTGTTGTAGTGCGAGTCGTTCGACGAGGCGTCGGTGTAGAACAGCGGCTGGAGGAAGTCCTGGATCAGCGGGTAGTCCATCTGCCAGCCGGACCGGAACGGCATGGTCACCTGCTTGTTGGTGATCTTGTTCCGGAAGTCGGCGAAGGTGCCGGTGGGCGCCCCCACGCAGGCGTGGTTGTCGCCCAGCACGTTGTTGATGCTGTTGCAGACGGCGTCCACCCACTCCTTGTGGGAGCCGGTGTCGGCGTTGTAGCCGATGGTGATCCCGCCGCTGGGCAGGCCGCCGCCCTGCTGGATCAGCTGCTTGGCCTTGGTCGGGTTGTACTCGCACTCCTGGCCGCACAGCCCCGCCTTGTAGCCGCCGGCGTCGCCGAGCACCGGCGAGGTCCAGTCGGTGGCCGGGGTGCGGGTGTCCTGGAAGATCGCCTTCGTGATCTGCGGGCGGTTGATCGCCATCGACAGGCCCTGCCGGACCAGCGCCGACTTCGCCGAGGACCAGTTGCTGGCGTACAGCGGGAAGGTGAGGGTCTGGTTGAGGCCGGCCGGCTCGTTGATGTAACGGCTGCCGAGGTCCGCCTTGACGTTCTTGAGCTGGTTGGCCGGGATGTCGTCGACGACGTCGATGTTGCCGGCCTGGAGGTCGGTGTAGGCGGTGTTGTTGTCGGTGTAGACCCGCAGGTCGACGCCGCTGTTGGCGGCGGGGTCGCTGCCCGGGTAGGCGTCCCACTTGCGCAGCGACATGCCGCTGCCCTTGGTGTACGAGGAGATCTCGTACGGGCCGTTGCCGATCGGCTTGGACAGCCAGGCGGCGTGGTTGCTGAAGAACGCCTGCGGCAGCGGGTAGAAGGCCGCGTAGCCGAGGGTGTCGGGCCACAGCGAGAACTTCTGGTTGAGCTTCACCTTGAACTCGGTGTCGGAGACCTTCGTCAGACCGGAGAGCTTGGTCGCGGTGGCCTTGGCCCCGGAGGCGTCCGGGTGGACCTTGGAGTAGCCGTCGATCTGCGCGAAGAAGAAGGCGTTGAGCTGGGCGTTCCGCAGATCGGCGCCGTAGTTCCAGGCGTTGATGAACGAGTCGGAGGTGACCGCCTCGCCGTTGCTGAACTTCCAGCCCGGCTTGAGCTTGATGTCGAAGTTCTGGCTGTCGCTGCTGGTGATCGACTGGGCGATCTCGTTCTCGGCCGCGGCGGTCTTCGGGTTGTAGATCTTCAGGCCGCGGAAGATCATGTCGAGCACCTTGCCGCCCTGCACCTCGTTGGTGTCGGCGGGCTCCAACGGGTTCTGCGGGTCACCCCAGGAAGCACGGACGACGCCGTCGCCGCTGCCGCCACCGCCACCGCTGCTTCCGCCGCCGCAGGCGGTGGCGGCCAGCGCGACGGCCAGCACGCCGACAGCACACCTCACGCGCGTGGCTCCGCGCATCGAACGCCTCCTCATGGGGTCACAAATGGGACGTGACTACCCATGACATCGCAAGTCGGGCACCACTGCACCTCTTCGGCCCCGTGTCGCGGGAAGAAAGTGGCGGCGTCCGGGAGGCGCCCGACCCGGGGTTCACCCGGACGGCGGCGGCCGACCGGCTCGGCGTCGAAGAGGCGTACGAAGCAGGTGTGCGCGAAGCAGGGGTGTGCGAAAGCGGCGGCCCCTGAGCCGCGCGGCGCGGCCGGGGTGCCCGGACACGGCGCAGCGCCCCGCCCGCCGGGTGGCGGAACGGGGCGCTGCGCTGGGCGGGCGGCGGGTCAGGCGGCGTCGGCGGCGCCCACGACGTCCCGCTCCTCGGCGAAGTGGCAGGCCGAGAGGTGCTCGGCCGGGGTGCCGGTGCCCTGGAACACCTCGGGCACCGCCAGCAGCGGGCTCTCCTGCGCGCACCGGTCCTGCGCCTTCCAGCAGCGGGTGCGGAACCGGCAGCCGGACGGCGGGTTGGCCGGGGAGGGCACGTCGCCGGTGAGGATGATGCGGCCGCCGTGGGTGGGCGCGCCCTCCTCGCGGGCGGCCTCGGCCGCCGCCTCCCCGCGGCGCTCGCGCGCCTCGGGGTCCGGCACCGGCACGGCCGACAGCAGGGCCTGGGTGTACGGGTGGGTGGGGTGCTCGTAGATCTCGGAGTCGGTGCCGATCTCCGCGATCCGGCCCAGGTACATCACGCCGACCCGGTCGGAGATGTGCCGGACGATCGACAGGTCGTGCGCGATGAAGACGTAGGAGAGGCCGAACTCGTCCTGGAGCTTCGCCATCAGGTTGACGACCTGCGCCTGCACCGAGACGTCGAGCGCGGAGACCGGCTCGTCGCAGATGATGATCTCCGGGTTGAGCGCGAGGCCGCGGGCGATGCCGATGCGCTGGCGCTGGCCGCCGGAGAACTGGTGCGGGTAGCGGTTGATGTACTCGGGGTTGAGGCCGACCACGTCGAGCAGCTCGCGCACCCGCTGGCGGCGGTCGCCCTTGGGCGCCACCTCGGGGTGGATGTCGAAGGGCTCGCCGATGATGTCGCCGACCGTCATCCGGGGGTTGAGCGAGGTGTACGGGTCCTGGAAGACCATCTGGATGTTGCGGCGCACCGCCTTCAGGGCACGCCCCGACAGCTTGGTGATGTCCTCGCCCTTGTAGAACACCTCGCCGGAGGTGGCCCGCTCCAGGTTCATCAGCAGCTTGGCCACGGTCGACTTGCCGCAGCCCGACTCGCCGACGATGCCCAGCGTCTCCCCCGCGTACAGGTCGAAGGAGACGCCGTCGACGGCCTTCACGGCGCCGACCTGCTTCTGGACGATGATGCCCCGGGTGAGCGGGAAGTGCTTGACCAGGTTGCGCACCCGCAGGATCGGTTCGCCCCGGTCCTGCGAGGTCTGCGCGGGGGTCTCGTTCGGAGTCCGGATCTCAGCCACCGAGGGTCTCCTTCCAGAAGTGGCAGGCGCTCCCGCGCCCGGCGCCGACGGCGTGCAGCGTCGGCACGTCGGTGCGGCACACGTCCTGGGCCATCGGGCAGCGCGGGTTGAAGGCGCAGCCGGACGGGATGCGGGTCAGGTTGGGCGGCAGGCCCTGGATGGCGTAGAGCTCCTGGCCCTTCTGGTCCACCCGCGGGATCGAGCGCAGCAGGCCCTGGGTGTAGGGGTGGGCCGGGGTGCGGTAGATCTCGTGGACCGGCGCGTGCTCGACGATCCGCCCCGCGTACATCACGGCGATCTTGTCCGCGACGTCGGCGACCACGCCGAGGTCGTGGGTGATCAGGATCAGGCCCATGTTGGACTCGCGCTGGAGCTCCGCGAGCAGGTCCATCACCTGGGCCTGGACGGTGACGTCCAGGGCGGTGGTGGGCTCGTCGGCGATCACCAGGTCGGGCTCCAGGGCGATGGCCATCGCGATCATGATGCGCTGGCGCATACCGCCGGAGAACTGGTGCGGGTAGTCGCCGACCCGCTGCTTGGCGGCCGGGATGCGCACCCGGTCCATCAGCTCGATCGCCTTGGCCTTGGCGTCCTTGCGCGACATCCCCTGGTGCACCCGGAACATCTCGCCGAGCTGGTAGCCCACGCTCAGCACCGGGTTGAGGGAGGACAGCGCGTCCTGGAAGATCATGCCGATCTTCCGGCCGCGGATCTTGCGGCGCGCCTCGGCGGACATCTTCAGCAGGTCCTGGCCCTGGAAGAGGATCTCGCCCTGCGGGATGCGGCCGGGCGGCATGTCGAGGATGCCCATGACGGCCTGCGCGGTGACGGACTTGCCGGAGCCGGACTCACCGAGCACCGCCAGCGTCTCGCCCGCGTTCACCGAGTAGTTCACACCGTTGACGGCGTGCGCGACGCCGTCCCGGGTGTGGAACTCCACGTGCAGGTCGCGGACGTCCAGCAGCGGCCCGGTGGTCTTGGCGGGCGTAGCGCCCGCCCTCTCGTCGATGGCTGTCAACGTACGCCCTCCTAGCGCAGCTTGGGGTCGAGGGCGTCGCGGACCGCGTCGCCGAGCATGATGAACGCCAGCACCGTGATGCTGAGCGCGCCGGCCGGCCACAGCAGCATGTGCGGGGCGTTGCGGATCTGGTCCGACGCCTGGGAGATGTCGATACCCCAGGACACGGCCGGCGGCTTGAGGCCGACGCCGAGGAACGACAGCGTCGCCTCAAGGGAGATGTAGGTGCCCAGCGCGATCGTCGCGACGACGATGATCGGCGCGAGCGCGTTGGGCGCGATGTGCCGCAGCAGCATCCGGGTGTTGCCGGCGCCCAGCGCGCGGGCCGCCTGCACGTAGTCCTGCTGCTTGGCGGTGATCACCGCGCCGCGGGCGATACGCGCGATCTGCGGCCAGCCCAGCAGCACCATGAACAGGGTGACCGTGGTGACGGTGCCGCCCTTGACCACGGACAGGAAGACGACGCCGCCGAGCAGGATCGGGATGCCGAAGAAGATGTCGCTGATCCGGGAGAGGATCGCGTCCCACCAGCCGCCGAAGAACCCGGCGAGGCCGCCCAGCACCGAACCGAGCACCGCCACCCCGAGGGTGGAGAAGATGCCCACCGACACCGAGGCGCGGGCGCCGTACACGGTGCGGGTGTAGACGTCGCAGCCCTGCGTGTCGAACCCGAAGGGGTGGCCCGCGGTGGGGCCGTTCTGGGACTTGGCCAGGTCGCAGGCGAGCGGGTTGCCGCTGGCGATCAGGCCGGGCCACAGCGAGATGACGATCAGGAAGAGGATCAGCAGCCCGGATATCCAGAACATCGGCTTGCGGCGCAGGTCCTCCCACGCGTCGCTCCACAGACTGCGCGCCTTCTCCTGCTCCGGGCCGGCCGGGCCGCCGGTGGCGGCCGCGGCGAGCGGGACGGCGGGGGTGGCCACGGCGGCCGCGGTGTCGGTCGTGTCAGGCATACCGAATCCTCGGGTCCAGGACCGCGTAGAGCAGGTCGACGAGCAGGTTGGCGGCGAGGAAGATGATCACCAGGATGGTGACGAAGCCGACCACGGTCGGCGGGTTCTCGCGCAGGATGCCCTGGTAGAGCTGGTAGCCGACGCCGTGCACGTTGAAGATGCGCTCGGTCACGACGGCGCCGGCCATCAGGCCGCCGATGTCGGTGCCGAGGAACGTCACCACGGGGATCAGCGAGTTGCGCAGCAGGTGCACGGTGACGACGCGGCGCCGCGGCAGGCCCTTGGCGACGGCCGTGCGGACGTAGTCCGCGCGGGCGTTCTCCGCGACCGAGGTGCGGGTCAGGCGCGCGACGTACGCGAGCGACACCGCGGCCAGCACCAGGCCGGGGAGGATCAGGTCGCCGATGGGCGCGCCCTCGGCCACCGCCGGGTTCGCCACGTGCCACTTCACGCCCAGGAAGTACTGGAGCAGGTAGCCGGTGACGAAGGTCGGCACGGCCACCACGAGCAGCGTGAAGACCAGCACGCCGTTGTCGGCGAAGCGGCCCCGGCGCATGCCCGCGAGCAGGCCCAGGCCGATACCGACCACGGCCTCGATCGCGAACGCCACGAGGGTGAGCCGGAGGGTCACCGGGAAGGCGGTACCCATCAGCTGGGTGACCGGCTGGCCGGTCGCGGCGGTACCGAAGTTCCCGGTGAAGATCTGCTTCATGTAGTGCACGTACTGCGCGGGAAGCGAGTGGTCCAGGTACAACGCGTGCCTGATCTGGGCCGCCGTGGCCGGGTCGGGCGTTTTGTCGCCGAACATCGCGGCCACGGGGTCGCCGAGTGCGTAGACCATGACGAAGATCAGGAAGGTCGTACCGATGAAGACCGGCACCATCTGGAGCAGTCGTCGGACGACGTAGCGCCCCATGTGTGTGTCCTTCCGTGGTTCAGGGTTCGGCGCCGCCCGGCCCTGGGGTGACAGGGCCGGGCGGGCCGCGACTACCCGGTCAGCTGTTGTTGACCGTGATGTCGGTGTAGACGGGGAAGCTGAACGAGTTCTCCGTCACGTTGGAGACCCGCGAGGACCAGCCGGCCTGGCCGTCCTGGTACCAGAGCGGGATGGCCGGCATGTCCGTGAAGAGCAGCTTCTCCGCCTGCTGGTACAGCGCGGTCGCCTTGGCGGCGTCCGGGGCGGCGTCGGCCTGCTTGATCAGGGCGTCGAACTTCGGGTTGCTGTAGTGCGCGTCGTTCGAGCTGCCACCGGTCGCGTACTGCGGCGTCAGGAAGTCGTCGATCAGCGGGTAGTCCATCTGCCAGCCCGCACGGAACGGGTTGGTCATCTCACCGTTGGTGATCTGGTTGCGGAAGTCCGCGAAGGTGCCCGTCGGGGCCCCGACGCAGGCCTTGTTGTCGCCCAGCACGTTGTTGATGCTGTTGCAGACCGCGTCCACCCACTCCTTGTGGGAGCCGGAGTCGGCGTTGTAGCCGATGGTCATGTGACCGCCGGGGATGCCGCCGCCCTCCTTGATCAGCTCGCGCGCCTTGGCCGGGTTGTACGTGAGGGAGTCGCCGGCGAGGTCGCTGCTGAAGCCGCCGGCCGCGCCCAGCACCGGGGAGGTGAAGTCGGTGGCCGGGGTGCGGGTGCCCTGGAAGATCTTCTGGGTGATCGTCTTGCGGTCGATCGCCATCGACAGGCCGACGCGCACCTTGTCCATGCCCGGGGCGTTCCAGGCCTTCTGGTTCAGCGGGAACGAGATGGTCTGGTTGATGCCGGCCGGCTGGTTCAGGTAGCGGCCGTCCAGGTCGGACTTGACGTGGCTGAGGTCCTCGGCCGGGACGTCGTCCAGGACGTCCAGGTTGCCGGCCTGCAGGTCGGCGTAGGCGGTCTCCGAGCTCGTGTAGACCTTCAGCAGCACGCCCTTGTTCTTCGGCTTGCTCGGCCCGGTGTAGTACGGGTTCGGGACCAGCTTCATGCTGGAGCCCTTCGTGTACGACACGATCTTGTACGGCCCGTCGCCCACCGGCTTGTTCAGGTAGGCGGCGTGGTCGGTGAAGAACTCCTTCGGCAGCGGCGCGAACGCCTTGTAGCCGAGGCGGTCCGGCCAGGTGGAGAACTTCTGGTTCAGCTTCACCGTGAAGGTGTCGTTGTCGACGACCTTGAGGCCGGACATCGTCTTCGCGGTCGGCTGGCCCGAGTCCGGGTGGACCTTGTCGTAGCCCTCGATGTCCTCGAAGAAGTAGGCGTTCAGCTGCTTGTTGGTGAGCAGCGCGCCGTAGTTCCAGGCGTCCACGAAGGAGTGGGCGGTGACGGCGGTGCCGTCGGAGAACTTCAGGTTCGGCTTGAGCTTGATGGTGAAGTTCTGCTGGTCGTTCGTGGTGATCGACTGGGCGGCCTCAAGCTTCGCCGCACCCGTGGTGGAGTCGTACTCCTTGAGGTCCATGAAGATCATGTCCAGGACCTTGCCGCCCTGCACCTCGGTGGTGTTCGCCGGCTCCAGCGGGTTCTGCGGGTCGCCCCACCAGGCCCGGACGATGCCGTCGTTCGAACCGCCGGCGCTGCTGGTTCCCCCGGAACCGCAGGCGGTCGCGGCCAGGCCGATCACTGCCGCCCCTACGACCCACTTGGCGCTCTTGGCACCGCGCATGGGTATGCCTCCTCAGGAGTCACTGTCGAATACGCACTTCGATACGTGAGGAGGCCGTCCGCCCCTGACACCCCTGACAGTGGCTACCGGCCTCCGATGCTCGTGAGTCGGCGCGTAGCTGCGCGTGACCCATTGACCCGAGCTCAACACCGTCCACTATCCGCCACTTTCAGCTCCGTCCGGAACGCGCGAGATCTCGCTTCGGTCACAGAAGGGCCGTATGCGGTCTTGAAATTCGGACATTCCGCCCCATACGCATACGATGCCAAAAGGGACAGAGTGATATTTCACACGCCGATTTCCGCCTGTCGCTGTCCGATATCCGGACGATCTTGGGAACCACTGATCCCCTGTCGGCGTCCCCCGCACCGATAACCGGAACCACGCCCGGAACACCCGCCAGTACCCAGGACCCACCCGCTCCCCGGCCCGCCGCCCCGCCGCCGGCGGGGCGGGGAACGACTGTGCGTAACGGCCGCGAGCGCGTCGCCGGCGCTGAGGAGCCGAACGCCGCCGCGGCCGGACGGCCGCACCTGCGCACGTACACACGTACGCCGGAAAAAGGGGGTGCCCCCCTGCGCCCGGCCCCGCCGTGATGACGGCGAACCCGTGCCCAGGGGGGCACCCCCCGTTGTTCCCTGCTGCGTCAGACCCGGCGGCAGCGCTTACGCGTGCTTCGCCCGCGAGGCGGCGCGCCCGCGCTCCTTCTGGTCCAGGACGACCTTGCGGATGCGGACGGTCTCCGGGGTGACCTCGATGCACTCGTCGTCGCGGCAGAACTCCAGCGACTGCTCCAGCGACAGCTTCCGCGGCGGCACGATCGACTCCGCCACGTCGGCGTTGGACGACCGCATGTTGGTGAGCTTCTTCTCCTTGGTGATGTTGACGTCCATGTCGTCGGAGCGGGAGTTCTCGCCGACGATCATGCCCTCGTACACCTCGGTGCCGGGGTCCGTGAACAGCACGCCGCGCTCCTGCAGGTTGGTCATCGCGAAGGCGGTGACCACGCCGGAGCGGTCGGCGACCAGGGAGCCGTTGTTGCGGGTGCGCAGCTCGCCGAACCAGGGCTCGTGGCCCTCGAAGATGGAGTGCGCGATGCCCGTACCGCGGGTCTGGGTGAGGAACTCGGTACGGAAGCCGATCAGGCCGCGCGAAGGAACGATCCACTCCATGCGGATCCAGCCGGAGCCGTGGTTGGTCATCGTCTCCATGCGGCCCTTGCGGGTGGCCATCAGCTGCGTGATGGCGCCCAGGTGCTCCTCGGGCGAGTCGATCGTCATCCGCTCGATCGGCTCGTGCGTCTTGCCGCCGACCTCCTTGGTGACGACCTCGGGCTTGCCGACGGTGAGCTCGAAGCCCTCCCGGCGCATCGTCTCGACCAGGATGGCCAGCGCCAGCTCGCCGCGGCCCTGCACCTCCCAGGTGTCGGGCCGCTCGGTGGGCAGCACGCGGAGGCTGACGTTACCGATCAGCTCGCGCTCCAGCCGGTCCTTGACCAGGCGCGCGGTGACCTTGTGGCCCTTGCCGCCCTTGCCGACCAGCGGGGAGGAGTTGGTGCCGATGGTCATCGAGATGGCCGGCTCGTCCACGGTGATCAGCGGCAGCGCCACCGGGTTCTCCGGGTCGGCCAGCGTCTCACCGATCATGATCTCGGGGATGCCCGCGACGGCGCAGATGTCGCCGGGGCCGGCGCTCTCGGCCGGCTTGCGGGTGAGCGCCTCGGTCATCATCAGCTCGGAGATGCGGACGTTCTGCACGGTGCCGTCGCGCCTGATCCAGGCGACGGTCTGGCCCTTCTTGAGGTGCCCGTTCTCGACCCGCAGCAGTGCGATACGGCCGAGGAAGTTGTCCGCGTCCAGGTTGGTGACGTGCGCCTGGAGGGGGGCGTCCTCCTCGAAGGTGGGCGCCGGGACGTGCTGGAGCAGGGTGGAGAAGAACGGCTCCAGGCTGTCGCTGTCGGCCGGCACGGTGCCGTTCGCCGGCTTGGTCAGCGAGGCGATGCCGTCACGGGCGCAGGCGTAGACGATCGGGAACTCGATCTGCTCCTCGTCCGCGTCCAGGTCCAGGAACAGGTCGTACGTCTCGTTGACGACCTCGTCGATCCGGGAGTCCGGGCGGTCGGTCTTGTTGATGCACAGGATCACCGGCAGCCGGGCGGCCAGCGCCTTGCGCAGCACGAAGCGGGTCTGCGGCAGCGGGCCCTCGGAGGCGTCGACGAGCAGCACCACCGCGTCCACCATCGACAGGCCGCGCTCGACCTCACCGCCGAAGTCGGCGTGGCCGGGGGTGTCGATGATGTTGATGGTGACGGGGGCGCCACCGTCCTTCGGGTGGTACTTCACGGCCGTGTTCTTCGCGAGAATGGTGATGCCCTTCTCGCGTTCCAGGTCGTTGGAGTCCATGACCCGGTCGTCCACGTGCTGGTGGGCGGCGAACGCACCCGCCTGCTTCAGCATGGCGTCGACGAGGGTCGTCTTGCCGTGGTCGACGTGGGCGACGATGGCGACGTTGCGGATGTCGTGGCGGGTGGACATGGGTGCGGCGCTTCTCCCGGGTTCGTGGGTGGCGTCGCGCTCCTCGGTACGGCGCGCCCGCCTGCCGGGCAAGTCACGCCACGGCCTCACCCCATGGTACGGGGCCCACCCCGACCTCCGTCGCCACCGGTCCTCCCCACCGGCCGGGATGCGGCCCGCGACCGGTCCGGAACAGGGCCGGGACGGGGGCTTCGGACTACGGGAAACCCCTGGTGGTGGCCGGTCCATGGTGGAAAGATCACCGAACGTGACCTCACCCGAGAACCCTCCCGTTCCCGACGCCCCCGCCGCCGGCGAACCCGCCGCCCCACCGCCGCCGGCACCGCCCTCCGGAGCGGTCCGGCCGGGCCGGAGCCCCCGGCGGCGGGCGGCGGCCATGGCCGTCGGCGGCCTCGGCGGCGGTGCCGGCGGCCTGCTCGCCGCCTCCCACGCGCTGCCGCACACCGGCGCCGCGGCCCCGCTGCTCTTCGTCCTCGGGCTGCTGGTGGGCGGCGCCGCGTCCACCCTGCTGCTCACCGCGGTGACCGCGCTGACCGGCGGGCTCTCGGTGGTGTACGCGTCCGTCGGAGTGGGCCGGTGGCTGGGCTCGGTGCGGGTGGGCGGCGTCCTCGTCGTCTTCCGCCTGCTCCTGGCGGTGCCGTTCAACGCCTGCGTCATCGCCGTCGACCGGCCCGGCCTGCGGCTGCGCGTGTGGAGCGGCATCGCCGGCTCGACGGTGCTGACCGCGGCCGGCGCCGCGGCCCTGGTGCTTTCGGGTGACACCGCGCTCGCCGCGCTCGGCTGGGGGGCGGCCCTCCTGGTCCTCTTGGTGCTGCTGACCGGCTGGAACCGGCCCATGTCCCGCGGCTGGGCCCTGTGGCGGCTGCCCACCCGCGCCGGCGGTGAGGCGGTACGGGAGTGGGCCAACGACCCGGCGTCCCTGCGGGCGGCCCGGCTGCTCTCCACGGGCCGGATCGCGGCGGCCCGGGCGGAGCTGGCCGCCGCCCCCGCCGACGGCGGCCCCCGGCGGACGGCCGTGGCCGCGTCGGTCGCCGTGGCGGCCGGGCGGTTCGACGAGGGTGCGCGGGCGGCGATGGCCTCCGCTGCCGCCAGCCGGGCTCCGCAGCTGCGGGCGGGCGCGCTGGGCGCCTACGCGATCGCGCTCGGCAGCGGGGTGGCCACCCGGCTGTGGACGCCGGAGCAGGTCCGGGCCGGCTTCCACGCGGCGGTGGAGGAGATCCGGAACGTCCAGCCGGTCCTGCTCCAGGCGACCGCGCTGGGCGCGCTGGAGTCGATGTTCGCCGGCGACCTGAAGGAGGCCCTGCGGCGGAGCACCAGGGCGGCGTCGCTGGCCCCGGACCGGTTCAGCCGGGCCCAGGCGTTCGCCGTCCAGGCCGTAGCCCTGCGCGCGGCCGGGCACCCGGACGAGGCCGCGAAGGTCCTGGACCGGGCCCGCCGTCTCGCCCCCGACGCGGAGCTGCTCGCGCCGGCCCGGTGAGCCCGGCCGGAACCGTCGCGGGAACGCGGAGGGGGGCGCACGGGACCGCGCGGAGGTCGTTCAACCGCCGTTCGCGAGGGGTTCGGTCCCCGTTTCCGGCCGGCCGGGAGATGGCGCGAGAAAGATCGGCAACTTCGAGAAACCGCTGGTGAGGGCCCATTTCTGGTGCCAAGATCACCGAACGTGACCATCTCTGAGAACCCCTCCGTGCCCGGCTCCACGCCCGGAGGGCCCTCCCTCGGCGGAGCCTCCTCCACTCCTCCGCCGTGCCCCGTACCGCCCCCGGGAAGGGGCAGGCCGATCCGGAGGGCGCCGATGCTGGTGCTGGCGGGCCTCCTCGGCGTGCTCGGCAGCACGGTCGTCAGCGCGAACGACCTGCCGGGCTCCGCCGTGATCCCGTGGCTGTTCGCGCTCGGCGTCCTGGCGGGAGGCACCGCCTTCATGCTGCTGCTCGCTCTGACGGCGGCGCTCACCGGCGGGTTCTCCACCCTGTCATGGTCGGTCGGCCTGGGCCGCTGGGCCGGCTCCCTGCGGGTGGGCGGGAGGCTGCTGGTTCTCCGCCGCCTGCCGCTGTTCCCGGTCGTCCTGCGCTTCGCGGTCGTGGACCGGCCGGGGTTGCGGCCGAGGCTGTGGACGGCCGTCGCCGCCCCGGCGCTGCTCACCGCGGCCGGCGCGGCGGCCCTGACGCTCTGCGGCGGCGGTAGGACCGCCGCGGTCGGATGGGGGGCGATGGCCGTGCTGGTGGTCCTGCCGATCACCGCGAACCGGCCCATGGCCGCCGGCTGGATCCTGTTGCGGCTGCCCAGCCGCCCGAGCGCCGAGGTGGTCCGGGAGTGGGCGGGCGACCCGGCGACCGTGCGCGCGGCCCGGCTGCTCGCGACAGGCCGGGCGGCGGCGGCCCGCGCCGAGCTGGCGGCGGCGCCCCCGCCGACGGCCCCCGGCGGCGGGCCGTCGCCGCGGCGGTCGCGGTCGCGACCGGGCGCTTCGACGAGGGCGCGCGGGCCGCGCACACCGCGGCCGAGGCCAGCCGGGTGCCGCAGCTCCAGGCAGAGGCGCTGGGTGTCTACGCGACCGCGCTCGGCTGCGGTGCGGCCACCCGGCTGTGGGACCCGGAGGCGGCCCGCCCCGAGTTCGCCGCGGCCCTGGCCTCGATCCGCCGCATCCACCCGTCCCTGGTCCGGAACATCGCCCTGGGCGCGCTGGAGTCGCTGCTCGCCGGCGACCTGGGCCAGGCCGCCCGGCGTGCCGCCAGGTCCGCGCGCCGGGCTCCGGACCGGTTCACCCGGGCGCAGGCGTTCGCCGTCCAGGCCGTCGCCCTGCGCGCGGCCGGGCACCCGGCCAAGGCCGCGAGGGCGCTGCGCCGCGCCCGCCGTCTCGCCCCCGACGCGGAGCTGCTCGCGCCGGCCGCCCCGACCGCCGAGGTACTCGCGCCGACGGCCTGAGACGCCCGGCCGGCCGCGGCCCGGTCGGAGGCCGCACCCCGACGGGCCCGGCCCTGGCAGCACCCGGCGCCCCGGCGCGGCGGTGGGGCCGCGGCGGGGGCGCCGGAAGGAACGCGGGGGGCTGCGGGGGCTACTTGCGGAAGCCGATGTCCTGGAACACCGGCGTCTGGAACCCGAAGGCCCCCACGTTGGCGACGTTCGCCCGCAGCGCGACCACCTCGGGCCGCTGGTAGAGCGGGATCGACCCGGCCGCCGCCCAGATCCGCGCGTCGGCCTCGTTCGTCAGACTGCGGGCCTGCGAGGCGTTCAGCTCCGCCCCGGCCCGGGCCATCAGCTGGTCGATCTGGTCGGTGCCGACCCGGGTGTAGTTCTGCGCCACCGCGAGCGTGCCGTCGGGCGCCGGGACCGGCTTGGCGAAGATCGGGGTGTCGTCGGTGGCCGGGTAGGCCGTGCCCGGCCACGAGTACAGCGCGAGGTCGAAGTCGCCGGCCGCGATGTGGTCCTGGAAGTAGCTGTCGTCGGCGACCTTGCTGATCTCGGTGCGGATGCCGATCGCCGACAGCATCTTCGCGATCTGCCCGCCCACCGTGTCGAGCGTCGGCGAGCCGGCCGGCAGCACGAACCGCAGGCTCAGCTCCTTGCCGGACTTCATCGCGGCCCGGGCCGGCTCCACGACGGTCAGCGCGCCCGACGCCGAGGTGCGGTCGGGGCCGGCCGGACCGGCCGCCGCCTTCTCGCCCGTCTTCGCCGGGGACTGCTGCCAGCCGGCGTCCGCGAGCAGCGCGGCGGCCTGCTCGGTGTCGTTCTTGCCGAGCGCCGAGCTGTGGTCGGCGTAGCCCGCCTGCGAGGGCAGTACGAGGTGGTTGCCGAGCGGCTTGTCGGGCAGGTCGAGCGGGCCCAGCACCATGGCGGCGATCTTCTTGCGGTCGACCGCGCGGGCCACCGCGTGCCGGACCCGCTCGTCGGAGAGCGGGCCGCTGCTGCCGTTGAGGGCGAGCTGCGCGTAGGCCGCGCCGGGCGCCTTGCGCACCCCGGCGTCCTTGCTCGCCTGCACCGCCTTGATCTGGTCGGGCTCGATGGCGGCCACGTCGAGGGTGCCCGCCGCGACCGCGGCCGGCCGCTTGGCGCCGGGAACCGCGCTGAGCACGATCCGGTCCAGCTTGGCCGGGTCGCCCCACCAGCCGGCGTTGCGGGCCAGGGTGACCGTGCCGGCCTTGGCGTCGTCGGCCTGCACGGCGAACGGCCCGGCCGTCACCGGCAGGGCGGTGCGCACGCCGTCGTTGAAGGTGTCCGCGCTGGCGGTGACCGACTTCGGGTACAGCGGGGTGAAGAGGGAGCGCCAGTCCGCGTAGGGGCTGGTGAAGGTGACCTTCACCTGGTGCGCGTCGGCGCCGCGGCTGATGGCGGCGATCCGGTCGTAGCCGGCGTTGCGGGCCGTCCAGTACGACGAGTTCTTGCCGTTGAGGGCCTTCCACTGGGCGGTGAAGTCGTCGGCGCCGATCGCCCGGCCGTCGCTCCACTTCGCCCGCGGGTCGAGGTCGTAGGTGACGACCTGGCGGGGCGACTGGGCGGTGACGGACGCGTCCTTGAGGTAGTCCGCGTCGAGCACCGGGGAGCCGTGGCCGTTCAGCCGGAACATGGTCGGCAGGGTGGCGCCGGTGACGGTGTCGGTGGCCTCGCCGGCGTCGGCCTGGAAGGCGTTGAGCGTGGCGGGCATCGCGTCGACCGCCCAGGTCAGGGTGCCGCCCTGGCGGACGCCCGACCGGGCGACGGCCGCCACGTCGGTGCCGGCGCTGCCGGCCGCGCGGGTGCCGGACGAGGAGCAGCCGGCCAGCGCGGTCGCTCCGGCGGTGAGCACCAGGACGGCGCGGGTGGCAGCCGGTACGGCTCGGCGGTTCCGCCCCCGGACTGCGGGCGGGTTGGAGCTGCGGTTCATGGACTCGGACACCTCCGCGGCCCTTGCGGCGTGCCGCGCCTGCGGTGCGCCGGGGGACGTTTCTGCTCTGGTGCGGCAAGGGCGGCCTGATCCGCCCCGGCTCCAGAGGAGGTGTCCCACGTCCCGGGCGGACCCGGCGCGACCTCCGGCGACCTCCACCCGTCCGGCCCACCCCACCCCCCCGAAGAGCCCCGCCCGCCGCCCGGGCGGGGCTCTCGGCGGCGAGGAGCGGGGCGCCGCGGCGTGCGTGAGGGAACAGCCATGCCCCCCCGCACGACGCCCCGGCCTCGATCCGGCGCCGGCTGGACGACCCGACGCTCCGCTCGGCCCGGCTGGACGAGCACGCCGGCGACACGTTCGGCATGCGCCGCGTCCGCTCCACGGCCGCCCGCCCGAGAGGGCCTGCCCCTGCTGGGGGACGCCGTCCCGGCCGCCGCCCGCGCCCGCCGCCCGGGCGCGCCCGTGGAGTCGCGGAAGAACATACGCGCACATACGCTCCAGAAAAGGACAGGCGGCGGGAGGCGGCGAGGTGCGCAGAAGACGAGCGGCGTTCCCCGCGCTGGTCCCCGCCCTGTTCGCCGCGGCGGTGGCAGCGCTGGCGGGAGCGGGGCCCGGGGCGGCCGCCCGGGAGCACGCGCCCATATCCCTGTCCCTGTCCCGCGGCGGCCCGGCCGCGAGCGGTCCGAGCGGACGGGCGGACGGCGGGGCGGACAGCCGGCCGGAAGGACGGACTGACGGTGGAGCGGACGGGCGGGCGGACGCCTCCCCCGGCCACCCGCCGCCGACCCGCGCGGTGCCCGGCCGCCTGCGAGCCGTCGCCGGCCGGGGCGACCCGGACGACCCGGGCGACCACGGCCACGGCCACGACCTCGCCGAGCCCGCGGCCGCGTCCGCGTCCGTGGCGGTCACCGCCGTCGTTTCCGCGGACCGCGCCGTCCGTACTCCGGCCGTCACCGCTGCCGTCGCGGGAGACGCCGCCGGTGCCGAGCCGCTCCCGGTGGCCGTGCCGGCGGCGCCGCCGACCACCCTGGACACGCCGCCGTCCTCCCCGGGTGCCGCCAACCCCGGGTCGGACGGCCGTGCCACCAGCGCGCTGTGGTTCCCGCTGGCGGCGCTCGCGGCCGCGGCCCTGCTGACCATGTGGGCGATGCGGCGGCGCCGGGTGCGGCCGCGGCCGGTGCGCGCGGCGGTCAGCCCGGAGACGGCCGGCTGGCGGGCCCGGCCCAGGCTGCCGGTGCCGGTCACCCCGCTGCCGGAGCTGGACGCGCAGGCCCGCGAGCTGCTGGTGGCCACCGACGACGCCGTACTCACCAGCCAGGAGGACGTGGGCCTGGCCGCGGCCCAGTGCGGCGAGGACGCGGCGCGGCCGTTCGGCGAGGCGGTCGACTACGCGCGGGCCGAGCTGACCTCGGCGTTCCGGCTGCGCCAGAAGCTCGACGACGTCGGCGCGGCGGACGACGCGGCCCGGCGGCAGATGCTCGACGAGATCCTCTCCCGCTGCACACAGGCCGACCGCCGGCTGGACGCCGAGGTGGACGCGTTCGACCGGCTGCGGTCGCTGGCGGCGGACGCGCCCCAGGCGCTGGAGCGCGCGCGGGCACGGGCGGCGGCGCTGCACGAGCGGATCGCGGCGGCGGAGGCCGCGCTCGGCCTGCTGGGCGAGCGGTACGCCGCCGCCGCGCTCGCCCCGGTGGCCGGGCACCCGGCCGAGGCCCGGGACCGGCTGGCCTTCGCCCGGGCCTGCCTGGCGTGGGCGGAGGCCGCGCTGGGCGGGGACACCGGCGCCGCCGCGTTCGTCCGCGCCGCCGAGGGGGCGCTGGGCCAGGCCGCGGTGCTGGCCGGGTCCGTGGCCCGGCGCGGCGAGGTGCTGCGCTCGGCCGACGCCGCACTGCACGAGGCGCTCGCGGTGACCGGCGCGGATCTGGCCGAGGCGCGGCAGCTGCTCGCCGCCCGCCCGGCCGGCGGCCGGCCCCGGCGGGCCCGGCGGGCAGGCGGCGCTGCGCGGCCGGGTGGCCCGGGCCGAGGCGGCGCTGGCCGCGGTCCGCGAGGAGCTGGCGGGCGGCCGGCCCGACCCGATCGCCGCGCTGCGCCGGGTGGCGGTGGCCGACGCCGCGCTGGAGCGCGCGCTGGCCGGCACCCGGGACGAGGTGGCGGCCGGGCGGCGGGCCGTGGCCCTGCTGGAGCGGGCGCTGCTGGCCGCGCGGGGCGAGGTGGCGGCGGCCCGGGACGAGGTGGCCACGCACCGGGGCGCGATCGGCAGCCAGGCCAGGACCCGGCTGGCGGAGGCGGAGCGGAGGCTGCGGAAAGCGGAGGCGCTGGCGGTCGGGGCCCTCGTCGGCCGCCTACCGCGGCGATCCGCGGGCCGCACTCGGCCTGGCCCGGGAGGCGGACCGGCTGGCCCGGGACGCCCTGGCGTACGCCCGGGAGGACGTCGCCGACTTCACCGGCTTCGCCGACGGGGAGCCCGGAGACACCGGGGGCCGGGGCGCGGCCGGGGCGGACGCCGTGCCCGGCCTGGCCGGCGCGGTGCTCGGCGGGCTCCTGCTGGGCGATCCGCGCCGGGGCCGGCGCGGCCGCGGCGGCGGCTTCGGCGGCGCCGGGCCCGGCAGCTTCGGCGGCGGCCGCACCCGCGGCCGGCTGGCCGGCGACCGCCCCTGACCCCCCGTCGCGCCGCCGCCCGCCACCCCCGCCACCACCACGAGCCGGCCGGGGCCACCGGGCCGACCGGCCCCGCCGGCGCCCGAAGCGTCCGAGCACCCCGCACCCCGCACCCCGCACCCGTGAAGCACCTCAGGCACCGCAGGCACCGCAGGCACCCGAAGAGCGCCCGAACCACCGCACCAGGGAGCAGAGATGACCAAGCAGACGATCGTCGGCCGGGTGGGACAGCTGGCCCGCGCGGACATCGGCGCCCTCCTCGACCAGGCCGAGGACGAGCACAAGATGGCCGACCAGCTGATCCGGGACTACGCCGACACCGTCCGGGAGGGCGAGCAGGCGGTCGCCGACGCCGTCGGCGGCCTGCGGCTGATGGAGCAGGACCACGCCGAGGACGTCGCGGCCGCGGTGCAGTGGGGCGGCAAGGCGGCGCAGGCCAGCACCCGCGCCGACGAGCTGCGCTCGGCCGGTCGGACGGTAGAGGCGGACCGCTTCGACACCCTGGCCCGGGTCGCGCTGGGCCGCCAGCTGCACTCCGAGCGGGAGGCGGCCGCCGGCCGGTCGCCCATCACCGCGCAGAGCGAGACGGTGGACAGGCTGCGCGCCGGGCTGGACCGCTGCAAGGAGCGGCTGGAGCGGCTGCGGGCGCACCGCGACGAGCTGGTGGTCCGGTCGCGCACCGCCCCGGCCCCGGCCCGCGGCACCGTGCTGGACACGGTCCGGGAGATCGACGTCCTCGACCCGACGAGCGACCTGGGCCGCTTCGAGGAGAAGGTCCGCCGCGAGGAGGTCCGTAGCCAGGGCCGCCAGGACCTGCCGGCCTCGGCCCTGGACGGCCAGTTCGAGTCCCTTGAGGTCCTGGAGGACGACCCGGAGGTCAGCACCCGCCTCGCCCGTCTGAAGTCCCCCGCCAACCGCTGACCGCCGACTCCGGGCGCGGCCCCGGCGGGCGCCGCGGGCGGGGACCCGCCCGGGGCGCGGCCCTGGTGCCGCTCCCGGCGAGGTCTGCCCCGCTCGCCGCCCTGGCACGCCCGTCCGCCACGTTGCCGTACCGGCCGAGCAGACCCGCGACGAGGCCGGTTCGGCGCCTTGCGGCTGACCGCACCAGGACACCTCGCCACCGGGCAGACCCTGCCGGCCACGGCCCTAGAACATGTTCAGCAGGTCGTCCACGGACGGGCCGGCGGAGCCGGAGGCGGAGGCGCGCAGGGCGAGTTCGAACCAGACGGTCTTGCCCCGGTGGGTGCGGCGGCTGCCCCAGCTGCGGCTGAGCATCGCGACGAGTTGCAGGCCGCGGCCGCCCTCGTCGGTGTCGCGGGCGCGGCGGCGGCGCGGCTGCACCAGCGCGCTGTCCCACACCTCGCACACCAGCGTGCGGTCCAGCAGCAGCCGCAGCCGGATGTCGCCGTAGCCGTGCCGCAGCGCGTTGGTGACCAGCTCGCTGACGAGGAGTTCGGTGGTGTCGACCAGCTCCTCCAGGTCCCAGGCGAGGAGTTGGCCGCGGGCCAGCTCCCGGGCCTTGGCCACGCTGGTCAGCTGCGGCTCCAGCCGCCAGTCGCCGACGTGGTCCGCCGGCAGGCCCTCGACGCGGGCCATCAGCAGCGCGATGTCGTCCTCGCCGTGGGCGGTGTCGAGGGTGGCCAGCACGTGGTCGCAGACGTCCTCCAGCGGGCGGCCGGAGTCGGCCAGCGAGTTGCGGAAGGCGTCCAGGCCCTCGTCGAGCGGGTGGTTCCGGGACTCCACCAGGCCGTCGGTGTAGAGGGCGAGCAGCGAGCCGTCGGCGAGTTGCACCTCGGTCTCCTCGAACGGCTCGCCGCCGACGCCGAGCGGCACGCCCTTGGGCAGCTCCAGCAGCATCGGCTGCTCGCCGGGCTCCACCACCACCGGCGGCAGGTGGCCGGCGTTGGCGATGGTGCAGCGCCGGGTGACCGAGTCGTAGACGGCGTACACCGCGGTGGCCAGGTAGACCTCGCCCAGGTCGGCGTCGGAGGTCTCCTTGGAGCGGCGGCTGCGACCGGCCGAGGGCGCGCCCAGGCCGCTGGCCACCTCGTCCAACGCGGTGAGCACCTCGGCGGGTTCGAGGTCGAGCATGGCCAGCGTGCGGACGGCGGTGCGCAGTTCGCCCATCGCGACGGCCGCGCGCAGGCCGCGCCCCATCACGTCCCCGACCACCAACGCGGTCCGGTGGCCGGGTAGTTCGATGACGTCGAACCAGTCGCCGCCGACCTCGGTCTCCATGCTGCCGGGCAGGTAG
The DNA here is from genome assembly GCF_000745345.1 of Actinacidiphila yeochonensis CN732. Lineage (NCBI taxonomy): Bacteria > Bacillati > Actinomycetota > Actinomycetes > Kitasatosporales > Streptomycetaceae > Actinacidiphila > Actinacidiphila yeochonensis. The sequence continues at coordinate 2,331,599 of NZ_JQNR01000005.1, read as the reverse complement.
CGGCAGGCGATGTCGAGGCCGGCCGCCTCCGGGTCGTCCGGCGGCAGCAGGCTGCGCTGGAGGATCAGGGCGCGCTCGTGCTCGCGCCGGTACAGGCGCGCGTTGTCGAGGAATATGGCGGCGCGGGCGGCCAGTTCCTCGGCGAGCATGCGGTCCCGCCCGGTGAACGGCTCGCTGCCCTTGGCCCGGGAGAACTGCACCAGGCCGAGCACCGTGTCGCGGGCGACCATCGGCACCACCAGGGTGGACTGCACCAGCGGGGTGCGGAGGTCGTGGCCGCTCTCGCCGTCGATCACCTGCGGCTGGGCGGTGCGCAGGGCGCGGGCGCTGGCGGAGCTGAAGCGGTAGCGGTGCACCGCGCCGACCGACACCGGGCCGTCGCCGGGGTTGACGTCGTCGTCGCCGGCCATCACCACGGGCGCGTCCGAGACGGCGCTGGCGAAGGCGACCCGGCGCAGCTCGCCGCTGCCGTCGCTGGTGCCCGTCAGCTCCTCGGCGCCGGACAGCAGCGCCTGGTAGAGGTCGACGGAGGCGAGGTCGCAGAAGTGCGGCACGGCCACGTCGAGCAGTTCCCGGGCGGTGGTCTCCAGGTCGAGGGAGGTGCCGATACGGGAGCCGGCCTCGTTGAGCAGCGCGAGGTTGCGGCGGGCGTGCGCGGCCTCGCGTTCGGCGCGCTGCCGGCCGGTGACGTCGACGGCCAGGCCGGCCACGCCGATCGGGCGGCCGGAGTTGCTGTGCAGCCGGTACAGCGAGATCGCCCAGCGTCGCCGGGCCGGGTCGCCGGGCACGGTGCCCACCAAGGGCATGTCCAGGACCGGGTCGCCGGTCTCCAGCACCTGCCGCAGCGCGGCCGTGAGCCGGTCGGCCTCCACCCGGGAGAGGAAGTCGTGCGGGCCGCGGCCGGGGTGCGTGTCGGCGGGACGGCCGAAGACCTCCGCGAACCGGTCGTTGACCCGGATCAGCCGCAGGCGGACGTCGAAGAGCACGAAGCCCATCGGGGACTGGCCGAACACCGCCTGGGAGGCGGCGAGGTCGGTCTCGATCTGGCGCAGCGCGGCCACGTCGACGGCCACGCACAGCGCGCCGCCGTCGGCGGGCATGACGTAGACCTCGGCCAGGCCCTGGCCGCCGGCCGGGTCCCGGTAGGGCAGCAGGCCGTTCCACTCGCGCCCGTCGAGGATCTCCGCCATCCGGTGGTGGGCGCGGCCGCGCACCTCGGCGGGGGCGAAGGCGTCGATCGGGTCGCGGCCGATCGCCTCGGCTGCGGGCACGCCGAAGAACTCGGCGGCCCGTTCGCTCCACTGCTCGACCCGGCCGCCGCTGTCCAGGGAGAACGCGGCGACCCGTATGTAGTCGTAAAGGGAACCGGGCGGGCTCGACTGCCAGAACCCGGCCCGCGCCATGTCCGCGTCGTCGCCGGGCGCTTCAGCCCCGGCTGGCATGTCGCTCACTCGCCCGACCCCTCCAGCTCAGCACACATGGACCGGTTGCTGCCGAGTATTCAGCATGGCGAGCGTCCAGCACACGGTCTTCGCGATCACAGCATCATCTCAGCTCCTGCGCACCGCGGCCTCCCCCGGCCGCCTCATGCGCACGTTCCCTTCCCGTTCCCACTCGCGCACGTGGTCCCACACGTCGCCCCGCCTCTTCCTCCCGTCCCTTCGGCATACCCGACTCGGGCCCGCCGAACCATCGTGTTCCCCACCCGGCGCAGGTCAGCCGACCGGACCCGGCTCGCGCGCGGCCGGCGGCCGTGCGTCGGGGCCGGTCGGAGCGCGGGCGCGCGGCCCGGCGGTGCGCCGCCGGGCGGGCGCGCGGAGGCGCCGGAACGGCGCCGTTCGGGCGCGGGGGCACCGGGTGGGCGCGCGGGGGCACCGGGTGGGCGCGCGGAGCGTCCCGCGCGCCTGGTCTGACGGGCCGCCGCGCGCGGGCGCGCACCGGACGCGCCGGGGCCCGCAGGCGCGGCGCGGACCCGGTGGTGTGACGGACATCACGGCGGCGGGGCGCCCCGCAGGCGGACCGGAAGGGCGGACGGCGCGGGCGGACGCCACCACGCCGCACGCCGACCGTGGGGACGTCGGAGCAGCCGTGGCGATCCGGAAGCACTGGTGGTCCGGAAGCCCCGGTGGTCCTGAGCAGCCGTGGCGGGCGTCGGCGGGTGTCGGCGGGTGTCGGCGGGGAGTCAGGGCAGGGCGAGCTCGAACCAGACGGTCTTGCCGAGCGCGCCGCGCCGGGTGCCCCACCGCCGGGAGGTCCTGGCCACCAGCTGAAGGCCGCGCCCGCCCTCGTCGTCCTCGGCCGCGTCCCGGACCCGCGGCGGGTCGGGCAGCGGGTCGGAGACCTCCACCAGCAGCGAGTCGCCGCGCACCATCCGCACCCCGATCGGGCCCCTGGCGTACCGCAGCGAGTTGGTGACCAGCTCGCTGACGAGCAGTTCGGTGACGTCGGTGAGCGGCCGCAGCTCCCAGGCGGCCAGCCGGTCGCGGACCCGGCGGCGGGCCAGCCGTACCGCGCTGGCCTCGGCGGGGAAGGACCAGGAGACGGCGGAGCCGTCCGGCGCCCCCAGCCGGGCCATCAGCAGCGCCACGTCGTCGGCCTCGCGGTCCGGGTCGAGGACGGCCAGCAGCCCGTCGCAGGCGTCCTCCAGGGAGTCCAGCCGGCGCCCGGACAGCGCGGCGCGCAGCCGTCCGATGCCGGCGTCGATGTCGCTGCCGCGCGCCTCGACCAGGCCGTCGGTGTAGAGCACCAGCACTCCGCCGTCGGGTACGTCGAGCTCGGTGGTCTCGAAGCGCTCCCTGCCGACGCCCAGCGGCAGGCCGGCCGGCAGGTCCAGCACCCGGGCGGACGCCCCGACCCCGCCGGGCCCGTCGACGACCAGCACCGGCGGCAGGTGTCCGGCGAGGGCGACGGAGCAGCGGCGGGTGGACGGGTCGTAGACGGCGTACACGGCGGTGGCCATCCAGATCTCGCCGGGGCCGGGGGCGAGGTCGTCACCGAGTTCGTTGACCCGGCGCAGCAGTTCGTCCGGCGGCAGGTCGAGCGCGGCCAGGGTGCGGACGGCGGTGCGCAGCCGACCCATGGCCGCGGCTGCGGGCAGGCCGTGGCCCATCACGTCGCCGACGACGAGCGCCAGCCGGCCGCCGCTCTGCGGGATCACGTCGTACCAGTCGCCGCCCACCTCGGCGGCGCTGCTGGCCGGCAGGTAGCGGATGGCCACGGCCACGCCGGGCGGTTCGGGCGTCGTGCGCGGCAGCAGGCTGCGCTGGAGCATCAGGGCGCCCTCGCGTTCGCGCACGTACAGCCGGGCGTTGTCCAGCGCGATGCCGGCGCGTACGGCGACCTCGCCGGCCATCGCCAGGTCGCCGTGGTCGAAGGGCTCCCGGCCGCGGGCGCGGGCCACCACCAGCAGCCCGAGCACCACCCCCCGGGCCCGCAGCGGCAGCACCAGCAGGGAGGTGACGCCGAGTTCGAGGGCGCCGTGGACCATCGGGTCGCCCGGGTAGCTGGTGGCCGGCAGCTCCTCCTCGGACGCGACCAGCCGGGGCCGGCCGCCGGCCAGCACGTCCCCGTACGCGGACCGCCGGACGAAGGCGAGCGGCTGGTCGCGGCGGAGCATCCGCTTCACCGGTGCGCTCCACTCCCGGGCGGCGACACCGGCCAGGCGCAGCGGCATGCCCTCCTGGTAGCCGGACGCGGGTAGTTCGCCGCCGGCCAGCTCACGGTGCAGCACCACCCCCGCGTAGTCGCCGAAGCCCGGCGCCAGCGCCTCGGCGACGGCCTGGGCGACCGGTCCCACGTCGAGCAGTCCGGCGACCCGCGAGCCGACCTCGTTGAGGAGGTCCAGCCGGCGCCGGTGCCGCTCGGCCCGCTCGGCCTGCCGGACCCGCTCGCTGACGTCCAGGATGGTGGTGGAGATGCCGAGTACCCGCCCGGCGCGGTCCACCAGCCGGTTGTAGGACACCGAGCGGTGGAAGCGGCCGTCGGGGGCGGTGAGGACGAGGTCGATCACCGGTTCCCCGGTGGCCAGTACCTGCCGCTGGAGCTCCAGCACCTTGCCGGCGATCGAGGGGTCGAGGACCTCCATGACGGTACGGCCGAGGTGGCCGGCGGCCGGCACGCCGTTCATCCGGACCAGCGCGTCGTTGACCCGGACGTAGCGCAGGTCGTTGTCGAAGACGGCCACGCCGAGCGGGGAGGAGTGGAAGAGCGAGTCCAGGACGGCGAGGTCGTGCTCCAGGGTGTTGAGCCGGCTGGTCTCGGCCAGGGAGGCCAGGACGAACGGCCGGCCGTCGCCGTCGACGAGCAGGCTGGCGCGGGTCTCGACCTGGACGGTGTGGCCGTCGCGGTGGCGCAGCGACAGGATGCCGTCCCAGCGGCCGTCGCGCAGCAGCTCGGCCAGCAGGGTCTGCGCGGACGGGTCCTCGTCCGGGGCTTCGGCGTCCGGGGGGCCGGCCCCCTCGCCGCCGCTCCCGGCCAGGCCGATGGCCTCCAGCGGGGTGCCGGCGGGCGGGCCGAAGAGTCCGCCGATCCGGCGGCCCACGATGTGCTCGCCGGGCCAGCCCAGCACCTCCTCGGCGAGCGGGCTCCACAGCTGCACCCGGCCGGAGGTGTCGAGCATGACGACGGCGACGCGCAGCGAGTCCAGCAGGGTGCCGGCGCGGGGCTCGCCGCTGGCGCTCATACCGTGCACCCCCGACCGGGTCGGTCCGGGCGCGGGCACGTCCGAACGCGTGGAGGATTCGCCCCCTCCTACCCGATGGTGCCCCCTTCCGGGCCGGAACGCCCGGGGAGCGCGTCAGTCCTGGGCCGGCCGGGGCACCCACCGCTCGATCAGGTAGGGCCGCGGCTCCTCGGTGCCGGCGCCGCCCGCGCCGGGGGCACCGGAGGCTTCGAGGGGGTGTTCGGCGCCGACCGCGCGGAAGCCGAGCACGCCGACCACCCGCTCGGCCTCGGCCCGGGTCGCGTACCGGCCCACGCGGTAGCGGTTGCCGCCCTCGTCCTGCCGTATGAGGACCCACCCGAGCTCGGACGCCACCGCGTCGCCCCTTCCTCCGTGCATATGCCCGACGGTTCGCATATGCCCAGACCCTACGCCCGAGGTTCACCGCACGAGGTCGGAATTCCCCTATGGGGCCCCGGAAACGACGGAATCCGGCCACCGCCGGAGGGGACGGTGGCCGGAAGGCGGTGAGGGCCCGCTCAGGGGCGCCCCCAGGTCAGCGGACGGGGAGGTGGTAGACGGCCCGGAAGCGGTCGGCCGGCAGGACCACGTCGGCGGTCTCCACCGGGCGGCCGGAGGCGTAGTAGGTGCGGCGGATCTCGATGACGATGTGGCCCGGCACCCCGCCGAGGACGGCCGCCTCCTCCGCCAGGCCGGGACGGGCGCCGACCTCCTCGTCCATGTGGTCCACCAGCACGTCGATCGCCGCCATCCGGGGGACCACGCCCTGGCCGCCGACCGGGCCCTCCTCCGGCAGCAGCACCGGCGTCCGGCCGGTGACGGCCAACGGCTCCCAGGAGGTGGAGAGCATGGCGGGCTCACCGTCGGCACGGAAGACGTAGCTGGTGCGCATCACCCGGTCGCCGGGTTCGACCGCGAGCCGGCGGGCGACCTCCGGCGAGGCGGGCTCCTGCACGCTGTGCGACTCCCAGGTGCCCTTGACGTCCTCGTCCGCCTGCTCCTGGCGGAAGGTGCCGGCCGCGCCGGACGGCCGGAACCCGCTGCGCACCACCCGCCGCCGCACCGGGCGCTCCCGTACGTAGGTGCCCGAACCCGAGCGGCCCTCGACGTAGCCCTCGGCCATCAGCACCTTGCGCGCCTCCAGCGCGACGGTGTCCGACACCCCGTACTCGGTCCGGATACGGGCCTGTGACGGCAGCCGGGCGTGCGGCGGCAGGGTGCCGTCGAGAATCTTCTGCCGCAGGTCTCCGGCGACGCGGAGGTAGGCGGGCTGCTCACCGAAGGCCACGTGCCCCTCCCAGGGGGTTGACTGTGTGCGACAGCTTCGCAACCCTGGGTACTCGTTCGCAAGCCCTGACCTGAGGTTTACGGGGCGTCAGAGGCGCGCGCGGGAGCACTGCGGGCTCCCGCGCGCGCCGGGACGGCCCCGGGGCGGGTCAGACGCCCACGCCACCGTCCGAGGAACCGCCCGTCGCGCCGCCCGAGCCGTTCGAGGAACCGCCCGAACCGCCGCCGCCGTCCGACGAACCACCGGAGCCGTCTGAGCCGCTGGAGCCGTCTGAGCTGCCGGAGCCGCCGCCGGACTTCACCGAGCCGGTCACCTTGCCGTCGCGGCTGCCGAAGAAGCAGGTCACCGAGGTGTGGCCGGCGTTCCAGGAGGACTCGGGCGGGTAGTAGGTGTAGACGTCCATGCCGTCGGGCAGCGAGCCGTCGCCCAGGTAGCCGCGCGCGGCGCCGGCGCAGCGCTGCCCGGCCTCGCCGGCCACGGCGTCGGCGCCGGGGTAGTCCTGCTCCCCGGTCGGGTCGAGGTTGAGCACCGCGAACGCCTCGGCGTCGTGCTCGTCGTCGCAGGAGACGACGTCGACGCCCCGCGAGACGTGCTTCTTCTGGCCGTACTCGGACAGCGACGCCCCGACCGTGTTGAAGCACTCGCCGGCCTTGACGTCCTCGACCTTGGTGTTGCCCTCGTCGAGCGCGCCCGTCGCGTCGAGCACGACGGAGAGCACGACGATCACGGTGGTGATGGCGTTGACGATGATGCCGGCGATGGCCAGCCCGCGCCCGCGCTGCCCGCGCCGCCGGATCTGCCGCAGTCCGCCGATGCCCAGGCCCAGGCCCAGCAGCGGGACGCAGGTGAACGACGTCACCAGGGAGGCGATGGCCAGCCCGTTCGTGGTCCGCTCCACCGCGTACCAGCCCTGCTGCCCCGGGTAGCCCGGGTACCCGGGGTACCCGCCCGGCACCCCGTACGGGTTGGCCGGCTGGAACGGGTTCGGGTGCGGGTCGGGGTTCGCGCCGTACGGCTGCTGCGGCCAGCCGTAGCCGGCCGGACCACCCTGCGGCGGCGGGCCCTGCGGCGGGACGGCCGGGCCGAAGGGGAAGCCGGGGCCGCTGCCGTTCCCCGGCTGCGGCGGGCCGTAGGGGTCCCCGCCCTGGTACGGGCCTCCGTACGGTCCCGCACCCTGGGGCGGAACGCCGTACGGGGCCGACTGCTGCTCGTGCGGCGGCACGTCCCCGGAAGGAGGGGGCGGCGGAGGCGGGGGCGGCGGAGGGGGTATGTCCACGCGGGGAGTTTACGTTCTCTTGGGGCGGACGGAAGGGTTCCCCGGGAGCCGCCGCGGGGTCACGCCCCGACCGTCCCGTCGACCCCTTCGCGCAGCAGGTCGGCGTGGCCGTTGTGCCGCCCGTACTCCAGCAGGACGTGCACCATCACCATCCGCAGGCTGACCTCCTCCTCCCAGCGCGGCTGGTACCCGGTCAGGTCCAGGGAGGCGGCGGCCCGCTCGATCCGGCGGGAGTGCTCCACCTCGGCCCGCCAGGCGGCGAACGCCTCGGCCCCGGTGGACCCCTCCGGGTCGTAGGCGGCCTGGAAGTCCATCCGGTCCGACCAGACCAGGGGGATGTCGCGGTCCTCGAACACCCGCCGGAACCAGGTCCGTTCGACCTCCGCGAGGTGCCGCACCAGCCCCAGCAGGGTGAGCGTGGACGGCGGCACGGATCGCTCGCGCAGCTGCTCGTCGGTGAGGCCGCGGCACTTCATCGCGAGGGTGGCGCGGTGGAACTCCAGGAAGCCGCGCAGCGTCTCGCGCTCGGTGCCGTGGCTCGGGGGGACGGGACGGTCGTCGGCGGAGGCCCCGCCTGTCCCGCCTGTCCCGGCGGCTGCGGCGGTGGCCGCGCTCTCGGTGCTCGCGCTGTCGGTGGCCGCGCTCTCGGTGCTCACGGGCACGTGAGCGTAGCCGCCCGCGGCCGGACGGGACAGGGCCCGGCCGCTGACGCCCCCGACGCGGGCCGCGTCACCCGAAGGCGGTGTCGCTGGCCCGTTCCCGCCAGGCCTCGACCTCGGCGCGGACCTCGTCGAGGTGGCCGAGCACCGCGTCGACGCCGTCCGCGCCCAGCGGCAGGCGCAGCGGGGTCTCCTCGGCCTCCAGCGCCGCGATGATCACCGCGGCGGCCCTCGCCGGATCGCCCGGCTGGCCGCCGTCGCCGCCGTCCACCATCGCGCGGGTGGCCCCGACGGTGGCGGCGTAGTCCTCCACCCGCCGGGCGCTGGCTGTCGTGTTGCCGTACAGCGTGGTGCGGAAGGCCCCCGGCTCCACGATCAGCGTCCTGATACCCAGCGGGGCGACCTCGGCCCGCAGCGCCTCGGTCATACCCTCAAGGGCGAACTTGGTGCCGCTGTAGGCGGAGAACCCGGCGAAGGACGTCTGGCCGCCCATGCTGCTCATCTGCACGATCGCCCCGGAACGGCGCTCGCGCATGCCCGGCAGCACCGCCCGCACCAGCGCGGCCGGACCGAAGACGTGCACGTCGAACAGGTCGCGCAGCTCCTTGTCGGTGTCCTCCTCGAACGCCCCCACGTGTCCGCGCCCCGCGTTGTTGACCAGCACGTCGATCCGGCCGTGCCGGGCCAGCACGTCCGCGACGACCTGCCCGACGGCGGCGGTGTCGGTGACGTCGAGGCGGACCGGGTCGACCTGGTCGGGGTGGGCCGCCGCCAGGTCCTCCACCGCATCCACCCGGCGGGCCGCGGCGACCACGACGTCGCCTGCGGCCACCGCGGCCCGTGTGATGGCGCGGCCGAAGCCGCTGTTGGCACCTGTGACCAGCCAGACCTTGTTCATCACAGCTCCTGAGTCGCTATCCGCTTGCCTGCTTATCGGCTTGCTTGCCTGCTCGCTTGCTCGCTTGCCTGCTCGCTTGCCTGCTTGCTTGCTTGCTTGCTTGCCTGCCCCGCCCGCTCGGGCTCCGGCGGCGTTCCCCGCCGCACTCCCCATGCTGGGCGCGGCGGCGGTTGCCCGTCCAAGACCGTTGGTGATAGCCACGGGTTATGGACGTCCACGGGCGGGACCTTCGCTACTTCGTCGCCGTCGCGCAGGAGCTGCACTTCACCAGGGCCGCCGAGCGGCTGTTCGTCTCGCAGCCCGCGCTGAGCAAGCAGATCCGCGCGCTGGAAGGGCAGTTGGGCGTCGAGCTGCTGGCCAGGGACCGGCACGGGGTGACCCTCACCCCGGCCGGGGAGGCGCTGCTGCCGTACGCGCGCCGCGTGCTGGACTCGTGGGACGACGCCTGGCGGGCGGTGGAGAGGGCCAAGGCGGCGCAGCGCAGCACCCTGGTGGTGGGGATGAGCACCAGCCCGGGGCGGGGCGGGCTGCTGCCCGCGGTCCGCTCCCGGTTCGCGGCCGCGTGCCCGGAGGCCGCCTTGCGGCTGCGCCAGGTGGGCTGGCAGGACTCCACGGCGGGGCTGGCCGACGGCGGGAGCGACGTGGCGTACGTCTGGCTGCCGCTGCCCGGGCAGGAGCGCTTCGACCATCTGGTGGTCGCGCGGGAGCCGCGGCTGGTGGCGCTGCCGGAGGACCACCGGCTGGCGGCCGGGGAGCCGGACGCGCCCGTGGACTTCGCCGAGCTGCTGGCCGAGCCGTTCCTCGCGCTGCCCCCGTCCGCCGGCCCGCTGCGTGACTACTGGCTGGCGTTGGACGCCCGCGACGGCCGCCCCGCCCGGATCGGCGCGGAGGTGGCGTCCGCGGAGGAGACGTACGAGGCGCTGGTCGCCGGACTGGGGGTGGTACTGCTCGCGGCCGGCAACGCGCCGCTGGTCACCCTCGGCGGCGTCGTCACCCGGCCGGTGCGCGGGATCGAGCCCAGCCGGCTGGCGCTGGCCTGGCCCCGGGGGGCGGCGGGACCGCTGCTGCGGGCCTACGTGCGGGCGTGCCGCCAGGTGGTGGGCGCGGTGGAGCGGGGCGGCCCCGGCCCGGCCGCCGGCTGACCGGCCCCACTGCGGCGGGTACGGGCGGGCCGCGCAGGGGCGGGGCGGCGGGTGGCGGGCGGGGCGCGGCGTACGGCATGATCCGGACGGTGGAGCGACCTCAGACCTGCCTGTGCTTCGTCGTCCGGACCGGTGCCGACGGGCGCGACGAGGTGCTGCTCGGACGGAAGAAGCGCGGGCTGGGCGCCGGCAAGGTGGTGGGGCTCGGCGGCCATGTGGAGCCCGGCGAGGGGGCCGCGCAGGCGGCGGCCCGCGAGCTCGCCGAGGAGTCGGGGCTGCGGGTGGACCCGGCGGCGCTGCGGCCGGTCGCGGTCGTCGACTGGGTCTTCCCCGCCCGCCCTGCGTGGGACATGTGGGTGACGGCGTTCACCGTGCGGGACGTCCCCGGTGAGCCGGCCGAGACCGACGAGATCGAACCCGCGTGGTTCCCCGTGGACGCGCCGCCGTTGGACGCCATGTGGGACGACGCCCGCTACTGGCTGCCCCAGGTGCTGGCCGGGCGCTTCCTGCGGGCGCGGATCGCGTTCGCCGCCGACTGCGAGCACGTCGCGGACGCCGACGTCGTCCTGACCGAGCACCCGCCCGCGCCCTGACCAGCCCCTGAGCGGCCCTTGAGCAAGCCCTGACGCGCCCCCGCGGCCCGCCCTTCCAGCGCGGCCCTTTCCCGCGCTCTCCCGCCCTTTCCGGTCCGCCGGCCCCCGTACGGTCAGGCGCCGGCCGGGGCCAGCGCCTCGGCACCGCCCTCGGCGGGGCCGCCGCCCAGCGCGTTGCGCCGCTGCGGCATCGCCAGCGTCACCATGCGGCGCCAGCCGTGCGCCCGCTCGTAGAGGTAGACGGCGTGGATGCCGCCCTGGAGCACGGCCGCGCGGGCGGCGGACCAGCCGAGGATGCGGCCCATGCGGCCCATCACGGCGAGGCTGACGTCCCGGTGGACGCGGATCTCGGCGAGCGCGCACTCGCGCAGGATGCGCTGGATGGTCCGCCCGTGGCCCGCGCGGGCCAGCCGCAGCAGCTCCTCGTGGCAGTAGGCGAGGTGGTTGTCCTCGTCGTGGGAGATCTGCCGGACGGCCTTGCCGATCTCGGGGTGGTCCGCGAAGTGCTTGACCAGCAGCCTCATCTGCTCCGAGGCGCGCTGCTCGGTGACCCTGCTGTGCGCGAGGTAGGTGACGATGTCCCGCTCGGTCAGGGGCTCGTCCTGGCGCAGCCGGGTGTGGGCCAGGCCGATGCCGGCCCGCTCCAGCAGCATCGTGTAGTCGGTGTCGTGCGGGACCTCCACGGGATCGAGGCCCCGCTTGTGCAGCAGCGCGTTGAAGATCCGGCCGTGCTTGTCCTCGTCGGCGCCGTGCCGGGCGATCTTGGGGGCCAGCGCGCGCAGTCCGGGGGGCACCAGAGCGGCGATCCGGCCGTTCTCCCAGCCCCCCTGCGCCTCCCCGCTGGCCGCGATCGAGCAGAAGAGCCGGTAGGCGTCGTCGTCGTCCACCATCTCGGTGAACAACTCGCGGGCCGACAGCATCGCGTACTCCTCTCGCCGCCTGACGGGCATCGTGGCGAGTCAACGGCCGGCTCCGGGCCGCCGCAACCGCACGGCCCTCCCGCTCCGCCGTCCGGGTCACCCGGGGCCGGGCCGCGGCCCGTACGGCGGGGTACGTCAGAAGACCCGGATCGGCGTGCCGGCCGGTGCGGCCAGGAGGTCGGCGATCTCGTCGTCCAGCCGGCACAGGGTCAGCGAGGCCCCGGCCATGTCGAGGGAGGTGCAGTACTCCCCCACGTAGGAGCGGCGGACCCCGATTCCGCGCTCGGCCAGCTGCCGGTGGGCGAGCCCGTACAGCAGGTACAGCTCGCCGACGGGGGTGCCGCCCAGGCCGTTGACCATGAGCGCCACGCCGTCCCCGGAGGTGTAGGGCAGGTCGTCGACGACCGCGGTGAGCAGCTCGCGCACGTGCTCCGAGGCCGTCTTCAGCGGCTCCCGGCGCCGCCCGGGCTCACCGTGGATGCCGACGCCCATCTCGACCTGGTCCTCGGGCAGTTCGAAGAGCGGGGAGCCCTTGGCCGGCGGCGTGCAGGGGGTCAGCGCCATGCCCATGCTGCGGGTCACCGAGTTGACCTTCTCGCCGATCCGGATCAGCTCGTCGAGGTCGGCGCCGCGCTCGGCCGCCGCGCCGACGGCCTTCATGACGAAGAAGTTGCCGGCCACGCCGCGCCGGCCGACGGTGTAGGTCGAGTCCTGGACGGCCACGTCGTCGTCGACGAACAGCGTGCGCGCGTTGACGCCGTCGGCCTGCGACAGCTCCTCGGCCATCTCGAACGCCATCCGGTCGCCGGTGTAGTTGTTGACCAGCAGCAGCACGCCCTTCTCGGAGGCGACGAGCTTCACCGTCTCGTAGACGTAGTCCGACGGCGGGGCGGAGAAGACGTCACCCGGGCAGGCCGCGTCGAGCATGCCGGGCCCGACCGACATCACGTGGGCGGGCTCGTGCCCGGAGCCGGAGCCCTGGACGATGGAGACCTTGTCCTGGCGCGGGGCGTCCGCCCGCATGATCAGGTTGTAGTCCGGGACGTAGCGCAGGGTGTCCGGGTTGGCCAGTGCCAGGCCCTGGAGCATCTCCGCCACGTAGTCCTTCGGGTCGTTGACGAACTTCTTCATGCTCTCGTCTCCTCGCTCCCCGCGCTGCCTGTGCTCCCTGAGCCGCCCGCCCTCCCCGGGCCGCCGCGTGCGGCCGCGGGCTCTCCCGGGCCGCCCGGGTCGGGCGCGGCCGGGTCAGCCCCGGCCGGCGTCCCATTCCGCCGCGATCCGCTCGGCCATCACCGCCACCGCCACCGCGCCCGGGTCCGGCGAGCCGATGCTGCGCTCGCCGGTGTAGCTCTGCCGGCCGCGGCGGGCCTGCATGGGGGTGGTGGCGTCGGCCGCCGCGCGGGCGCTCGACGCGGCCGTGGCGGCCAGTTCGGCGCCGCTGCCGCCCCCCGCGGCCAGCCGCACCTCCAGCGCGTCGGTCATCGGGATCAGCGCGTCCAGGAGGGTCTTGTCGCCCAGGTCGGACTTGCCGCGGGCCTTGATGCCCTCGGCCGCGGCCCGCAGCATCGCCACCGCGTCGGCGCCGGTCACCTCGTCCATGGCGGTCCGTTCGCGGACGGCCCCGGCCGCCCGCAGGAACGCGGTCCCCCACAACGGGCCCGACGTGCCGCCGACGCGCTTGGAGATCACCAGCGCCGCCTGCTTCAGGAAGTCCGAGGGCGTGCCGTGGTCCAGGGAGTCCCAGTCGGCGAGGACGATCTCGAAGCCCCGGGCCAGGGAGAAGCCGAAGTCGCCGTCGCCCGCGACCGCGTCGAGTTCACCGAAGGCCGCCTCGTTGTCGACGGCGGTACGGGCGATCGTCGCGACCGCGAACTCCAGGTCGCTGGCGGCTGCTGCGGTGGGCGTCGACATGGCTCTCCCGGGGGTAGTGCTGACGTGATGTCAGCTCTTCTTGCCGCGTCCGGTGCCGGAGGCGGTGTCCCCCGGACCCGCGCCGGCCAGCAGCGCGGCGAGGTCGGCGAGGCGGACGTACGGGTCGGGGCGGACACCCAGCGGGTCGGCGAGCACCCGGGTGGCGACCGGGCTCGCCGGGCCCCCGGGGGCTCCGTCACCGCGCACGCCGGGCGCCGGGTCGCCGAGCGAGTCCACCACCAGCGACGCGCCCGTGAAGTCCTCCTCCCCCGTGTACGCGCTGGTGGTGACCGCGCAGGCCAGGTCCGCGCCGAGCGCGGCGAGCATGCCGTTGCGGCTGTCCTCCACGACCACGACCTCCGCCGGGTCCAGCTCAAGGTTCGCCACGGTGTGCAGGTAGATGTCCGGCGCGGGCTTCTTGCGGGGCACCACGTCGCCGGCGAACACCGCGAAGTGCTCCACCAGTTCGGGCCCCGCGGCCAGCCGCAGCACGGCCCGCACCGACGGCTCCGCGGAGGTCGAGGCGACAGCGAGCGGCCAGCCGGCGGCGTGCGCCTCGGCGGCGATCCGCCGCACTCCCGGGCGCGGCGGGATCGTCCCGCCGCCGATGATCCCGGTGTAGATCTCGGTCTTGCGGGCGTGCCAGCGCGCCACCTCGGCGTCCAGCGCGTCCCGGTCGGAGGGCAGCCCGGTCCTGGCGAGGAAGTCCGGGGTCAGCAGCGAGCGCATCCGCTCCTTGCCGCCGCCGATCCGCACCTTCTCGGCGTACTCCTCGTCGCTCCACCGCACGGGCAGGCCGAACTCCTCGAAGGTCTGGTTGAACGCGGGCAGGTGCCCGTAGCGCTCGGTGTCGGCGAGCACGCCGTCGCAGTCGAAGATCAGCGCGGGCATGGCCTCACCCCGCCCTTCCGGTGCTGCCGAAGACGTCCATCAGCGACCCCGCCAGGCCCATCACGTCGGCCCGGACGCTGCGGAAGAGGGACGGCGGGTCCCACTTCTGCCGCTCCTCGGCGTCGCGCAGGAAGGCCAGGTTGCCCTTCATGTACGTCTCCTTGAGGGCCGTGGAGATGTTCACCTTCGCGCAGCCGCGCGCGATCAGGTCGCGGAACTGCTCGTCGGAGAGGCCGCTGCCGCCGTGCAGCGCGATCGGCAGCGGGTGCGCGGCGACGATGTCGGAGACCCGCTGGAAGTCCAGGACGGGGGCGCGCCGGTAGGAGCCGTGCGCGTTGCCGATCGCGGGCGCGAACACGTCCACGCCGGTGGTGCGCAGGAAGTCGAGGGCGACCTCCAGGCCCTTCTGGGCGGCGGCCTCGTCGGAGCCGATGTCGTCCTCGACGCCGGTGATCGACTCGATCTCGCCCTCGACGTCGGCGCCGTGCCGGCGGGCCTCGGCGACCACCTCGACGGTCTGCCGGGTGTTCTCCTCCACCGGCATCCGGGAGGCGTCGAAGAGTACGGAGTTCCAGCCGTGGCGCAGGCACTCGCTGATCACGTCGCGCTCGGGGCAGTGGTCGAGGTGGAGGGTGACCGGCACCCGCAGGCCCGCGGTCATCTCCCGCCACATCGCCATCAGCACGCCGTAGCCGACGGACTTCACCGTCTTCACGGAGGTCTGCACGATCAGCGGCGAGGAGTGCTGCTCGGCGGCGGCCAGCACGGCCTCCAGCGTCAGGTCGTTGACGATGTTGACGGCGGGAACGCCATAACGCTGGTCGAAGGCGTCGGCAAGGATCTCCCTGAGCGGTACGACTGACACGTTCGCCTCCAGCGTCTCCTCGCCGGGCCCCCTCCAGCCGGGCCCCCCTCCATTCGACGCCTCGGTGCCACCCCTCGCCACTCGAACGGCGTAGCGGGGCGGGCTCGGCCGCCTCCCGCCCGACTCGCCGCTTCCCGCACCTCCGGCCCGGGTCGGCACCTCCGGCCCGATGCGGCACCTCCGGCCCGGGTCGCCGCCTCGGGCCCGGGTCGGCGGCGACCGCGGTGGCGGTCCGTGGACGCGGGGCTCCTGTCCGGCGGAGGCGGCGGGCGTCAGCCCGCCGACGGCCGGGGCGGGCCGGCGGCGCGCTGCCGCGGCGGGGCTTCGCGCGCGGCCGCGGGGCCGCCGGCGAGGGCGGGCCCGGCCGTCCGGTCGCCGGCGAGGACGTCGCGCATCCGCCGGAGACGGTGCAGCGCCCGCGCGCCGGCCGCGTAGGCGTAGCCGAAGAGGGCGCCGACGGCCACGCACTCCGGCACGGCCCGCCAGGCCGGCTCGGTGAGCGCGAAGCAGACGACCCCGGCGCAGTACAGGACGGCGAGGAGGACGAGCGCGGCCCGCCGGTAGCGGGCGAGGTACAGCCGCCGCGCCACCAGCGCCCGCATGGCCTCCCGCCGCCTCGGGCCGGCCGGCGGCTCGCCGGTCAGCAGGTGGTGCTCCATGACGACCAGGTCGTCCGCCGTGCCGCCCGCCACGGCTTTCTCGCGGCGGTGCCGGCGCACTGCGAGCCACACCGCACCCGCCG
The DNA here is from genome assembly GCF_000745345.1 of Actinacidiphila yeochonensis CN732. Taxonomy (NCBI): domain Bacteria; kingdom Bacillati; phylum Actinomycetota; class Actinomycetes; order Kitasatosporales; family Streptomycetaceae; genus Actinacidiphila; species Actinacidiphila yeochonensis. The sequence goes on along the minus strand of NZ_JQNR01000005.1, from coordinate 2,315,733 downwards.
AGCCGGCGACGACGCGGGCGGCGACGTCCACCCGCGAGCGTGTCGGGTGGGCCGCCACGACGACGGCCGTCGCCAGCATCCAACCGCCCGCGAACCTGAGCCACACGTGGCGGGCCATCACGTCGTCGAGTCTGCCCATGGCCGCTCTCCCTCTCTGACGCCCACCGTGATGACGGAGCGTCAGAGAGGCGCCTACCCGGACACCGCCGGTTCAGCGCCCGCCGCCGGACCCCGGCACTCGCACAGCCGGCAGCCGGCAACCGGCAACCGGCACTCGCACAACCGCCGACAACCGGCAGGGTGCCGCCCCCACACCCCGTGCCGAAACATTTCGGGGCTGAATCTGATCGTTGCGGAGTGGCCGCCTCCAGCCCCCCAAGGGCCCTGAGCAGGCATTCGGCGTTGGCGCCCATATGCTACCAGTGGGTTTACCGGCGGTCCGCAGGCTGTTTTCAGCCTGCCTGAAACCTGAACACCGATTCCATATGATCTTTATTGACCATGTCGGATCGGGATGACATGATGCTGCGCACCGGGTTGCATTCATATGACTTTTTATTGCTCCGGCGCCGACAGAGTCGCCATCATGAGCACGTCAGGGCGAACGGGTGGACAATCACCTTCGCCCGCCTCGAACAATCCACCGACCGGGCCCGTGGGCCCCATCGCTCGTCCTTGCCACGCACGTGCCACACCCGTGCCGGAGATCGCCCAATGGCGGGAGTCTACGGCCGTGACCTGCGGCGACATCCGTCCATCGATGACATGACAGGCAGGAACGGGCTCACCCCTGCCCCGGAGCGGACCTCCCGCCGCCGCGGATCGAATGCGCGGCGGGTCCGCGCACCGGGTCGGCACGCCGGATTCCCACAGGGAACTCTCCCGGCGAGTTCCCGCGGCGGCCTTTTCCCCTTTTCTCCCTCCCCTCCCTTTCCGCGTTTCCACCTTTCTTCCTCTCCATCCTTCCCCGCGTACTCGACCCGGAATTCACCACCCCATTCGCCACCGAGATGTCGCTGAACGGAGAGACCCGCTGCTGTCCGCCGACCGGATGATCACGCTGCCGGGTGTGGAGAACATACGCACCCGCGATCCGAACAACCACCTGCACTGCCGCAAGACGCAGCTCCTGGCGTACGTCGGCGGCATCACCCCCTGGTCCGACCTGCTGATGTACAGGGCGCTGGGGTCCACCTCGGCCATCCACCGCCACTGCTACCTGCATGGCAAGGATCGCTGGGCTTTCGAAACCCCGTACGTGACCGACGGCGACCTGCGCCTGCTCGGGTTCGAGGTGCTCTCCGCCGGGGACGTGGACCTGAGCCTCTTCGAATCCGGGCTGGCTGATTTCCTCGCCGCGGGACTACCGGTGTTCTTCTACGCGCCCCGCTACCACCTCCCGTACTGGGTGGAGTTCATGCGCCGGTCGGGCACCGTCCCCGAGGAGTTCCGGCTGCTGCATTCCTTCCTCGTCTGCGGGGCGAGCAGCACCGAGGTGCTGCTGGTCGACAACACCGCGGACGACCACGAGTACTTCCCCCTGTCGGTGGGGTGGGACGTCCTGCGCGAGGGCTACGCCAGGGAGCCGGAACGCTGGTTCACCGGCTGCGCCACCGTCCGGCAGGTCTCCGACCCCGACCGGGACGGCTTCGAGGCGGCCTACCGCACGTTCCTGGCCGGGTTCCGCGACGGCTTCGAGCTCTACGACGTCATCGGCGACAACCTCGTCGTCGAGCGCGCGTCGGGCACCGTCCCGTACCGTGCGCCCGCCGTCAACAGCCTCGCGCTGCTGGCCGGTTCACGGACACTGTTCTGCCGCTTCCTGGCGCACACCGCGCACGGTGAGCCGGTTCGCGATGCCTACGCCCGGATCGCGCGGCTGGCCACGGTGCTGTCGGACCGGGTCACCGCCTTCCAGGCCGGGCTGCCCGGCCTGCCCGCGGACCGCGTCCGCCGCGCCCTCGCACACCTGCGCCAGCTCGAACAGCAGGCGGCGCGGCTCCTCGTCGACGAGGCGGCCGGCCTCCCACGGCTCCTGCCGGCCCCCGCCGACGCGCAGTAGGACCAACCCCCCACGACTCCCCCAGACTCCGCGGGCCCACGGAGAACGGCCGGCGGACGCGACCTCACGGAGAAGAGTCGGTGCGACACCTGTACCTGTTCAGCGGCCTGGCGGGCGTGCACGGCCCGCCGCTGGCCGAACTGCGAGCCCTCTACGCGCGGCCCGAGAACGCGCGCTACTTCACCGCCGCGGCCGACGCGGTCACGAGCGTGCTCGACCACGTCGGCCCGGACGCCTACCGCCGGGAGCTGCCCGGTGGCATCCCGCTGACCGCCTGGCTGCGCGGCGACCCGCCGGAACCCGGCGCCCTGGAGAACTCCATCGTGGACGGCCTGTTCGCCCACATCTACCAGCTGTGCCTGCTGCAACCGGCCATCGGTGCCCCGGCCGTCGGCGGCCCGGACGGCGACCGGCCCGCGCCGGTGGCCGCCATCGGCCACAGCCTGGGCCTGATCGGCGCGATGGTCGCCGGTATGCGGCTGACCAACCGCCGCCAGTACGTCGCGTTCTGCCACGGCATCATCGCGATGACCGCGCTGGCGCTGATCCGCTGCCACCAGCTGACCCCGCGGCGCACCGGCGCCGCCACACCGATGGCGGCGGTGATGGGCATCCCGGCCGAGGAGCTGCGCGATCTGGTGGCGGGCTCGCCGGTGCACCTGGCCCTCGCCAACTCCGGCCGCTCGCACGTACTGGCCGGGGACCCGGCCGACCTCGCCGATCTCCGGGCGGGCCTCGGACGGCGGCTGGCCGAGCCCGGGGCGCAGTGGGCCTACCTGCGCAGCACCGCGCCGTTCCACACGCCGCTGCTGGAGCCGGCGGTCCAGGCGGCGCTGGAGGACCGGCACTTCCTGACCTCCCCGCTCACCGGCGACCGGCTGGCCGTGCCGGTGTACGTCGCCGACGCGCCGGTCAACCTCCAGCACCGCGGTGACCTGCTGCCCGACGTCATGGCCTACGGGGTGTGCCGCCCACTGGACTGGCCCCGCACGGTGCACGCCGCGGTCCAGGACTGCCGGCCCGACCAGGTCGTCGACTTCGGGCCGGGCCCGTCGGCCCGGGTGTTCACCCGGGAGAGCCTGCGCGGCACCGACAGCGGCCTGCGCTACCGCAGCATCCCGGCGCCGACAGCGTGAGCGGCCACGAGCGTGAGCGGCCGACAGCGTGAGCGGCCACGAACGTGGGCGGCCGACACCGTGGGCGGCCAAGCGCCTCAGCGGCCAACCCCATGAGCAGCCACCGGCTTTGAGCAAGGCTCAGTAAGGAGCGTGTACGAAATGCACTGTCTGGTCTTCCCCGGCCAGGGCGTACAGCGCAAGGGCATGGGAGAGGAGCTGTTCGAGCGGTACCCCCGGGAGACCGCGGCCGCCTCCGAACTGCTCGGCTTCCCCGTGGCGCGGCTGTGCCTCGACGACCCCGGCAACCGGCTCGCGGACACCCGCTACGCCCAGCCGGCCGTCTTCCTCGTCAACGCGCTGTCCTGGATGGACCTCGAACGCGAGGGCCGCGCGTACGACTACGTCGCCGGGCACAGCCTGGGCGAGTTCAACGCGCTGGTGGCCGCCGGAGTCCTCGACCTGATGGACGGCCTGGCGCTGGTCAGGCGCCGCGCCGAGCTGATGGCCGGCGTCACCGGCGGCGCGATGGCCGCGGTGGTCGGGCTGAGCCCGGAGCGGATCGAGGCGACGCTGCGCGGCGCCGGGGTCAACCTGGTGCACATCGCCAACCGCAACAGCGACCAGCAGGTGACGGTGGCCGGCGACCGGCCGCAGCTGGCGCTGTCGGTCAAGGCGCTGCGCACCGCGGGCGCCCGGGTACTGCCGGTGGCCGTCAGCGGCCCGTTCCACACCCCCCTGATGGCCTCGGCCGGGCGGGCGTTCACGAAGGTCCTGCGCGAGTACGAGTTCCGCGCCGGACACACACCGGTGATGTCCAGCGTCACCGGCGCGGAGTTCGCCGCGGACCAGGCGGTCACGCTGCTCAGCAGGCAGATCTCCAGCCCGGTGGAGTGGGTGCGCACGGTCCGGTCCCTGCGCGCGGCCGGCGTCGACCGGTTCGACGAGGTCAACGGCACCACCCTCACCGCCTTTATCGCACGGATCGCGGCACAGCCCACGGAGGAGCTCATATGACCACGGACATCGCCATCGTCGGACTGTCCGTCGAAGTGCCGGACGCCCCCGACCAGCACGCGTTCTGGGACGTCGTGCGCACCGGCCGCAGCCTCACCCGGCCGTTCCCGGCGCGGCGGCGCGAGGACATCGAGGAGTACCTGCGGTACTACCAGGACGCGGCACTGGTGCCGGACACCGAGGGCAGCCTCACCTTCCACAACGGCAGCTTCCTGGACCGGGTGGACCAGTTCGACCACGCGTTCTTCGGTATGACCCCGAAGCAGGCCGCCGTCACCGACCCGCACCAGCGGCTGGTGCTGCGCACGATGTACCGCGCCCTGGAGGACGCCGGATACACCGGCGACCGGCTGGCCGGCAGCCGCACCGGCGTCTACATCGGCTACGCCGGCAACCCCGGCGTGTCGTACATGGAGTACTTCTGCCGCGTCGATCCCGCGCTGGCGCAGCTGGGCATCACCGGCAACATCGTCACCATGCTGGCCAACCGGGTGTCGTACCTGTTCGACCTGCACGGCCCCAGCATGGTGGTCGACAGCGCCTGCTCGGCCTCGCTGCTGGCGCTGCACCAGGCCAGGTCCGCGCTGCTGCTGGGCGACTGCGAGATGGCCGTGGTGGCCGGCACCCGGGTGGTGCTGGCGCCGCTGCAGCACCCGCACACCCGGATCGGCATCGAGTCGTCCGACGGCGTGACCCGTACGTTCGACGAGAGCGCGGACGGCACCGGCTTCGGCGAGGGCTCCGGGGCGGTCGTGCTCAAGCGGCTGGACCGGGCGCTGGCCGACGGCGACCAGGTCTACGCCGTCGTCAAGGGCAGCGCGGTCAACCACGACGGCCGGTCCGAGATGATGACCGCGCCGGACTCGCAGTCCCAGGCGGAGCTGCTGGAGGCCGCGTGGCGGAACGCGGACGTCGACCCCCGCACCATCGGCTACTTCGAGGTGCACGGCACCGCCACCAAGGTCGGCGACCCGATCGAGTTCGAGGGGCTGCGGCGGGCGTTCGCCGCCCGGACCGACGACCGGCGGTTCTGCGCGGTCGGCACGGTGAAGGCCAACATCGGCCACCTCTTCGAGGGTTCGGGCGTGATGGGCGTGATCAAGGCCGCGCTCGCGCTGCGGCACGGCGTGATCCCGCCGCTGGCCAACTACGAGCGGCCGAACCCGGCGCTCGACCTGGAGAACGGCCCGGTGTACGTGCCGCTGGAGGCGCGCGAGTGGCCGGAGGGGGACAGCCCCCGCCGCGCCGGGGTCAGCGCGTTCGGCCTCGGCGGGACCAACGCCCACGTCGTACTGGAGGAGTTCGTCCCGGAGCCGGCGACGGAACCGGCAGCGGGCACGGATTCGCAACCGGCACCGGAAGCGGCGCCGGCCGGGGTGGGCCGGAAGCCCTGGCTGTTCACGCTCAGCGCGCGGACCCCCGCGTCGCTCGGCCGGCTGGTCACCGCCTACCGCGAGGCGATCGACGGCGGCCGGATCACCGGGAGCATCCGCGACGTGTGCTGGACGTCGAACATCTCCCGCGCCGGACACGAGCACCGGCTCGCCTACTCCGTGGCCGACCTGGCCGGGCTGCGGGCGGCGCTCGCGGCGACCGAGGCCGGCGAGGTGCCGGACGCCGCCGGCACCGAGGCCGCCCGCGACTGGGTCGGCGGCTCCCCGCTCGACCTGGGCGCGCTGTACGGCGACCACGGCGACCACCGGCCGAGGACCGTGCACCTGCCGCCGTACGAGTTCGACGAGACCCGCGCCTGGATCGACTTCCCCGAGAGCTGGCGCGACCGGTTCGCGCTGGCCGCGCCGCGGGTCGAGCACCCGCTGACCCACGAGGTGCGGTTCACGCCGGCCCCGCTCGCGGCCTTCGGCGAGGCACCGGCCAAGGTCATGGCGCTGGTGGGCCCGGCCTCGTCGGCCGCCGTGGCCGCCGCCCTGCCGCCGGACGCGGTGCTGCGCACCCCTGACGGCGCCGGCCCCGACCAGGACCGGCTCGCCGAGGAGCTCGCGGAGGAGCTCGTCGACGAGGAGTACACCCACCTGGTCTACGCGCCCGCCTTCGAGGACGCCCCGGCCGCCGACGCCGCGGAGCTGGAGCGGCGCGTCGACGAGCACCTGATCGGCCTCTTCCGGCTGGCGAAGGCGCTGATGCACGCGGGCGCGGCGCTCGACCTCGTGGTGCTGACCCGGCGGGCGCTGGCGGTCGTGCCCGGCGAGTCCGGCGTGGTCGTCGAAAACGCCTCGCTCGCCGGACTGGCCAAGGCGGTCGCCCGGGAGTACCCGTACACGACCGTCCGGCTGCTCGACGTCGACGACGCGGTGCCGGCCGAGCTGCTGCGGGAGGAGGTCCTCGCCTCGCAGAGCGGCGTGTACGCGCTGCGCGGCAGGGACAAGTACCAGGAGACCTTCGCCGAGCTGGCCGAGGTCCCGGCGGTCCGTGACGAGTACCTGCGGCCCGGCGGCGCCTACCTGATCACCGGCGGTCTCGGCGGCATCGGCCTGGAGACGGCCCGGCACTTCGCCGCCCGCACCCCCGGCATCCACCTCTACCTGCTCGGCCGCACCGCGCTGCCGCCCGAGGCCGAGTGGGACGCGGTCGCCGCCGACCCGCAGCACCCGGCCGCCGCGCGGGTCACGGCGGTCCGCGAGATCGCGGCGCTCGGCGCCACCGTGCACCCGGTGGCCGCCGACGTCGCCGACGAGGACGACCTGGCGGCGGTGCTGGCCGGTATCCGCGCAGCGCACGGCCGGGTGGACGGCATCGTGCACTCCGCCGGCGTGCCCGGCGAGAACCTCGTCGCGCACCAGGAGATCGCCCGAGCCGCCTACATCGTCCGGCCGAAGCTGCACGGCGCGTTCCTGCTGCACCACCTCACCCGGGACGACCGGCCCGACTTCGTCCTGCACATGTCCTCGGTGGCGTCGGTCTTCCCGTCGCTCGGGCAGGCGGACTACGCGGCGGCGAACAGCTACGTGGACCACCTGGCCCGCACCCTCAACACGCCGGAGCACCGCGTGGTCAGCGTCAACTGGGTGTCCTGGCGGGAGGTCGGCATGGCGCTGGCCACCGGCACCCACGAGGACATGGCCTTCCTGTCGCTGCGCACCCGCACCGGCCTCGGCCTGATCGACGCGGCGCTGCGCGGCGACCGGTCGGGCTTCTTCGCCGGCGGGATCAACTACGGCAACGAGCTGATGAGCATCCTGCCGACGTACACCCTCGCCCTCACCCCGGACCTCGCGGCCAAGATCGACGCGGGGATGGCGGCGCTCGCGGAGCGGAACAAGCACAACATCGCCCGGGTGCGCGAGACCGTCGAGTCCACCGAGGTGGTGCTCACCGGGCGGTCGGACGGCGACTACACCGAACGGGAACGGCTGGTGGCGCGCTGCATCGCGTACGCCCTCGGCCACCCGACGATCGACGTGGACGCCGACTTCCGGGACCTGGGCGGCGACTCGATCATGGCGCTGACCGTCGGAAACAGCATCTCCGCCTGCCTGGGCCAGCAGTTCGACACCTTCGACCTGCTGGCCGAGCGGACCGTGACCGCGCTCGCCCGGCTCATCGAGAAGAAGTACGACGCGGACGGCGCGGACGGCGCTGCCGGCACCGACGAACTGGGCGACGACGACGCGTGGCTCGACGAGCTGCTCGCCACGCCCGGGAACTGACGTGCCGGACCTCACGCGGGGCCCGGTGCTGACGGGCATCGTCGGTATCGCGGCCCCGCTGGCCCTGGCCGCCCTGCTCCAGCAGGGCTACCTGCTGATCGACAGCGCGGTCGTCGGCCGGTACGTGGGTGTCACCGGGCTCGCGGCGATGGGCGCCGGGCAGCCGCTGTACACGATCCTCAGCTCGCTGTTCACCGGCGTCTCCGGCGCGTTCTCGGTACGGCTCGGCCACCTTGCCGGAGCCGGGCGGCGCGACGATCCCAGCGCACTGCTGGCGCTCGCGTTCTGCACCGCGGCCTGGTCGGCGCTCTGCGCCGTGGCCGCGGTGCTGGTCGCCGGGCCGCTGCTGGCGCTGACCGGGGTGACCGGCGCGGTGGCCGGCGAGGCCCGTACGTTCGTCGTGACGCTGTGCTCCGGCATGCTCGCGATCTACGCGCTGGGGGCGGTGTGCGCGGTGCTGAACGGTCGCGGCGACGCCCGCCGCTCCACCGTCCTGCTGATCACCTCCAGCGTGCTGAACGCGCTGTTCGCCTGGCTGTTCGTGGGCGTCTGGCGGCTCGGCATCGAGGGCGCGGCGCTGGCCGTGCCGGCCGCCAACGCCGTGGCGGCGGCGGCCGGCCTCGTCCGCCTGGTCCGCGAGCAGCGGCGGCGGCCGCCCGGGGCGGTCGCCGTGACGGCCGCCACCGTGCGCGACGAGGTCCGGCGCGGCCTGCGGATCGGCGCCCCGATGGCCCTGCAGTACCTGCTGACCGGCGTCGGCATCCTGGTGCTGGTGTGGATCATCGCGCCGTTCGGCGCGGGGGCCGTCGCGGCGCTGACCGTCGTCACCCGGCTGGAGCTGCTGACCACCGCGCTGTTCCTCAGCCTGTCCGGCGCGCTGATGGTGTTCACCGCGCAGAACACCGGAGCCGGCCTGGCCGACCGGGTCCGCGAGGGGGTCCGCCGCACCGTGTGGCTGGGCACCACGCTCACCGCGGCGGTGTCGCTGCTGCTGCTCGCCGGACGCGGGCCGGTCGCCGCGCTGTTCTCCGGCAACGCGCAGACCCGCATGGTGACCGAGCGGTACATCCTCATCACGGCACCGTTCTTCCTGTGCTACTCCCTGATGATCGTGCTGCACGGCTGGTTCAACGGCATCGCCCGCGCCGTCGTGCCGCTGGTCTCCACGGTGATGTCGCTGGGCGTGGTCATGCTGCCGCTCTCCTACGCGCTGGCCCACGCGTGGGGGGTCGACGGCGTCATGTGGGCGGTGGTGATCGGCTGGTCCGCTGGGCTGGCCTACACCCTGCTGGCCACCTGGCAGACGGTCGCCGCGTCACGAGCCGGGCCGCGAAGCCGTACCGAGCAGGCCGCCCAGCCGGATGGCGCGGGCAGCCGGTAGGAGGGAAACCGATGATCCGTTCACTGTTCGTAGCCGACATCCTGCCCCGCCGCCCGGCCGGGGGCGCCGTCCAGCGGATGGACGTGGTCACCGGAGCCCTCGCCGAACTGGGCCCGGTGGACGCGCTGTTCCTCACGTCACCGGACGCCTCGCTGCCGCCGGAGGAGGCCGCCCGCTTCACCCGCGCCGGGCTCGCCCCGGTACCGCCGTACACGGGGGCGCGCGCCCTCCTGGAGATCGCCGGGCACGGGCCGTCCGCCGCCTACGCCCGGCACCAGCGCCGCACGCTCCCGCCCGTCCTGCCCGACTGGGCGACCGGCACCCGCTACGACCTGGTGTGGTTCAGCCGCGAACGCACCTGGCTGCCGCTGCGCGGACGGTTCACCGGCCGCACCGTCGTCGACGTGGACGACTTCGAGGACGTGCTGATCCGCCGCTGGGAACGGCTCGGCCGGGGCGTGTGGGGCGTGCCGCTGACACCGTGGCAGCGGCTCCAGGCGCGCCGCTCGATCACCTGGTGGGGCCGCGTCCACCGGCGGGTGGCGCGGGAGGCGGACCTGGCCGTGGTCGCCGGCGCCGGGGACGCCGTCCGGATGGGCGCGGGGCGGACGGCGGTGGTGCCGAACACCTACCCCGCGACCCGCCCGCCGGAGCGGCCGCGCACCGGCGGCGCGGTCATCCTCTTCCAGGGCTCCTTCGACTGGGCGCCCAACGCGGACGCCGCCGAGTGGATGGTCCGCGAGGTCCTGCCACTGGTCCGGGAGCGGGTGCCGAACGCGACCGTCGTCCTGGCGGGCCGGTCCGCCCCGGAGGTCGCCGCGCTGGCCGGCCCGCACGTCGAGGTCACCGGCACGGTCGCGAGCATGACGCCCTACCTGACGGCCGCCGACCTCGTCGTGGTCCCGCTGCGCGTCGGCAGCGGCACCCGCGTCAAGATCCTGGAGGCGTTCGCGCACGGCGTGCCGGTGGTCTCCACCACGATCGGCGCCGAGGGTCTCGACGTCGTCCCCGGTGAGCACCTCGCCGTCGCCGACACCGCCGACGGCCTGGCCCGGCACTGCGCCGACCTGCTCACCGACCGCGCCCGCAGGGACGCGACGACCGCCGCCGCGCGCCGCTTCCACCTCGGACGCCACCTCCCCGAGCACGCGGCCGCCCTCGTCCGGCAGGCCGCCCGCCAGGCCGTCGCGGGCGAACCCGTCGGTACGGCCGAGGGGGTGGCGGCGATGAGGTGACCGGTGGCGGCGGCCGGCCGGACCGGGATGTCGGGGGCGGCTGGTTTCATGGCGCCATGACCACCGTGCGCGAGACCGCCGCCCTCCTCCCCGACCCCGACGAACTCCGCGCACATCTCCGCGCGTTGGCCGCGACCGAGGCCGCGGTCGGCGGTGATCCGCAGTTCTGCTGCTATGTCTTCGACGCCGACTGGGGACCCGGCCAGGAGGCGGCCCTGATGGAGAACGGCTCGGGGGACGACTTCTCCGTCCTCTTCACCCCGGCCGGTGTGCTCATACGCGGCTTCGACCACGAGTCGGCGATGAGCCCGTACGCGACGGAGGACGAGCAGGTCTGGCCCGGCGTCATCGACGACGTGCCCGCCGCGCTGCGCCCGCTGCTGGACGAACCCGCCTTCTGGGACGAGGGCGTCGACGCCCCTCGGGTCACCGCCTGCCTGTGGCGGGAGACCGGCGACACCGCCTGGCGCACCGGCTCGTCCCTCGCCTTCCCCGCCGGCAGCGAGGACCCGGACGGCTCCGGTTTCCTCTTCCACCTCCTCACCGACCGCTCGCCCGAGGCCGTCCAGGCCTACTTCGAGGACTACTACGAGCGCACCGTCCCCCTCGACGCCGTCCGCCACGTCCTCGCCGGACACCCCCTCACCCCCGCGATCGCGGCCGCCCTCAACCCGGCCTCCCTTTCGGAGGACGCGCTGCTCCGCGGGATCGCCGCGCATCCGGAGGCCGCGTCCTACCTGGCCGGCGACGGTGAGTTCGACCTGGACCGCACCGACCCGATCGAGTCGATCGCCCTGCCCAACGGCCTTCCGGTGGAGCCTGTGGCCGGGTGCGGCGCGGGCGGCACCCACTACCTCTGCGGCCCGGCCGTCCCCGGCGGCCCCCGCCCCGTCCTCTACACCGACTCCGAGGGCCGGGCATCCCTGATCGCCGAGTCCCTGGCCGAGGCGCTCACCCTCGTCGCCGTCCTGCCGTCCTGGCACGACGCCCTGGACGGTTTCCGTCCCCCGGACCTCAACTCCGACTACCTCGACGACAATCCGGACCACCCCGGCGTCCGCGACCGCCTCCTCGCGGCCCTCGGCCTCCCCCCGGCCACCGACCAGGAGGTCCTGGACCGCCTCCTCACCACCGCGGCCCGTACCGTCTCCGACGGCTTCCTGCCCCAGGTCCCCGGCGAGGAGGGCTCCGCCTTCCAGCCGATGCTGCGGCCGCCCGCCGCGTAGGGCGGCCCCCGGCCGGCCGGCGGAGAGCGACACCGCCTCGGTGTGCGGACGGCGCCTCCGGTGGAGCACGACGGCCGCGCCCCCTCCGCCGACGGTTCCGGCGGGCGGGCGCGGCCGGTCAGACGTCGGCCACGCCCGCCGCCTGTTCCGGCCCGAGGTGCTCGGTTGCCGTGAGCCTCTCGTCGGTCATGCCCAGCCGGGCCTGTTCCTCCTCGACGATCCGGCGCGCCAGTTCGGTGTCCGACACGTCAGCCGCGTCCGGGGTCGCTTCGGCCACGGCGCTGGCTTGTGCCGCTCCGGTCCGTCCTTGACTGATCGTCAGGACCGAACTGGGCGGAGCGGAGCGGACCGGCATACCCCGCACCGGACGCCAAGGTGTACCACCGACGGAATGGGCCTGCCCAGGTGACGAAACGCAGTCGACGGTCGGCCGGGCATCTCGGCTCTTCGGCTCTGCTTGCGCTCGCACCGCAGCTGGCTCCCGTTAGGGGTCATCACCCGGTATCGCGGACACAGCTGCGCGGGATCGACGCCTGACGGAAGCCACGTTCCTGCAGGTCAGTCAATTCCGCCGGTTGCCCTAGGGGATGACGAGCAGCTTGCCGGTGGTACGCCGAGCCTCCAGATCGCGGTGAGCTTGGGCGACCTCGGCGAGCGGGTAGCGGGCCGTCACGGTGGTCTCAAGCGCCTTGGTGCGCACCAATTCAAGCACGTCGGCGGCGCGCCGGAGCAGCTCGGACCGATCGGCGATGAAGTGCCCGAGGCTTGGCCGGATCAGGGTCAGCGAACCGCCCTGGGCGAGCCGGATAGGGTCGAAGGGCGGCACTGCACCACTCGCGGCGCCGAAGAGCACCAGGTGGCCGCGGGTTCGCAGGCTGGCGAGGCTCGCATCGAAGGTGTCCTTGCCGACGCCGTCGAAGACGACTGGCAGGCCCTGGCCGCCATGGAGCCGCTTCACCTCGGCCGCGAGATCGTCCACTGCAGAGTAGAGGATCACCTCGGCGGCCCCGGCGCGGCGCGCCAGCTGGGCCTTCTCCGGTGTCGAGGTCGTGCCGATCACTACGCCGCCGAGATGGGTGATGAGCTGGGTCAGCACAAGCCCCATGCCGCCGGCAGCAGCGTGCACGAGCACCGTGTCGCCTGGCTGGACCGGGTAGGCGTCCTTGACGAGGTAGTGCGCCGTCATGCCCTGCAGCAGCGCGGCGGCGGCGGCCTCGAAGTCGACGCCGTCGGGCAGGGGCACGAGCCGGGAGGAGTCCACGACGGCCTGCTCGGCATAGGTGCCGGGAATCTCCACCCAGCCGACCCGGTCTCCCACAGCGACGTGGGTGACGCCGGGTCCAACCTCGAGGACCGTGCCGGCGCCCTCAGTGCCCGGGGTGAAGGGCAGCGGGAGGGTGTACCGGCCCTGGCGGTGGTATACGTCGAGGAAGTTGACACCGGACGCGGCGACCTCCACGACCGCCTGGCCCGGGCCGGGCTTCGGTTGATCAATGTCGACCAGTCGCAGCACCTCGGGACCGCCCACTTCGGAAACCTGAATCGCTCGCATGACCCCTCCTGAAACGGCTAACGTCCCTCACCAACTCCGGTCGTGGCGATCCGATTCCCGCTCGCGGTGAGGTGTCGTAGCCGTCTCGTGTCCACGTGGGAGAAGGGTGCCACCGACGGAATGGGCCTGCCCAGGTGACGAAACGCAGTCGACGGTCGGCCGGGCATCTCGGCTCTTCGGCTCTGCTTGCGCTCGCACCGCAGCTGGCTCCCGTTAGGGGTCATCACCCGGTATCGCGGACACAGCTGCGCGGGATCGACGCCTGACGGAAGCCACGTTCCTGCAGGTCAGTCAATTCCGTCGGTTGCCCAAGGTGTCTTGCTCGCCGTCCCTCAGCGTTCCGAGGTCTGTGCGACCACGGCCTTACGCACGGCCTCTGTTATTTGCTCTGCCGCCTCCGCACGCACCATGCCCAGGTGCACGTACGCCTTCCCGGAGTGCGTGACTATCGGGCGTACACGGCTCCACCACGGGCGCACCCGATGAACGCTCCAACTCCCCACGGAGGAAACGTTCCAGAGGCTCGATCGGCTTCATGCACGCGGGGCAGGTCTCGCCCGAAGGGGCATAGGTCACGTACTCCCACTGACTGCGTCCGTGTCCGCCGTTCTGCCCACCATGCGATGACCTCCCCGAAACAGCCTGACCCAGACGGAGAAAACAAGAAGGGGCCAGACCCGAAGATCTGGCCCCTGACCTGGGGTTTTCTACCCTGACCAGCCACTTCGGCCGATCAAGGAATCAGGCACTACACGTTGAAGCGGAACTCCACCACGTCGCCGTCCTGCATGACGTACTCCTTGCCTTCCATGCGGGCCTTGCCGCGGGAGCGGGCCTCGGCCACGGAGCCGGCGTCGACGAGGTCGTCGAAGGAGATGACCTCGGCCTTGATGAAGCCCTTCTGGAAGTCCGTGTGGATGACGCCCGCCGCCTCCGGGGCGGTCGCGCCGCGCTTGATGGTCCAGGCGCGGGACTCCTTGGGGCCGGCCGTGAGGTAGGTCTGGAGGCCCAGGGTGCGGAAGCCGACGTGGGCGAGGGTGGCCAGGCCCGGCTCCGTCGCGCCCACGGACTCCAGCAGCTCCATCGCGTCCGCCTCGTCGAGCTCGGCGAGGTCGGCCTCCAGCTTCGCGTTGAGGAAGATCGCCTCGGCCGGGGCGACCAGCGCGCTCTGCTCGGCCTTGAACGCCTCGTCGGTCAGCTCGTCCTCGTCGACGTTGAAGACGTAGAGGAACGGCTTGGTGGTCAGCAGGTGCAGGTCGTGGAGGAGCTCGACCCGCTCGGTGCCCTGGACCAGGCCGTGGGAGAAGAGGGTGTCGCCCTTCTCCAGGATCTCCTTGGCCTCCTCGACGGCCTTGACCTTCGGGAGGGTGTCCTTCTTGATGCGGGACTCCTTCTGGAGCCTCGGCAGCACCTTCTCGACGGTCTGGAGGTCGGCGAGGATCAGCTCGGTGTTGATCGTCTCGATGTCGTCCTTGGGCGAGACCTTGCCGTCCACGTGGATGACGTTCTCGTCCTTGAAGGCCCGGATGACCTGGCAGATCGCGTCGGACTCGCGGATGTTCGCCAGGAACTTGTTGCCCAGGCCCTCGCCCTCGGAGGCGCCGCGCACGATGCCGGCGATGTCCACGAAGTCGACGGTGGCCGGCAGCACCCGGACGGAGGAGAAGAGCTCCGCGAGCTTGTCCAGGCGCGGGTCGGGCACACCCACCACGCCCACGTTCGGCTCAATGGTGGCGAACGGGTAGTTGGCCGCCAGCACGTCGTTCTTGGTGAGGGCGTTGAAGAGCGTCGACTTGCCGACGTTCGGCAGGCCGACGATTCCGATGGTGAGCGACACGTGAGGTCTTCCTGGAGAAGGTGCGGGCACGGGCTGGCCGCCCCCAGTCTACGGGCCGCCGCCAGGCGCCCCGCCCCGCTCGAACACTCCCGTTCGAACCGCCACCCAGGAGGGCGAATCCGCGTGTCCCCGGGCTGCGCGCCCGCCGGGCGCCGCCTACGTTGGGTAGGTGGAGCAACACAGTGCGCCGACCGGCGCGGGCACTCCGGGCGGCGCCGTGCGCCAGGCCGCCCCGGCTCTGCCGCCGCCCCGGCCCCACAGGCCGGGCCGCCACGGGCGCCGTCGTGCGCTGGTCCGCCGCCGCCCGCGTCCGCGAACCCGGTGCCGCGGCTGCCGTCGCACCTCCCGAAGCGCCCCGGCCCGCGCCGGGCGGCTCGGACGGCGGCGGCCCGGACGGCGGCCGCGGGAAGCTCCCGGGCGTCCTGCGCGTGCTGCTCGCGCTGCGGAGGCCCCGGGCCCGCCTGACCGGCCTGGGCACCGGCGCGCTGACCACCGTGGTGACGGTCCTGGCCGGGCTGCTCGACTCCGCGCTCTTCGACGGCCCCGGCACGTTCTTCGGCGTCGCCTTCATCGCCGTGTGCGTCGCCGCCGCGTTCTACGTGCGCCCCTACGACCTGGTGGCCGCGCCGGTGGCGGCCCCCATCGCGTTCGCCCTGGCCATCACGCTCACCGCGGGCGGCGGGGGCGGCGGGCTCGCCGGACGGCTGATGGGCGTCTTCACCGGGCTCGCGCTCATGACCGGCTGGCTCTACACCGGTACGGTGCTGGCCGCCGTGATCGTGGTCGTCAGAGCTTTGCGGCTGCCATCGCCGCGCCCACGATCCCCGCGTTGTTCTGCAGCTCCGCGGGGACGATCGGCGCGCTGACGCCGTGGATGTGCGGCAGGAACTTGTCGGCCTTGCGGCTGACCCCGCCGCCGATCACGAAGAGGTCCGGCGAGAAGAGCATCTCCACGTGCGCCAGGTACTTCTTCAGCCGGTGCGCCCAGTGCTCCCAGCTCAGCTCCTCGTCCTCGCGGGCCTTGACCGAGGCGCGCTTCTCGGCGTCGTGTCCGTGCAGTTCGAGATGGCCGAGTTCGGTGTTGGGCACCAGCGTGCCGTCGACGAAGACGGCGCTGCCGATGCCGGTGCCGAGGGTGAGCATGATGACGGTGCCGCCGTGGCCTCGGCCGGCGCCGAAGGTCATCTCGGCCACGCCGGCGGCGTCCGCGTCGTTGAGGACCACGACCGGCTGGCCGAGCCGGTCGCCGAGCAGCGTGCGGGCGTCCGTGCCGATCCAGTGGCGGTCGACGTTCGCGGCGGTGCGGGTGACGCCGTCCACCACCACGCCCGGGAAGGTGATCCCGATCGGGCCCTGGTAGCCGAAGTGGGCGACCACCTCGGCCACCCCCTCGACGACGGCCTCGGGGGTGGCCGGATGCGGCGTAGCAACCTTGCACCGCTCGTCCGCCAGGTCGCCCTTCTCCAGGTCGACCGGGGCGCCCTTGATGCCCGTACCGCCGATGTCCACACCGAACACGTTCATGGCCTCCACGTTAAGGGCGGACGGCGTTCGCCACCTGTTCGGCGGATGTCCCCCGCTCGCCGGACGTCAGTTGTTGGCTTCCCCGGCGGCCAGCTCCGCACGCAGGTCCCGGCGCAGTTCCTTGGGCAGCGAGAACTGGATCGACTCCCGCGCGGACGTCACCACCGACACGTCGCCGAAGCCGCGCTCGGCCAGCCACTCCACGACGCCCTCGACCAGGATCTCCGGCACGGAGGCGCCGGAGGTGACGCCGACGGTGCGGACGCCCTCCAGCCAGCCGTCCTCGCACTCCTCGGCGAAGTCGACGAGGTAGGAGGCGCCGGCGCCGGCCTGGAGGGCGACCTCCACCAGCCGGATCGAGTTCGAGGAGTTGCGGGAGCCGACGACGATCACCAGATCGGCCTCGGCGGCGATCTGCTTCACCGCGACCTGGCGGTTCTGGGTGGCGTAGCAGATGTCGTCGCTGGGCGGCGAGACCAGCTGCGGGAAGCGCTCCTTGAGCGCGTCGACCGTCTCCATCGTCTCGTCCACCGAGAGCGTGGTCTGGGAGAGCCACACCACCTTGGACTCGTCACGCACGGTGACGTTCGCGGCGTCGGCCGGGCCGTCGACGAGGTGCATGCGGTCCGGCGCCTCGCCCATCGTGCCGATGACCTCCTCGTGGCCCTCGTGGCCGATGAGGAGGATGTCGAAGTCGTCGTTGGCGTAGCGGACGGCCTCCTTGTGCACCTTCGTGACCAGGGGGCACGTCGCGTCGATGGAGGCGAGCTTCCGCTCGGCCGCCTCGTCGTGGACGACGGGTGCCACGCCGTGCGCGGAGAAGATCACGATCGACCCCTCGGGCACCTCCTCCGTCTCGTCGACGAAGACAGCGCCCTTCTTCTCCAGGGTCTGCACGACGTACTTGTTGTGCACGATCTGCTTGCGCACGTAGACCGGGGCGCCGTACTGCTCCAGCGCCTTCTCTACGGTGATCACGGCACGGTCCACGCCCGCGCAGTACCCGCGGGGGGCGGCGAGCAGGACACGGCGGGAGGAGTCAGAGCTCATGGCGACCATCGTACGGTGCGGGTCCTCGCTGTCGGCGGGGCGCACTAGGGTGCGGACATGGCGGTGAGCACGTCGGCGGATGCGCCGATCCCGGTCGGAGAGGTTTCGCGGCTGATCGGAGGGTGGATCGACCGGCTCGGAGCGGTGTGGGTCGAGGGCCAGATCACCGAGCTGTCGCGCCGTCCCGGCTTCGGGGTGGTGTTCATGACGCTGCGCGACCCCTCCCGCAACGTCTCCATCTCCGTCACCTGCTTCCGCGCGGTGTACGAGCAGGTCGCCGACGTGGTGGGCGAGGGCGCGCGGGTCGTGGTGCACGCCCGGCCGGAGTGGTACGGGCCGCGCGGCACCCTCTCGCTGCGGGCCGCGGAGATCCGGCCGGTGGGCATGGGCGAGCTGCTGGTGCGGCTGGAGCTGCTGCGCAAGGCGCTGGCGGCCGAAGGACTGTTCGAGGCCGCCCGCAAGCGCCCGCTGCCGTTCCTGCCCGGGCTGATCGGCCTGGTCACCGGCCGTGCCTCGGCGGCCGAGCGGGACGTACGGGAGAACGCCCGGCTGCGCTGGCCCGCGGTCCGCTTCGAGGTCCGCAACGTGCCCGTGCAGGGCGCCAACGCGGTGCCCCGGATCGTCGAGGCGGTGCGGGCGCTGGACGCGCACCCCGAGGTGGACGTGATCGTGCTCGCCCGGGGCGGCGGCAGCGTGGAGGACCTGCTGCCGTTCTCCGACGAGCAGCTGGTGCGGGCGGTCGCGGAGTGCCGTACGCCGGTGGTGTCGGCCATCGGCCACGAGCCGGACACGCCGCTGCTCGACCTGGTGGCCGACCTGCGCGCCTCCACGCCCACCGACGCGGCCAAGCGGATCGTGCCGGACGTCCGCGAGGAGCTTGCCCGGGTGCGGCAGGTGCAGGACCGGGCGCTGCGGGTGGTGCGGGGGCTGCTGGAGCGCGAGGAGCGCGGGCTGGCGGCGGCGCTGAGCCGCCCGGTGCTCGCGGCGCCGCGGCGGATGGTGGAGGAGCGGGAGGCGGAGGTCGCCGGCCGGCTCGACCGCGCCCGCCGCACCGTCGGGCACCTGCTGGAGCGCGCCGACGCCGACCTCACCCACACCCTGGCCCGCGTCGTCGCCCTCTCCCCCGCCGCGACGCTGCGGCGCGGCTACGCGGTGCTCCAGCGCGAGGACGGCGCCGTCGTCCGCGATCCGGGGGAGGTCTCCCCCGGCGACCCGCTGCGGGCGCGGGTGGCGGAGGGCGGGTTCGCGGTACGGGTGGAGTCGTCCGACCCGGCAGGAGGTTGAGCGGCGCCGGCACAGGGAAGCGGCGGGGCTCTCGGCGACTGGTCGAGGACCGGTCGGCAGCTGGTCGGCTCGTCAGGGGTTGCTCAGGACTGGTCGGGGACCAATAGGCCGACCGGCCGGGGCTGGTCGGGGTCGGTCGGAGGCTGGTCGGGGCTACTTTCCCAGGCTCTCCAGCCCCGTCCGCAGGTCGTCCACGGTCATGACGGGCTTGAACGAGATCTTCGCGCCGGAGGCGAAGAGCGGTTCGGCGGCCGGGGGGATCTCCGAGGCGTCCTTCATGTCGAAGACCATCAGGCAGCAGCGGTCGCCCTCGGAGTCGGTGAAGTAGGTCGCCTCCGGCTTCAGGTGCTCGACGACCCCCTCGATCATCTTCTGCAGGGTCCCGTCCGCCACGGCCCGGTTGGCGGTCTCGGTGTCCAGTCGTGCGGTCAGCAGCATCCTCATGACACGTGCGTCCTTTCGGCGAACGCACCCGAGGTTCCACGCCCTGCGCACCAGGGCCGGCCCCGGGCGCCTTCCCCTCCAACGGTCCTCCGGCGCCAGGCCCGCCGCAACTTCCCCCCTCCCCTCCGGGGACCTGGTGGGCGCCAGGAACCCGTACCCGTCAGGTGACCGCGCCCGCCGGGGCCTTCGTGTGCAGCGGCTTGTCGTAGCCGGTGAACGTCACGGTCGTCGGGTGCGGGTCCGAGGTGGTGTAACGGACCACCCTGGCCGGGCCCTCCGCCGCCACGTCGAGCGTGGTGCTGCCGTCGTCGCTCTTCTGCGTCACCGGTATGACGAGCTGCCCTGCAACCGTCTTGGGGGCGCCTTTCGACTTGGCGCCGCCGAAGTCCTGGACGACGTTCTGCACGACCGGGGAGATGCTGCAGGCCATCGAGATCTCCGGTATGGCGAAATGGGTGAGTTCGTCGCCGAACCACACCCCGGCGACGTTCTTCTCAAGGTCGTCGCCGAAAACAGGGTCGGCGAGGAGGATCTTCCACATGCCGACGTCGGCCTTGACGTAAGAGATGGCCCCGACCTGGATCACCTGTCCGCTGCCGGCGCGGGCGGCCATCTTGGCCGTGCAGTCGCCGTCGGTGGCGAGGGTGGCGGTGATGTGGAGGGGGACGTGCTGGTCGTCGACGGTGTCCATGGTGAACGAGACGGAGGTCGTCGCGTTCATGGCAGCGTTGGCGCGGTCCCAGATCTGCTGGGCGGTCAGCCCGGCGGTCTTCCCGCTCGGCGGCTGGGTGGCCTTCGGGGTGGCGCCGGTCGTGGCCGGAGCGGCACCCGGCACGGTGATGGAGGCGGGGTCGGGCACAGAGGCCAGCACCTGGGACGGAGTAATGGCGGCCGCGGCGGCCTTGGAGGCGCGGCCGGCATCGCCGGCGCTGTCGGCGTCGTGGCCGCCGCAGCCGGTGAGGGCGGCGAGGGACAGCAGCGCGGTGACGACGGCGTACCGGCGCGGCCGGGCGGCACGGGGGCGGTTCACGGAACAGGCGTCCTCTCGGGGCGGAGTTGTCGCGGCCCTGGCGTGGACACGCTCTTGCACGCGAATGGACGCACGCTAGTGGACAGCGCCGTCAGAGGTACGCCCTAGGCTTGCGGACATGGCAGACCAGGAGCCCAAGGCGACCTCGACCCTCGGCTACGAGCAGGCGCGCGACGAGCTGATCGACGTGGTGCGCCGCCTGGAGGCGGGCGGCGCCACCCTGGAGGAGTCGCTCGCCCTGTGGGAGCGCGGCGAGGAGCTGGCCCGGGTGTGCCGCCGCTGGCTGGAGGGTGCCCGCGCCCGCCTGGACGCGGCGCTGGCCGCGGAGGAGGCGGAGGAGCTCGCCGAGGGCGCGGCCGAGCAGGCCCGCGTCGACGCGGAGGAGGCCGGGCACCGTACCGGGCAGGCGTCGGGAGACACCCCCGAGGACGCCTGACGTCTCATAGGAGAATCCGGCCCCCGGTCCGCTCATAGGAGCATCCGGCCCCCGGTCCACGCCACCCGGGCAAGCCTCCCGGGCCCGCTGCCCCCCGCACAACGGCAGCCTGTCCGGCTCGGGTTCAGGCCCGGCCCGGCGTCACCTCGTCCTCCGGCCGGTCCAGCCACACGCGGGTGCCGGCGGGGTCCACGCTGAGGCCGAACCGGTCCAGGCCCGGGCGTCCCCGCGCGCGCCACCAGCGCACGGCGGCCTCGGTCTCGTCCCACAGGCGGCGCGGCCCGGACTGCCACACCGCGTTCTCCCGGCCGCCGTCCCGCAGGACCGCCACCGCCCAGGACCGATCGGTGCGGCTGTAGTACCAGATGGGCCGGGTGTCGCCGCGCTTGCCCGCCACCGCCTGGACGCAGTGAGGCACCCGCAGCCCGAGGACGAACGCGGCCGGGAGCAGTTCCTCGGCGCTGAGCATGGTGGCGGACTCCTCGGCACCGGCCGTGCCCTGCGGCGGGACGTGTTCGGCGTGGCGTACGGCGGTCCGCTGCGAGCGCATCTTCATGAACTCCACGGGCCGCGTGAACCGGCCCTCCGCCCGTCCGTCCGCCACTTCCAGCCGCACCACGGCGTCGCCGTTGTCGAAGTGGGTCCCCCAAGGCGCCACCACCAGCCCGCCGGGCGCGGTCTGCGCCACCCAGGCGTACGGGATCTCGCGCAGGCCGCAGGTCGCAACGACCCTGTCGTACGGCGCCCCGGCCGGGTGCCCGGCGAAGCCGTCGCCGACGACCAGCGCGGGACGGTAGCCCGCCCGGTCCAGCGCCGCACGCGCCCGCGCAGCGACAACCGGGTCCACCTCGACGCTCGTCACGTTCGCGTCGCCGAGCCGGTGGCACAGCAGTGCCGCGTTCCAGCCGGTCCCGGTGCCGACCTCCAACACCCGTCGTCCAGGCTCCACTCGGAGGTCGTCCAGCATCCCTGCCACGACCGACGGCATCGAAGCGGACGACGTGGACACCCGGCCCGGCTCGCGGCCGGCGTGCTCGCCGTCGTCCCACTGGGTGACGATCGGTACGTCGGCCTCGGCGTACTCCTGCCAGCCGGACGGATCCAGCGCGCGGTCGACGGCCACGGTCGTACGGCGGGCCATGTCGTACGGCCACACCAGGTCAGGCAGGAAGGCGGCCCGTGGCACCTGGGCGAAGGCCGCCTCCCACCCGGGCGCCGGGGCGTCCCACGCGGCCGGGGGCCGGCCCGGCACGGGCCGGCCCCCGGTAGCTCCGGTAGCACTCACTTGCGGTGCGTCCCGTCCCCGGGCGGCGTGGTCCCGTCCGGCGACGGCGGGTCCTGCGGAGGCGACCACGGCGTCCCGGGGTGCCCGTCGCCTTCCTCTCCACCGGCGGTGGTGACGACGTCCAGCTGCTCCATCGGCCCTACCCCTTCACTGTGTTCGGAATGGGGACCCGCGCATTCCGCTCCCGCCGGGTCCGTTGTCGATCCCAGTGAAGCGCCTGACAGTAGCTACGCCTATCCCGTTTCCCGTTCCCGCAAGAACCCGTCCCGCACCGCCGCCATGAACTCTTGGGCATCCGGCCCGGAAAGAGCGGCAGCGGCGAACCCCTCGAATTTTCCTACGTACAGGGCAACATCACGCGGCTCAGTGATCGCCAACTCGGCGTGGACGATCTCGACGGTCACGACCCGGTCGTCCCGAATAACGAACGCGTGGTTGGGCACGTCGTGCTGCGGTGCATCCAGGACAACGATCCGCACATCCACGTTCGGCAGTCGGGACACGGAAATGATCCGGTCCAACTGCCCTGCCATCATGGGCGGCGGAACAAGGCGCCAGCGCAGCACGGATTCCGTGATGACGAAACGGAGCTCCTTGGCGCCATCGTAAAGCACCCTCTGGCGGTCCATGCGTGCCTGCATGGTCCGGGTCAGCTGGTCCTCGCTCAGCCCGTGCCGGCTCAGTACGGCGCGCATGTACTCGGGCGTCTGCAACAGTCCCGGCACGAGGGCCGATTGGAAGAGCCGCAGCAGCGTCATTCGCGCTTCCAGCCCCTGGACCTGCAACTGAGCCCGATGCGTGCCCATACGTCGCGTCTGACGCCACGTCGTGGAGTCCATTGACGCTGCTCGAGCCGCCGCAAGGATCTCCGACCCGGAGTCCTCGGGCCCGCCCACAGCCACGAGCAGATGCTCGACGTCCACGAGGGACGGGGTTACCTTCCCCGTCTCGATCCTGCTGAGCTTGCTCGCGGACATGGCCGCGCTGCGGGCGACGACCTTCGCCTCCTTGCCGGAGGCCAGTCGCAACGCCCGCAGCGCAGGGCCGATTTCCTCTCTGTTCACCAGCCGCCGTGCTTCGCCCACCACGCTTCGAAGGGCTCCGCTTCAGCCAACGCGATGTCGCGGTTGGCGGCGAACTCCCGTGCCCGACCGGCCGGCAGAGTCTCCCTCTCGGTCACCGCACCGTGCTCGTCATAACGCAGGATGACCGCGTGAGCGCTGTCGAAGAGCCAGAAGTCCGGGACGCCAGGCAGGGGATTGGGGTGCTGGGTGGTGTCGAGAACAAAGAACTCCTCGCCGCCTGTGGCGTTCTTCCGGTAACCCCATCCCAACTCGAACCGCAGGTAGGGAGTCAAGGGCCGCGACAGGATGTGGACGCGGTAAATCCGCTTCCCCTGGCCAGTGTGGCCACGCAGTTCGTTGATCCAGCTCTCGTTGTAGTCGGCGGACTGCGGACACCCGGCCAGGAATGCCTGGTAAGCGGCCGTGTTGCCGGAGCCACTGTAATCATCAAGGGTCTCCAGCCGGAACGCTTCTCGTTCGAAACCGTCGAACAGCTCAGCGAGACTCATGGACATGCAGGCCCCTTCGCACCAGATCGAGCACCAGCTCCGTCGGAATCTCGACAACCGTCTCATGCGCGGGAAGGTTGAGGCCGTGGTCGGCCGGAGTCTCCCCTTGGACCAGCAACGTTTCGCGGTCTGTCACATAGATGGTCGGGCAGTCCTTCAGATCGCAAACACTGACGAGTTGGGTGACTTTCATGCGGGTTCCCCTCCGACAGTTCGCCTAGTCCTGAGTGAATGCTCGCGAGCAACAGCCGCCGGTGCAAGGGGAACGGCTTTTCAGGACGGGAAACGCGGCGGAAACGACCGTGCCCGGGACGCCACAGCGCTCCCGGGCACCAGAGGTGGCGCGTTCAGGCGGACGGGAACTCCGCCTCACGGACGGCGGTGAGGAAGGACGACCACGCGTCGCGGCTGAAGGCGAGGGCAGGGCCCTGCGGGTCCTTGGAGTCGCGGACCGGGACCACGTCGTGCGCAGTCGCGTATGACGGCGCCCACTCGACGCAGTTACCGCCCTCGGGGCCGCTGTAGGTGCTCTTGATCCACACCAGCGCCGTACCGACGAGATCAGGGGTGTTGCTCATCTGACGTACTCCTCTGCGATGCCTCGGATGAAGTGAAGCGAGGCGTCAGGCGAGAGCGCTGCGGCGCGAAGCCAGTCGTACGTGGCACGAGCACTTGCCACTGCGGCGGCCGAGTCGTTCACATGCCCCCCTTCCCTGCTCTCCGTGTACAGGACGGACTCCCCGCCCTCCAACGTGAGGAGGATAAACGGGAGGGAGGCTGCGGGAGCACCAGCAGAGAAGGGAAGCACCTGGATCACGACGTGCGGCGAAGCCGCCTCCGCGCACAGGTACTCCAACTGCTCGGCCATGACCGCTGGTCCGCCGACCAGGGTTCGGAGCACCGCCTCATGCAGGACGACCCACAGCAACGGCGGCGCGTCACGGGCCATGACGTCGTGGCGGCCCAGCCGGGCCGCGACCCGGGCCTTGATCTGCTCCTCGTCGTCGCGCGGATGGAACATGCGGAGCGTCGCCTCCGCGTACGCGGGCGTCTGGAGCATGCCCATGATGAACGAGTTGGAGTAGTCGCAGATCTCGGTGGCCTGCTGCTCCAGCTTGATGTACGGCACGAACCAGCCGGGGTGGCCCCGTTCGCTCATCTCCTCGCGGAGGCGGACGAAGTATCCCGTCGTCTCGAAAAGGCGGTCGCACGACTCCGCGAAGGGCAGCGACGCGAGCCGCTTACCCCCCTCGACGTGTGTCACGTAGGACCGCTCGTATCCGGCCTCGTCGCCGATCTGCTGCTGCGTGAGCCCTCTCCGCTCCCGCGCGATCCGGATCTCCCGCCCCAGGAACCTGGCCCCGTCCTGCCGCTCCTCGCCGCTCACAGCGCCCATCTCCGCTCAGTCCCGCCCCTCAGCGTGCACCTTTGCACACCGGGTGTTATGGGGCGATCGTATGGGCGCTCAGGCGCGACCGAGGTGGAACAGCGAAATACGGATATATGAATGCCCCAGGGGTATGCCCCACCGCCCTGCCGCCGCCTGCCCGCCGCTCTTCCCCTGGTCTGGTCGGCGCGCGGTCACCGGCGCATACCGCGTCGCACCGGTCCGCACCGGCGCCACGTGCGAGAACGCTCTTCTCACCGAGCACGCCGGGAATCACCCGGAATGCATGCCATGCCAGAATTCGCGGTATGACCAATGCCAAGGACATCGTCCGCCAGTTTCTTCTGCAGGTGCGAACGGGGCTGCACCCGGACCGGGCCGATCGCTTCATGGCCGGTCGGGTCCAGGCCCACCAGGTGGTCTCCGAGGCGCCGGTGGTCGTGGAGCGCACACCTCAGCAGTACGCCGAACACGTCCAGGAGATGCTCGACGCGTACGGCGACTTCACTCTGACCGTGGACGAGCTCATCGCCGAGGACGATCGGGTCTACGCCCGCTGGACCCAGGTCGGAACCCATGTCGGTCCGATCGACCACTACCCGCCGACCGGTGCGCAGATCACGGAGACGGCCAGCGCGGTCTATCGCGTCGAGGACGGCCTGATCGCCGAGTACTGGATCCAGATCGACCGGCAGGGAATCACCGCCCAGTTGGAACAGGCCGCCGCTGGGCGCTGAGGGGAGCGCCCAGCCGACACGCCGGACGGCCCCCGGCGCGCTCGGACCGGCGCGACCGGGGGCTTCGTCCGGGGGGAACCCGGGGGCGGACGGGGGGCGTCACGCGCCCTGGCGGACCGGGATGGAGGTGAAGGTCGGGGCGGGGGCCGGGTCCTGGAAGAAGTCGTTGCCCTTGTCGTCCACGACGACGAAGGCCGGGAAGTCCTCGACCTCGATCTTCCAGACCGCCTCCATGCCGAGCTCGGCGTACTCCAGCACCTCGACCTTCTTGATGCAGTCCTGGGCCAGCCGGGCCGCCGGGCCGCCGATCGAGCCGAGGTAGAAGCCGCCGTGCGCGGCGCACGCGTCGGTGACCTGCTTGGAGCGGTTGCCCTTGGCGAGCATCACGAAGGAGCCCCCGGCGGCCTGGAACTGCTCGACGTACGCGTCCATGCGGCCGGCCGTGGTCGGGCCGAAGGAGCCGGAGGCGTAGCCCTCGGGGGTCTTGGCCGGGCCGGCGTAGTAGACGGCGTGGTCGCGCAGGTACTGCGGCATCCCCTCGCCCGCGTCCAGCCGCTCCTTGATCTTGGCGTGCGCGATGTCGCGGGCCACCACCAGCGGGCCGGACAGCGACAGGCGGGTCTTGACCGGGTACTTCGTCAGCTCGGCGCGGATCTCGTCCATCGGCCGGTTGAGGTCGACGCGGACGACGTCCTCGTCCAGGTGCTCGTCGGTGGTCTCGGGCAGGAAGCGGGCCGGGTCGGTCTCCAGCTGCTCCAGGAAGACGCCCTCGGGCGTGATCTTGGCGAGCGCCTGGCGGTCGGCCGAGCAGGAGACGGCGATGGCGACCGGGCAGGAGGCGCCGTGCCGGGGCAGCCGGACCACGCGCACGTCGTGGCAGAAGTACTTGCCGCCGAACTGGGCACCGATGCCGATCTTCTGGGTGAGCTCGAAGACCTTCTGCTCCAGCTCCTTGTCGCGGAAGCCGTGGCCGGTCGGGGAGCCCTCGGCGGGCAGCTCGTCCAGGTAGTGCGCGGAGGCGTACTTGGCGGTCTTCAGGGCGAACTCGGCGCTGGTGCCGCCGACCACGATCGCCAGGTGGTAGGGCGGGCAGGCCGCGGTGCCCAGGGAGCGGATCTTCTCCTCCAGGAAGCGCATCATCGACGCCTCGTTGAGGACCGCCTTGGTCTCCTGGTAGAGGAAGGACTTGTTGGCGCTGCCGCCGCCCTTGGCCATGAAGAGGAACTTGTAGGCGCCGCCGTCGGTGGCGTAGAGCTCGACCTGGGCGGGCAGGTTGGAGCCGGTGTTCTTCTCCTCCCACATGGTCAGCGGGGCCATCTGGGAGTAACGCAGGTTGAGCTTGGTGTAGGCGTCGTAGATGCCGTGGGAGAGGGCCTCCTCGTCGCCGCCCTCGGTGAGCACGTTCTGGCCGCGCTTGCCCATGACGATCGCGGTGCCGGTGTCCTGGCACATGGGCAGCACGCCGGCGGCGGCGATGTTGGCGTTCTTCAGCAGGTCGAGCGCGACGAAGCGGTCGTTCGGGCTGGCCTCGGGGTCGTCCAGGATGCGGCGCAGCTGGGCGAGGTGCGCCGGGCGCAGGTAGTGCGAGATGTCGTGCATCGCCTCGGCGGCGAGACGGCGCAGCGCCTCCGGGTCCACCTTGAGGAAGGTGCGGCCGCCGGCCTCGAAGGTGCTGACGCCTTCACTGGTGACCAGGCGGTACGACGTGGTGTCCTCACCGAGGGGGAGCAGATCCGTATAGGCGAACTCGGTCATATGGGACATTCCTCACTCGGCTGCGACGACGCTGAAGCGACTCCAGCCTAGAACCTCCGCGCGGCCGTCCCGAGGTGAGGTTCGGCTCACCTGTGGACAACCCGCGCCGGCGCCACCGGGCCCCCGACCGCGCCCCGGCCCTGCCGGCGGCCGTACCCCGCAGTCGCGCCCCCTGCCCACCCCCGGCCACCCCGGCCCCGCACCCGGCCCGCACCCGGCCCGCCCGAAGGCCCGCACCCCCGAGGAACGGCGCACCGCACCCTTGGGGCCGTCTCAGGGTCGCGTCAGGTGGACTTCAGGGGCGCTCAGGGTAGTTGCGATCTATCGCGTCTCGGTACCGTTGCCGGGTGGACGAATCCCAGCTCCAGAAGCGCGCCCCCCAGCCCTCCGCCCCGCTCTCCGACGGCACGCTGCGCGCCTCCGACGCCGACCGGGACCGGGTCGCCGACATCCTGCGCGACGCCCTCGCCGAGGGCCGGCTCGACGCCGAGGAACACGCGGAGCGCCTGGAACAGGTCTACCGCGCCAAGACGGTGGGCCAGCTGGAGCCGCTGGTACGGGACCTGCCCGCCGGCCAGGCCGCCGCGACCCCGCCCCCCGCAGCCCGCCCGGCCTCCTCCGAGGGCGGCGAGAACCCCACCCTGGTGGGCATCCTCAGCGGAGCCGAGCGCAAGGGGCGCTGGCGGGTCGGCAACCGGATCACCGCCATCGCGTTCATGGGCGGCATCGAGATCGACCTGACGGAGGCCACGTTCACCTCCCCCGAGGTCGTCATCCAGTGCACGGCCGTCATGGGCGGCATCAGCATCAGGGTGCCCGAGAACGTGACGCTGCGCGGCAGCGTCGTCGGCGTCGTGGGCGGCTCCGACGTGAAGTCCTACGACGAACCGGACCCGGGCGCTCCGGTGGTCCGGGTGGTCGGTTTCGCCTTCATGGGCGGCGTCGAGGCGAAGTCCAAGCGCGGCAAGAAGGTCGGCGACCTGCGGAAGAAGGGCGCGGAGGGCTGACATCCGGCCGCCGGTGCACGCGGGTTGAACACGGTGCGCATGAAGTCGCGCACAGCGGGTAGGGGAACGGCACGCCGCCGCACGGCAGTTCCCGCCATCGCCGCGCTCCGACTCCCGGAGCGGACCAGCGGGCGCGCCGGGCGGCGACTGGCAAGCGTGGCAACTGCCGAGCCGTCGTCAGGAGTTTCCCGTGCTGCAACCGATCGAGCCCGCCGCGGACCTCTCCCTCCCGCTGGGGCACCCGCGGGATCTCGGGGGGCCATGGCACTCGGATGCCGCCTGTCGCAGCGACGAGGCGGGGCTGTTCTTCGCCCCCTCCAAGGAGCCGACGGCGGCCCGACTGGCCCGTGAGGAGGCGGCCAAGCGGGTCTGCTCCCGCTGCCCGGTGATGGTGGAGTGCCGCGAGCACGCGCTGCTCCAGCCCGAGCCGTACGGCGTGTGGGGCGGCATGACCGCGGCCGAGCGCCGGGTGGTGCTGGCCCGGCGGCGGCGGCGCGACGCCGAGCTGCACGTCCCGGCCCCGCGCGTCGCCGCCGTCGGCTGACCGCTTCCCACCCGCCCGCGGACCCGCACCCGCCGGTGCGCGCGCCCGGGCGCCCAGGCGCCCGCCTGCCCGCGTGCCCCCGGCCGGGCTCCCGGGCGGGCTCCCGGGCGGCGAAACGGTCGCACTCCCCTGGCGGCGGGACGGCCGGCGGGGCTCAGTTGGCGCGGTCGAAGTCGATCGCGCTGTACGCCCGCAGCTTCGACAGCCGGTGCACCGAGTCGATCCGCCGGATCGTGCCGGACTTCGACCGCATCACCAGGGAGGACGTGGTCGCGGTCTCGGCGCGGTACCGCACGCCCCGCAGCAGCTCGCCGTCGGTGACGCCCGTGGCCACGAAGAAGACGTTGTCGCCGCTGACCAGGTCGCGGGTGTGCAGCACCCGGTTCAGGTCGTGGCCGGCGTCCAGCGCCTTGCGGCGCTCCGCGTCGTCCTTGGGGTGCAGCCGCCCCTGGATGGTGCCGCCCAGGCAGGCCATCGCGCAGGCGGTGATGATGCCCTCCGGGGTGCCGCCGACGCCCATGAGCATGTCGACGCCGGTGTCCTCCCGGGCGGCCATGATCGACCCGGCCACGTCGCCGTCGATGATGAACTTGATCCGCGCGCCGGCTTCCCGGATCTGCCGTGCGAGGTCGTCGTGGCGCGGCCGGTCGAGCAGGACGACGGTGACCTCCCCCGGGCTGACGCCCTTGGCCTTCGCCACCCGGCGGATGTTGACGGCGGCGGGCGCGTCGATGTCCACGAACTCGGCCGCCTCCGGGCCGACCACCAGCTTGTCCATGTAGAAGACGGCCGACGGGTCGTACATCGTGCCCCGGTCGGCCACCGCGAGCACCGACACGGCGTTCGGCATGCCCTTGGCGGTCACGGTGGTGCCGTCCACCGGGTCCACGGCGACGTCGCACTCCGCACCGGTGCCGTCACCGACCCGCTCGCCGTTGTAGAGCATGGGCGCCTCGTCCTTCTCGCCCTCGCCGATGACGACCACGCCGTTCATCGACACCGTGTGGACGAGGGTGCGCATCGCCTTCACCGCGGCACCGTCGGCGCCGTTCTTGTCGCCGCGCCCGACCCAGCGGGCCGAGGCCATCGCGGCGGCCTCGGTGACCCGGACGAGCTCCAGGGCGAGGTTGCGGTCGGGCGCCTCCGGGCTCACTTCGAGCTGCGGCGGCAGATTCTGGTGGCTTTCGGTCATCACGCGCACCTTTCTGTACGGGGACGGCCGGGCTTGAGGGCGCGGCGACCCTGCCGGGGCGGGCGCCGGGTGGAGCGTGAGAATGAGCGCGATATTCATCATATGAGCGCCATCCTCGGCACGTACCCGGCCGGCGACCGGCGTACGCCCCGCCCGAGTACCCGGCCGGAGGCTCCGTACGCCCGAGCCGAGTACCCGGCCGCTGCCGGCGTACGCCTCGAACCGGTACCCGGCGGCCGGGCGCCATACGCCCATGGGGGACCATAGGGGGGTGGCAGCGGACAAGCGTGGCAACAAGACGGTGCGGGACCTGGTGCTGTCCCTGGTGGTACTGGGCGTGGCCGTCTACGGGATCTACCTCTTCATCCCGCACGGCTCCAAGAAGGACCCGGGCACGGCGGTGCGGACCGTCAGCTACACCGTGGAGCTCCAGCAGGCCCGCCGCGACGCCCCCTACAAGGTGCTCGGCCCCGAGGGCCTCGGCGCGCGCTGGCGGGCGACCTCCGTGTCGTACGACGGCTCCGACCGGCACAACGTGACCTGGCACCTGGGCTTCGTGGACCCGGAGGAGCAGTACGCGGCGGTCGAGCAGTCCAACGGGAACGGCGCGGACTTCGTCGGCCAGGTCACCATCGGCTCCCACCGCGACGCCTCCGCGACCGCCACGGTCGACGGCCAGACCTGGCAGCGCTGGTCCGGCGGCCGGTACGCGGCCCTGGTCCGCCAGGACAGCGGCGTCACCACCGTCGTCCTGGGCACCGCCCCGCAGACCCAGCTCGAACAGCTCGCGGCCTCCCTGCGGCAGTCGGCGTAACGGCGGCAGGCGGCGTAACGACGGCAGGCGGCACGGAGGCCGGGTCCGCAGGGGACGCGCGGGCCGCGCGCCCGGAGCCCGTACGCCGCCGGGCGCGGGAGGCTGGCCCCCTCGCGCAGGCGGCCACCCGCCCCCGGGGGGCGTGCGAGCCCGCCGGACACGCCCTCCCGCGCGCCGGGACACCCCCGGACACGCCGGGAGACGGGAAGAAAGCCGTCACCCGGCGCACTGTAGAAGTCATGGACGCCACGGACCACACAGACCACGGGGACCGCACGGACGGCCCGCAGGACGGATTCCGCGTCGAGCACGACTCGATGGGCGAGGTGCGCGTGCCCGCGGCCGCGCGGTGGGGCGCGCAGACGCAGCGCGCCGTGGAGAACTTCCCCATCTCCGGGCAGCGCATCGAGCGCGCCCACATCCGGGCGCTGGCCCGGATCAAGGCCGCCGCGGCGAAGGCCAACGCCGAGCTGGGCGTGCTGGAGCCCGACATGGCCGAGGCGATCCAGGCCGCCGCCGCCGAGGTGGTGGAGGGCACCTGGGACGAGCACTTCCCCGTCGACGTCTTCCAGACCGGCTCCGGCACCTCGTCCAACATGAACGCCAACGAGGTCATCGCCGCCCTCGCCACCGAGCGCCTGGGCCGCCCGGTGCACCCGAACGACCATGTCAACGCCTCGCAGTCGAGCAACGACGTCTTCCCGTCCTCCCTGCACATCGCCGCCACCGAGGCCGTCACCGGGGACCTGATGCCGGCCCTGGAGCACCTGGCGCAGGCCCTGGAGGCGAAGGCCGGCGAGTTCGCGGACGTGGTGAAGGCCGGCCGCACCCACCTGATGGACGCCACGCCCGTCACCCTCGGCCAGGAGTTCGGCGGGTACGCGGCCCAGGTCCGGTACGGCTACGAGCGACTGGCCTCGGCGCTGCCGCGGCTGACCGAGCTGCCGCTGGGCGGCACCGCCGTGGGCACCGGCATCAACACCCCGCCCGGCTTCCCGTCCGCCGTGATCGCCGAGGTCGCCCGCGCCACCGGGCTGCCGCTGACCGAGGCGCGCAACCACTTCGAGGCCCAGGGCGCGCGGGACGCGGTGGTCGAGACCTCCGGCCAGCTGCGCACCATCGCGGTCGGCCTGACGAAGATCGCCAACGACCTGCGCTGGATGTCCTCCGGCCCGCGCACCGGCCTGGCCGAGATCAGCCTGCCCGACCTCCAGCCCGGCTCCTCGATCATGCCCGGCAAGGTGAACCCGGTGGTCCCGGAGGCGGTGCTCATGGTGGCCGCCCAGGTGATCGGGAACGACACGGCGGTGACCGTGGCCGGCGCGGCCGGGAACTTCGAGCTCAACGTGATGCTGCCGGTGATCGCCCGCAACATCCTGGAGTCGGTGCGGCTGCTGGCGAACGTCTCCCGGCTGCTGGCCGACCGCACCGTCGAGGGCATCACCGCCGACCGCGAACGGGCCCGGGAGTACGCCGAGTCCTCACCGTCCGTCGTCACCCCCCTCAACCGGTACATCGGCTACGAGGAGGCGGCGAAGGTCGCCAAGCGGTCCCTGGCGGAGCGGAAGACGATCCGTCAGGTCGTCCTGGAGGGAGGGTACGTGGAGCGCGGACTGCTCACCGAGGAGCAGCTCGACGAGGCCCTCGACGTGCTCCGGATGACCCGTCCGTGACGGCCGCCCCCGCACCGGGCGCGCCCGGCACCGTGTGATCCACTCCGCACACTCTGTGCACGACGGTCCGTACACTCTGTGCATGACAGCCGACCTCGACGCCGCCCGTACCGGAGGAACCGACCGCCCGCGCTTCTGGAGCCCCGGGACGCAGATCCTGTGGCGCTACCGCGGCAACGGCACCGACGCGGTGCACATCTGCCGCCCGGTGACGGTGGTCCGCGACGGCCCGGAGCTGCTCGCGGTCTGGCTTGCGCCGCACACCCCGTGCGTGCGGCCGGTGATGGAGGACGGCACACCGGTCCACCAGGAGCCGCTGGCCACCCGCTACACGCGGCCCCGGCGCCGGGCCGTCGAGGAGTGGTTCGGCGCGGGCGTGCTCAAACTCGCGCGTCCGGGTGAGCCGTGGTCGGTATGGCTGTTCTGGGACGTGGATTGGCACTTCCGCAGCTGGTACGTGAACCTGGAGGAGCCGTTGCGCCGCTGGTCGGGCGGGGTCGACTCCGAGGACCACTTCCTGGACGTCTCCGTCCACCCCGACCGCACCTGGCACTGGCGGGACGAGGACGAGTTCGCGCAGGCGCAGGCCGACGGGCTGATGCCGGCCGAGGTGGCGGTCCGGGTGCGGCAGGCCGGGCAGCGCGCGGTGGAGCGGGTGGCCACCTGGGGGACCCCGTTCCGGGACGGCTGGCAGGAGTGGCGGCCGGACCCGGCCTGGCCGGTGCCGGAGCTGCCCGCCGACTGGGACCGCCCGGCGGACCGGCCCGGCGCGGCCTGACGCAGGCGCGGAGGCAGGGGCGGGGCAGGCGCAGGCGCAGGCGCAGGCGCAGGCCGACGGTCCGGCACCGGCACCGGCACGACGCGGCCTGACGTCGGTGCCGGCGGGTCGCTGCGGGCTCCCGGCAGCCGTGCCCGGACGGCCGGCGGGAGAAGCCCGCCAACGGCGTTCCACCGCCGGCCGGCGGGCCCGCGGCCGCCCGGCGTTCCGCACCCCGTCCGCCGTCCGGCCCGGGCCCGCCCCCGCCCGCCTCCGGCTCGCCGCCGGGCGTACAGCCGCGCCCTGTCCGGGTCGCCCTTTCCCCCCGCCGGCGGCGCCCGACCGGCGCCGGCCCCCGCCCGCGGACCACCCGCCGAGCCCGCCGGCCGACGCCGCCCCACCCCCTCCGACCAGCACTGACCAGCGCTGACCAGCACCGACGCGGGGCCGCCGGAGGCCCGGGGAGAGGCCCGGCCGCCCGGGCACCGGGACGGTCCGCCGCGGGTTTCCCGCTCCCTTTGCCGCCCGCCCCGCCGCGACCGTAGGATCGTTTCCCAGGGAGACTGCACAATTGCCCTCCGCGGCCTAAAGTTTGACGCACCGTCACAGGGGTACGAACGAGTGCCGCGTGCGGCATATGCCACCGCACGCACGCGCCAGGCCGACGCTCTTCAGGACCGGGTTCCGCGACCGGTCCCGCACCGGCCGGCCAGCCCACCGAACAGCGCAGTCAGGGAGGCTCCTAGCAGTGAGAAACGGCGGCCACGAGTACGTGGGGGTGGTTCCCCCGCACGAGGAGCCGAGCGGCCACCGGGCCGGACAGGCCACGGCGTTCGACGCCATCGGGGACCGGTACGACGAGGCGTTCCCGCACAAGGAGGGGCAGATCGCGGCCGGCGGCTGGCTGACCGCGTCGCTGCCCGCCGGCTCCCGCGTGCTGGACGCGGGCTGCGGCACCGGCGTCCCGACGGTCCGGCAGCTGTCCGCCGCGGGGCTGCTCGTCACCGGCGTGGAGCTGTCGCCGGGAATGCTGGCCCTGGCCCGGCGGAACGTGCCGGACGCCGAGTACCTGTCGGCCGACCTCACCCGCCTGCTGGCGGACGGCCTGCTCGCCCCCGGCTCGTTCGACGCCGTCACGGCGTTCTTCACCCTGCTGATGCTGCCCAGGCGCGAGATCCCGGGCGCCCTCGGCATGCTCCGGGAGCTGCTGGTCCCCGGCGGGCTGCTGGCCCTCGGCATGGTCGAGGCCGACGTCGACGACGTGCCGATCCCGTTCCTCGGCCACATCGTGCGGGTCTCGGGCTACCTGCGGGAGGACCTGCACCACCTGGTGACCGACGCGGGTTTCGAGGTGGTCAAGGAGGAGTCCTACGGGTACGCCCCGGCCAGCACCGACGTCCCGCCCGAGGAGCAGATCTTCCTCTACTGCCGACGAGCCTGACCGAAGGCCACCGCCCCGCCGCACCGCACCGCCCGGGGCATCCGACGGAGGACCGACTCCCGTGACCACCGACCCGCCGCGCCCGCTCGGGCGCCCCGCCACGCAGCAGCCCGACCCGCGCGGCGACCACGGCCCGCGCGGACCGCAGGCCGAGCCGTCTGCCGAGCCGGCCGCCGCCGCGCCCGCCGACACCGGCAACGCCCGGCCCGGTCGCGGCCGGGCCGGCGGGGGCCGTTCCCGGGCCCCGCGCCACGACACCCCGCAGGACGGCTCCGCCGCCGGCCGTGAGGCGGACGGCGGCCACGACCGCGACCACGGCTCCCGCCGGCAGGACGCCCGGGCCCACCACGACGACCCGGCCCCGGCCGCCCCCGCCGTCCCGCCGCCCACCCGGCAGGACGGGTACGGCGAGAGCCCGGCCGGGTCCGAGGCGTACAGTGCACGGCACGACGGCGGCGCGGCCGAGCCGTCCGGTTCCCCGGAGGCCCCGGCACGGGCGTACGGCACGGAACCGGTCGACGGACCCGACCAGCTGTCCGCGACGGTCTACGGGACGGGATGGATGGCGGGCACGACGGAGGGGAGCGAGGCGTTGCGCGCGTTTGTCAGCACGCCGCCGCGGGGTACGGCGCTGGATGCCGCCGGTCACCCGGCCGACGAGGACTCCACAGGGATGCGCATCCCGATGCCGGTGCAGACCGGCCCGGAGGCCGACCGGCTGCGCTACGTGGGCGCGGCCACCCGCCGGATCGCCCGCGGTCTGGACCTCGACGAGATCCTGCTCGGCCTGTGCCGTTCCGCGGTGCCGGCCTTCGCCGACGCCATCCTCGTCTACCTGCGCGAGCCGCTGCCGGTCGGCGACGAGCGCCCCTCGGGTCCGCTGCGGCTGCGGCTGCGCCGGGCCGACGGCAGCCTGGACGGCCCCGACGGCGAGGAGGAGGTGCCGGTCGGCAGCCTGCCCGCGCTGGAGACGCCGTACGGCGGGGCGCCGGAGACCATCGGGGTGCTGCTGGACGGCCCGCTGGCCGAGGTGCTGCGCGGGGTCCGGCCGGTGTTCACCGAGTACCCGAGGGCCGCCGACGCGCTGGCCGAACTGCTGGGCAACCCGGGCGTCCCGCTGCCGTCCGGTCGCCGGGCACTGCTGGCGCCGCTGCGCGGTCGGCGCCGGGTCATCGGGGCGGCGGTGCTGCTGCGCCGTGCCGACAGTCCCCCGTTCGAGGCCGACGACCTGCTGATCGCCGCCCAGCTCGCCACCCACACCGCGCTCGGGGTGGACAAGGCGGTGCTGTACGGGCGGGAGGCGTACATCGCGGACGCCCTCCAGCGGGAGATGCTGCCGGACTCCCTGCCGCAGCCCACCGGGGTGCAGCTGGCCAGCCGCTACCTGCCGGCCGCGGAGTCCGCCCGGGTCGGCGGCGACTGGTATGACGCGATCCCGCTGCCCGGCAGCCGCGTGGCGCTGGTCGTCGGCGACGTGATGGGCCACTCCATGACCTCGGCGGCGATCATGGGCCAGCTGCGCACCACCGTGCAGACCCTCGCCGGGCTCGACCTCGCCCCGCAGGAGGTGCTGTACCACCTGGACGAGCAGGCCCAGCGGCTCGGCGAGGACCGCATGGCGACCTGCGTCTACGCCGTCTACGACCCGATCGCTCACCGCATGGTCGTGGCCAACGCCGGCCACCCGCCGCCCGTGCTGCTGCACGCGGACGGCACCGCCGAGGTGCTCAAGGTGCCCCCGGGCGCCCCGATCGGCGTGGGCGGGGTGCCCTTCGAGGCGGTGGAGCTGCCGGCGCCGGCCGGCGCGACGCTGCTGCTCTACACCGACGGCCTGGTGGAGTCCCGCAGCCGTGACGTGTGGGGCGGCATCGAGCTGCTCCGCGAGCGGCTGCACGACGCCGCGGCGGTGGTCTCCCCGCCGCCCCTGGAGCCGCTGTGCGACGAGGTGCTGGAGATCCTCGGCCCCGGCGACCGCGACGACGACATCGCCCTGCTCGCGGCCCGGTTCGCCGGGATCGCGCCGAGCGACGTCGCCTACTGGTTCCTGGAGCCGCAGGCCCAGACCGCCGGCCGGGCCCGCCGCCTGGTCCGCCAGGCGCTGCGCCGCTGGGGTCTTGAGGAGCAGGTGGACGCGGCCGAGCTGCTGGTCAGCGAGATCGTCACCAACGCCGTCCGGTACGCCGAACGCCCCGTCACCCTGCGGCTGCTCCGCACCGACGTCCTGCGCTGCGAGGTCGGCGACGATGCCCCGCTCCTCCCCCGCATGCGCCACGCCGCCCCCGAGGAGGAGGGCGGCCGCGGCCTGTACCTCGTCAACCGGATGGCCCAGCGCTGGGGCGCCACCCGCCTGGGCGCCGGGAAGGTCGTCTGGTTCGAGCTGCCCCTGTAACCGCCGCCGCGCGGGCCGGGAGGCGCACGGCGGACTCCCCGGGGGTGGGCCGGGAGGGTGCGAGGGACCTCCCGGCGGCGCCACGGGGCGGCGGGCCAGGGGCCCGGGCACCCGGAGGCGGGCGGGCGAGGGTACGACGTGACGACGTGCCCGGGTGATGGTTCGGTGCGAGGGTGGGTAGCAGCCCCCGCGAAAGCGATCCGACCCATGGTCCGGCTCGCGGTCGTCCCGGACCGCACCGGACGGGAGGACACACCCTCATGAGCACTCCGAAGGTCCAGCCCACCACCAACAACGCCGGCATCCCGGTGGAGAGCGACGAGCACTCGCTGACCGTGGGCCGGGACGGCCCGATCCTCCTCCAGGACCACTACCTGATCGAGAAGATGGCCCAGTTCAACCGGGAACGGGTCCCCGAGCGGGTGGTGCACGCCAAGGGCAGCGGGGCGTACGGGCGGTTCGAGGTGACGAACGACGTCAGCCAGTTCACCAAGGCCGACCTCTTCCAGCCCGGCCGCGGCACCCGGATGCTGGCCCGCTTCTCGACCGTGGCCGGCGAGCAGGGCAGCCCCGACACCTGGCGCGACCCGCGCGGCTTCGCGCTGAAGTTCTACACCGAGCACGGCAACTACGACCTGGTCGGCAACAACACCCCGGTGTTCTTCGTCCGGGACACGATCAAGTTCCAGGACTTCATCCGCAGCCAGAAGCGCCGCCCGGACAACGGCCTGCGCGACAACGACATGCAGTGGGACTTCTGGACGCTGTCCCCGGAGTCCGCGCACCAGGTCACCTGGCTGATGGGCGACCGGGGCATCCCGAAGACCTACCGCAACATGAACGGCTACGGCTCGCACACGTTCATGTGGATCAACGGCGGAGGGGAGAAGTTCTGGGTCAAGTACCACTTCAAGACCGACCAGGGCATCGACTTCCTCACCCAGGCCGACGCCGACGCGCTGGCCGGGGAGAACGCCGACTTCCACCGGCAGGACCTGTGGCAGGCGATCGACCGCGGCGAGCACCCGTCGTGGACGCTGTACGTGCAGGTGATGCCGTTCGACGACGCGCCGGACTACCGGTTCAACCCGTTCGACCTGACGAAGGTGTGGCCGCACGGCGACTACCCGCTCGTCGAGGTCGGCCGGATGACGCTGGACACGAACCCCGAGGACTTCTTCGTCCACATCGAGCAGGCGGCGTTCGAGCCCTCGAACATGGTGCCCGGAGTGGCACCGTCGCCGGACAAGATGCTGCTCGGCCGGCTCTTCTCGTACCCCGACACGCACCGCTACCGGATCGGCCCGAACTACGCGCAGCTGCCGCCGAACCGCCCGCACGTGCCGGTGCACTCGTACGCCAAGGACGGCCCGATGCGCTACGAGCCGGCCCGCACCGGCGCGCCGTACGCGCCGAACTCGTACGGCGGCCCCGCGGCCTCCCCGGAGGCGTACGGCGACATCGCGGGCTGGCAGGCGGCCGGGGACATGGTGCGCGAGGCGTACTCCCTGCACCGCGAGGACGACGACTTCGGTCAGCCGGGCACGATGGTCCGCGAGGTCCTGGACGACGCGGCGCGCGACCGGCTGGTCTCGAACGTCGCGGGCCACCTGTCGGACGGGGTGAGCGCTCCGGTGCTGGAGCGGGCGTTCGCGTACTGGAGCAGCGTGGACGACAAGATCGGCGCGCGGATCAAGGCGGCGGTCAGGAAGTCCTGAGCCCACGCGGTGGTCAG
The DNA here is from genome assembly GCF_000745345.1 of Actinacidiphila yeochonensis CN732. Taxonomy (NCBI): domain Bacteria; kingdom Bacillati; phylum Actinomycetota; class Actinomycetes; order Kitasatosporales; family Streptomycetaceae; genus Actinacidiphila; species Actinacidiphila yeochonensis. The sequence goes on along the minus strand of NZ_JQNR01000005.1, from coordinate 2,276,583 downwards.
GAAGCCCTGAGCCCACCTCGCCGGAGCATCCCGAGGCGCAGCCCCGGGCCACGTGCCGAACACCCGTGGCCCGGGGCTGCACACGTCCTCCGGCACCCGGGCGCGAGGTGTCCGGGCGCTGTACGGGCACCGGTCCGGGCGCTGTACGGGTGAGGACGGAGGATCGCTCACGGCGTGTATACACACTATGTATACGCGTCGTGTACTCTGCTCGGCATGTCAATCGGCCACACCCTGCTGGGTCTTCTGGAGTCCGGGCCGCGCCATGGCTACGACCTCAAGCGCACCTTCGACGAACGCTTCGGGCACGACCGCCCGCTCGCCTACGGGCAGGTCTACTCGACGATGGCCAGGCTGCTGCGGAACGGCCTGGTCGAGGTCGAGGGGATCGAGCCCGGCGAGGGGCCCGAGCGCAAGCGGTACGCCATCACCGACGCCGGGGTCACCGACGTCCAGGACTGGCTCAGCCGTCCGGAGAAGCCCGAGCCGTACCTCCAGACGACGCTCTACACCAAGGTCGTCCTGTCGCTGATGTCCGGGCGCTCCGCCGCCGACCTGCTGGACACCCAGCGCTCCGAACACCTGCGGCTGATGCGCGAGCTGACCCGCCGCAAGCGCGACGGCGACCTCGCCGACCAGCTGATCTGCGACCACGCGCTCTTCCACCTGGAGGCCGACCTGCGCTGGCTGGAACTGACCGCGGCCCGGCTGGAGCAGCTCGCCCGGGTGGTGGTCCGATGACCGCCGCCGAGCCGCTGCTGACCGCCACCGGCCTGCGCAAGAGCTACGGCCGCACCCCGGCCCTGGACGGCGCGGACCTCACCGTGCGGGCCGGCGAGGTGGTCGCGGTGATGGGGCCGTCCGGGTCGGGGAAGTCGACGCTGCTGCACTGCCTGGCCGGGATCGTCCAGGCCGACGAGGGCGAGGTCCGGTACGCCGGCCGGAACCTGACCGCGATGTCCGACGGCGAGCGCAGCGCGCTGCGCCGCACCGACTTCGGCTTCGTCTTCCAGTTCGGCCGGCTGGTACCGGAGCTGAGCTGCCTGGAGAACGTGGCGATGCCGCTGCGGCTGGGCGGCGCCCGGCGCCGCGCGGCGGAGGCGGAGGCCGCCCGCTGGCTGGAGCGGCTGGAGGTCGCCGACCTCGGCTCCCAGCGGCCCGGCGAGATATCCGGCGGCCAGGGGCAGCGGGTCGCGGTGGCCCGGGCACTGGTCGGCGGGCCCCGGGTGGTCTTCGCCGACGAGCCCACGGGGGCGCTGGACTCGCTCAACGGCGAGCGGGTGATGCGGCTGCTGACCGACGCCGCGCGGGACTCCGGTGCCGCCGTCGTCCTCGTCACCCACGAGGCACGGGTGGCGGCGTACTCGGACCGGGAGGTCGTCGTGCGGGACGGGAAGTCGCGCGACACGGAGCGGGTGTCATGACCGCCGGACAGGGCACCCTCCCCCGGACGGGCCCGGCGGGCCCCGGAGTCCAGCGCCCCCCGAACGGGCTGCGCGGCTGGGCGCGGGACCTCGCGACGGGCGGGCGCTTCGCGCTGTCGGGCGGCCGCGAGGGCTGGACCCGGACCCTGCTGACGGCCGTCGGGGTGGGCCTGGGCGTCGCCATGCTGCTGCTCGCCACCGCCGTGCCGGGCATGGTGCGGCTCCGCGACGACAAGTCCGCCGCCCGCTCCACCCTGACGGGGCAGTACATCGCCCACCCGGGCCGGGACACGCTGCTGGTCGCCGGCGCCGACACGACGTACCACGGCCGGGACGTCACCGGCGTCCTGACCCACCCCGAGGGGCCGGACACTCCGCTGCCTCCCGGGGTGGACCGCTTCCCCGGGACGGGCGAGATGGTGGTCTCACCGGCCCTGCGCCGCCTGCTCGCCGGCACCCCGCTGCTCCGGCAGCGCCTGCCCTACAAGGACGTGGGCACCATCGGCCAGGCCGGCCTGATCGGCCCGTCCGAGCTGTACTACTACGCCGGCAGCGACCAGCTCACGCCCCGCGACGCGCACTACCGGAACGGGAACGCGGACCGGATATCCCGGTTCGGCGCACGGCGGTACACCGGCCGGGTGACGGGGCCGACCTTCGACCTGCTGCTGGTGATCGTCCTGGTGGCGCTGCTGATGCCGGTGGGGGTCTTCGTCACCACGTCGGCGCGGCTGGGCGGCGAGCGGCGCGACCGGCGGCTGGCCGCACTGCGGCTGCTGGGCGCCGACCGGCTGACGGTCCTCCGGACCGCGGCCGGTGAGGCGCTGGCGGGCGCGCTGCTCGGGCTGCTGCTGGGCGCGGCGTTCTTCCTCGTCGGACGGCAACTCGCAGCGCACGTCTCCCTGCGGGAGGTCTCCGCCTTCCCGTCGGACCTGCGACCGGGGACCGGGCTGACCGTGCTGGTCGCGCTGGCGGTGCCGGCCGCCGCGATCGCGGTGACGATGGCGAGCCTGCGCGCGACCGCGATCGAACCGCTGGGAGTGGTCCGCGGCGCCCCCACGCGGCGACGCCGGCTGTGGTGGCGGCTGCTCACCCCCGCTCTCGGGCTGGCCCTGCTGGTGCCGCTGTTCGGCAAGGCCAAGGGCTCCGGGAGCATCAACCAGTACCAGGTGGCCGCCGGCACGGTGCTGCTGCTCCTCGGCGTGACGGCGGTGCTGCCGTGGCTGGTCGAGGTGCTGGTCGGGCGGCTGCACGGCGGCCCGGTGGCGTGGCAGCTCGCGGTCCGCAGGCTCCAGCTGGCCTCGGGGCTGTCGGCGCGGACCGTCAGCGGCGTGACGGTCGCGGTGGCGGGCGCCATCGCGCTGCAGATGCTCTTCCAGGGCGTCAGCTGGGAGTTCAGCGACCCCACGGGGGCCGACCCGGACCGGGCTCAGGTCCTCGTCCTCACCCCCGGCAGCGGCGTCGAGTCGCTGCGCCGCGACACGGCGATGCTGTCGGCCACCCCGGGCGTCACCGGCGTGCACGGCTACGTCAGGGGGCAGGCCACTCAGCCGGACGCCGCGAGCTACCGCCACGACACCGAGAACCTGGTCTCCGTCCCCTTCGAGGTCGGGGACTGCCCGACCCTGCGTGAGCTGGCCGGGATCACCTCCTGCCGATCAGGCAGCGTCTTCCTGGTGCGCCAGGACGGCACCATGGGCGACCCGGCGGAGACGGCCCCCTACCTCAAGGCGGGCGCCAGGCTCGACCTCAACGTGCCCGAGGGCTCCGCGTACACCGGCTCACCGCGACTGTGGACGATCCCGGTCGGCACGCCGACGGTACCGGGACGTGTCAGCCCCGTCGGGGACCACGAATGGGGCGTGCTGGCCACGCCGGAGGCGGTCGACACCGCGTGGCTGACCGACACGGCGACACAGGTCATGGTGAACATCGACCCGCACCGCACGGACGCGATCGAGTACGTCCGCAACACCGCGGCCCGCACCGGCGTCGGCACGGAGACGCTCACCCTCACCAGCAGCACGGAGAACCCCGAGTTCACCCAGCTGCGGCACGGGCTGTTCGCCGGGGCGGCGCTCACCATGGCTCTGATCGGGGCGAGCCTGCTGGTGTCGGTACTGGAGCAGCTGCGCGAGCGGCGCAGGCTGCTGGCGGTGCTGGTCGCGTTCGGCACCAAGCGGTCCGTGTTGGCCTGGTCGGTGCTGTGGCAGACGGCCGTTCCGGTGGTGCTGGGACTGGCCCTGGCGAGCGTCGGAGGCGTCGGGATCGGCTTGGCGCTGCTGCGGACGGCCGGACGGCCGCTCACCGTGCACTGGGCCGTCGTGGCCGAGATGGCGGGGGTCGGCGGCGCGGTCGTCCTGGCGGTGACGCTGCTGAGCCTGCCGGTGCTGTGGCGGCTGATGCGGGCCGACGGACTGCGCACGGAGTAGGCGGCCCCGTCCGCTCCGCCCAGGGGGTGTCACCGCGCCGGCGGGGGCACCCCCTTCGGCTTGGGTGCCGTGGGGGCCGACCGGGTCAGGTGGCCGAGGCCGACTCGTCCTCGGGGGCGGACTCGCGGGCGGCGTCGCCGTCGGCCGGAGCGGCCTCGGAGGGCGCGGCGGCGGAGGGCGCGGCCGGCTCGGCGGCCGCGGTGGGCGCGGCCGGCTCCGCGCCGGGGGCCGGCGCCCCGCCCGGGACGGCGGGGCCGTCCCGACCTCGGCCGCGGCCTGCGCGCGGGCGCGCTGCCGCAGGTACCCGACAGCGGTGTTGCTCACGGCCACCAGCGGCACCGCGCTGATCGCGCCGCCGATGCCGGCCACCAGTGCCCCGGCCGCCACCGAGAGCACCACGGCCAGCGGGTGCACCCGCACCGCCCGGCCCAGGATGAACGGCTGGAGCACGTGGCCCTCGATCTGCTGGACCACCAGCACCACGGCGAGCACCATCAGCGCGGTGAACGGCCCCTGCGTGACGAGTGCGACGACCACGGCGACGGCGCCGGAGGCGACCGCGCCGACCAGCGGCACGAAGGAGCACAGGAAGATCACCACGGCCAGCGGCACCGCCATCGGCACCTGGAGGAAGAAGAGGCCGATGCCGATGAAGATCGCGTCGATCATCGCCACGATGACCGTGCCGCGCACGTAGAGGGTGAGGGTGCGCCACGCCCGCGGCCCGGCACCGGCCAGCGCCTCACGGGCCTGTACCGGGAAGAGCCGCAGCACCCAGTTCCAGATGTTGGCGCCGTCGTAGAGCAGGAAGAGGGTGCTGAACATCGCCAGCAGCGCGCCGGTGAAGAACTCGACCACGACGGTGACACCCTGCAGACCGACGTCGGTGAGCTGCTTGGTGTTGTGGCTCAGCGCGTTGCTGAGGTTGTTGGCGACCTGGTTGATCTGGTGCTCGGTGACGTGGAAGGGGCTGTGCAGCAGCCAGTGCTTGCCCTGGGTGATGCCGTCCTGGAGGCTGTCGGACAGGTTGTTGGCGTTGTCCATCACCTGCCAGACGACGAACCAGCCGACCAGCCCCATGACGACGAAGCCGCCGACGAAGACGGCGGCCGTGGCCAGTCCGCGCGGCACCCCGGCGCGCTTGAGCCGGGCCACGAAGGGCTGGAGCAGGGCGGTGATCAGCAGGGCGGCGACGAAGGCCAGCACGACCAGCCGGATCGCGCCGATGATCCGCGTCAGCACCCAGACGGTGCCGGCCAGGACGAGCAGCCGCCAGCCGATCTCCGCGGCCACCCGCATGCTCCACGGCACGACCGACACCGGACTGCCCGCGGCGGGGCGGGGCGCCCGCGGCGCCTGGGTGCTCCCGGCGGGCTCGGTGCCGGCGGTCTGTACGGGCACCGGCGCGGGCGCCTCCGCCCGGACCGGCGTGTCACGGGCCGAGACGGCGGCGTGCCGGGCGTCGAGGCGCCCGGCGAGGTTCGCCAGCCCCGCGGCGAGCGCGGAGTTCCAGTGGCGCTTGTCCGGCATGGCTCTCCCCTGACCCGTTCCGCCGTCTGTGCACTGCTGGGGACGACGTTACCCGGACCGGAGGTTGCTCCGTGCCACACGCCCGCGCCGCCCGGCCCTCGCGGAGGAGGGCGGGCGGCGTGGGAGGAGGCATCCGGGGCTACCGGGCCGGGTGGGTCACGGGCGGCCTAGGTCCTCTGTCGGACAGGGCCTAGTAGTAGTGGTTGACCTGCCAGAACGCCCAGGCGTCGCAGGGACTGCCGTAGCGCACGTTCATGTAGTTGAGGCCCCACTTGATCTGCGTGGCCGGGTTGGTCTGCCAGTCGGCACCGGCCGAGGACATCTTGGATCCCGGCAGTGCCTGGACGAGGCCGTAGGCACCGGAGCCGGCGTTGACCGCGGTGTAGTTCCAGCCGCTCTCGTGCGAGACGATGTTGGAGAAGCAGGCGTACTGGCCGGAGCCGACGATCTGCTGGGCCATCGCCTGGACCTGCGCGGTGGTGTAGGTCGCCTGGACCGAGAAGCTGGCGTTGGGGTCGCCCTTGGAGGCGGCCTCCAGCTTCTTCGCCTTGGCGATCGCGGCCGCCTTGTCGTCGGCCTTCTTCTTCGCGGCGGCGTCCTTGGCGGCCTGCATGCGGGCAGCCTGCTCGGCGGACTGCCGCGCGGTGGCGTCAGCGGCGTCGGACTGGGCCTGCACCTGCTCGGTCAGCGAAGCCTGCTGAACCTGCTGTCCGGCGGGGATGTCCGCCAGGAGCGTCGTCGTGCCGGCTGCTTCCACGGGCTCGTTGCTCGTGCCCTGGTCTGCTCCCGACGCGACGCCGACAACGGCGCCCACGGTGGTGACGGCAGTGGCCGAAGCCACCGCGAGTCCCCGGACCGAGATCCGGCTCACACGGTTTCCTTCCGTAACCGCCCGCTGGGTGACCTCGCGGACGACATCGTGCCCCTGGCGCTGCCCCCTTGATTCCGATCCGAGTTTACGGACCGGTCGGTCACGGAGTACTGACCCGGTGCGAATTCCCCTGCAGGGTCCGCGTGGTGCTCGGGCGGCTCACGGCTTCACTGTGGACTTGTCCGGTTGGTGCTGGTTCTGCTGCCGTCTCCCCCGAGGGGAAAACGGTTGGCCGTGAGCGGGGCCTGACAGCCGTACACCCTGCCGTACGGAGACACCGCGCGGCAATTTCCGGTTGAGTGGCAAAGTTCACACGCCGCAAAGGGAGGTAAATCCCTGTGCCGACGGACCCCGAACGCTAAGCTGCTGCGCCCGTTTCGGCGGGCGCAGCAGTTTCAACTCATGCGATTTTCGGACAGATTGGGTCACCTCGTGACCGAGGGGCAGATGTCCGCCATCCGGACGGCGAACGCCCGCCGCCTGGTCCTGTCCGACAAACAATGTCGTCCGCCCGTATGGGCGGGGTGGCGGTGCCTGGTGCCTGCGATGGCACGGCGGAGGGTGGGGTACCTCCCGGGCCGCCAGGCCCACGGGGAGAGAGCGCGGCGGGCTGCGCCGACGACCGGCAACGCGGCAAGCGTGCGTGCCGGACACCGCCCACCGGACAGGATGTGACAGACAGGGCCTGGGACGGCCGTCGAAGCCGCCGGGCGGTGGCCTGACGGCCACCGCCCGGCCCGGCCGCCGTCACACGCCGCCGTCCTCCAGCATCTCGGTGACGAGCGCGGCGATCGGGGAGCGCTCGGAGCGGTTCAGGGTGACGTGCGCGAAGAGCGGATGGCCCTTCAGCTTCTCCACCACCGCGACCACTCCGTCGTACCGCCCCACCCGCAGGTTGTCGCGCTGCGCCACGTCATGGGTGAGCACCACCCGGGAGCCGGCACCGATCCGGGAGAGGACCGTCAGCAGCACGTTCCGCTCCAGCGACTGCGCCTCGTCGACGATCACGAAGGCGTCGTGCAGGGAGCGGCCGCGGATGTGGGTGAGCGGCAGCACCTCCAGCATCCCGCGGGCCACCACCTCCTCGATGACCTCCTTGGACGACACCGCCGACAGGGTGTCGAAGACGGCCTGGGCCCAGGGGCTCATCTTCTCCGCCTCGGTGCCCGGCAGATAGCCCAGCTCCTGCCCGCCGACCGCGTACAGCGGCCGGAAGACCATCACCTTGCGGTGCTGGCGGCGCTCCAGCACCGCTTCGAGGCCCGCGCACAGCGCCAGCGCGGACTTGCCTGTGCCGGCCCGGCCGCCCATCGACACGATGCCGACCTCCTGGTCCAGCAGGAGGTCGAGGGCGATCCGCTGCTCCGCGCTGCGGCCGTGGATGCCGAAGGCCTCCCGGTCGCCGCGCACCAGCCGCACCCGGCCGTCGGCGGTGACCCGGCCCAGCGCCTTGCCGCGCTCGGACTGGAGCACCAGGCCGGTGTGGACGGGCAGATCGGCCGCCTCGGGAAGTTCCACCAGCTCCTCGGCGAACAGCGCGTCGACCGTCTCGGCGGCGATGTGCAGCTCGGCCATGCCGGTCCAGCCGGAGGTGATGGCGAGTTCGGCGCGGTACTCCTCGGCCAGCAGCCCGACCGAGGACGCCTTCACCCGCAGCGGCAGGTCCTTGGAGACGACCGTGACGTCGTACCCCTCGGCCTGGAGGTTGCGGGCGACGGCGAGGATGCGCGAGTCGTTGTCCCCCAGCCGGAAGCCCGCGGGCAGGACGCCGGGGTCGGAGTGGTTGAGCTCGACGCGGATCGTGCCGCCTATGTCGCCGATCGGGATCGGCGCGTCCAGCCGGCCGTACCGGACACGGAACTCGTCGAGCGTGCGCAGGGCCTGCCGGGCGAAGTAGCCGAGCTCCGGGTGGTTGCGCTTGGCCTCCAACTCCGACACCACGACGACCGGCAGCACGACCTCGTGCTCGTCGAAGCGGGTGAAGGCGTTGGGGTCGGCGAGCAGCACGCTGGTGTCGAGTACGTACGTGCGCCGGTCGTGATCACGGCGAATCTTGCTGGTCACCACGTGTGGACGAACCCCCTCGGGAGAGGTGAGCCGGGCGGTCGGGCAACCGGTGGCCCGGCTGCCGGTCTGCCAGTGGTATGCCCTTTATTCGCCATGCGCATGCGGCGGTCCGAAACCGCCGCCTCCCCGTCACGCACCGTCCACGTCCGCGCGGGGCGGCCGGCACCCGGTCACGCGCCCGGCGCGACGGCGCGCGCCCGGGGCGTGCGGTGTGCGGGAAAGGGCCGGCGGGAGCGCCGGCGTGCCTGCTCAGCGGCACCGCGTCGGGCGCGTGCGCCCCGGGCCGGCGGGTGGCTCGGCGGGAGCCGCGGGGCTTCAGGCTCCGTAGCGGCGGTGGCGGGCCGCGTAGTCACGCAGCGCACGCAGGAAGTCGACCTTGCGGAAGTCCGGCCACAGGACCTCGCAGAAGTAGTACTCGGAGTGCGCGCTCTGCCACAGCATGAATCCGGACAACCGCTGCTCGCCGGAGGTGCGGATCACCAGGTCGGGGTCGGGCTGGCCGCGGGTGTAGAGGTGCTCGGAGATGTGCTCGACGTCCAGGATCTCGGCCAGGTCCTCGATGGAGGTGCCCCGTCCGGCGTGCTCCTGGAGCAGCGAGCGGACCGCGTCGGCGATCTCCTGGCGGCCGCCGTAGCCGACCGCGACGTTGACCAGCAGGCCGTGCTGCCCGTCGGTGGCCTGCTCGGCCTCCTTCAGCACCGCCTGGGTCCGGGCGGGCAGCAGGTCCATGGTGCCCACGTGGTGCACCCGCCAGCGGCCGGCGGCGGCCAGTCCGCTGACCGCGTCCTCGATGATGCCCAGCAGCGGGACGAGCTCCTCGGCGGGACGGTCGAGGTTGTCGGTGGACAGCAGCCACAGGGTGACCACCTCGACGCCGGTCTCCTCGCACCAGCCGAGCATCTCGGCGATCTTGTCCGCCCCGGCCCGGTGGCCCTGCTCCAGGCTGCCGCCTGCGGCCCGCGCCCAGCGCCGGTTGCCGTCGAGGATCACGCCGACGTGCTTGGGGCCCTGGGCGACGTCCAGCTTGTGCTCGACCCGGCGGGAGTACAGCCTGTACACCAGATCGCGGAGATTCATCGCGTACCCGCCCTCCTGCGCTCGGTCGCCGGGGCGGCCACCCTACTGCGGGAACGTCCGCACACACGAACCGGGCCGAGGCCCCGGAACCTCGGGGTGGTACCGGATTGAACCTCTCTGATAAGCAGGGATCGTGAACAACCGCACCCTGTACCGCGCCGCCGACGAGCGCTACGACACCATGGAGTACCGCCGCACCGGCCGCAGCGGGCTGAAGCTGCCCGCGATCTCACTCGGCCTGTGGCACAACTTCGGCGACGACCGCACGCTCGACTCGCAGCGCGCGATCCTGCGCCGCGCCTTCGACCTCGGCGTCACCCACTTCGACCTGGCCAACAACTACGGCCCGCCCTACGGCGCCGCCGAGGCCAACTTCGGCACGCTCTTCGCCCAGGACTTCCGGCCCTACCGCGACGAGCTGGTGATCTCCACCAAGGCCGGCTACGACATGTGGCCCGGCCCGTACGGCGAGTGGGGCTCGCGCAAGTACCTGCTCGCCTCGCTCGACCAGTCCCTGTCCCGGATGGGCCTGGACTACGTCGACATCTTCTACTCGCACCGCTTCGACCCGGACACTCCCCTTGAGGAGACCATGGGCGCGCTGGCCTCGGCGGTCCACCAGGGCAAGGCGCTGTACGTCGGCATCTCCTCCTACGGCCCGGACCGCACCCGCGAGGCCGCGCGCATCCTGCGCGACCTCGGGGTGCCGGCGCTGATCCACCAGCCGTCGTACTCGATGATCAACCGCTGGATCGAGGACGAGGGCCTGCTGGACGTGCTGGCGGAGGAGGGCATGGGCTGCATCGGCTTCGTGCCGCTCGCCCAGGGCCTGCTCACCGACCGCTACCTCGGCGGTATCCCGGAGGGCTCCCGCGCGGCCCAGGGCAAGTCCCTCGACCCGGCGCTGGTCAACGACGAGACGCTGGCCCGGCTGCGCGCCCTCAACGAGGTGGCCGCCGGCCGCGGCCAGTCGCTGGCCCAGCTCGCCCTCTCGTGGGTGCTGCGCGACGAGCGGGTGACCTCGGCGCTCATCGGCGCGTCCTCGGTGGCGCAGCTGGAGGCGAACGTCGCCGCCGTGGGCGCGCCCGCGCTCACCGCGGAGGAGCTGGCCGAGATCGACCGGCACGCGGTCGAGCCGGAGGGCGTCAACCTCTGGTCGGTCAGCAGCGACGCGTAGGGAACCGCGAGGGCCCGGACGGGCCCGGACGGGCCCGTGAGCGGACGTCCGGTCGCGGGAGCGACCGGACGTCCGCGGGCCGCGTCGGCGCTCCGGCGCGGCTCCATGGCTCCGGGGGCTCTGGGGGCTCCGGGGGCTCCGGGGGGCCGCGCTCGGAGCCCGAGTCGGGGCCGGGGCCGGGGCGCGAGTCTCAGCCGGGCCTGAGGCCCGAGCGGGCGTCAGGCCGCGACCAGCACCGCGAGCAGCGCGCCGACCAGCATGAACGGCCCGAACGGCAGCGCCGTCTTGCGGCCGGCCCGGCGGGCGGCGACGAGCACCAGCCCGTAGGCGGCGCCCAGCAGGAACCCGGCGAACGTGCCGGTGATGACCGCGCCCCACCCGTACCAGCCCAGCACCAGGCCGAGGGTGGGGGCGAGTTTGACGTCGCCGAAGCCCATCCCGGCCGGGTTGACGAAGAACAACACCCCGTAGAGCAGCCCGAGAACGGCGGCCGCGATCAGCGCCCGCGTCCACTCCCCGTCGTGCCGGGGAAGCAGCGCGGCGGCGCCGAGCAGGACGGCGGTCAGGCCCAGCGCGGGCAGCGTCACCACATCCGGCAGCCGGAAGACCGCCAGGTCCACCCGCGCCAGCAGCACGGCGGCCGGCACCAGCAGCAGCCACACGGCGAGTTCGGGGTGGCCGCCCACCCGCCAGGCGAGCAGCCCGCTCGCCGCGGCGGCGGCGAGCGCCAGGCCGTAACCGCCGCCGTAGCGGGCCTCACCGGGCACGCACCGGCGGCAGCGGGCGGGCCCGAGCCAGCCGGCGAGCGGGTGGCCGGCCGGGCAGCCGTCGGCCCAGGGCTGTTCGGCCGGCACCGTCAACCGGTAGGCGGGGCGCGGCAGTAGCAGCCCGCAGACCGTTCCCCAGACGGCGGCGCCCACTATCAGATAGACATGCACCGGGCCGACCGTACACGGGCGGCCGGGAGCGCTGGGAGGGGCCATGGGCACGGGCCGGAGTTGGCGGGACGGCGACGCGGTACTGCACGCGCCCGGCGCCCGGGTGCCGCTGCGGATCGCCGCGTCGTACCGCGCCCGTACCAGGGGGCTGCTCGGCCGCGACGGGATCGAGGGCGCGCTGCTCCTCACCCCGGCGGGCAGCGTGCACACGGTACGGATGCGGTTCGCCATCGACGTCGCCTACCTGGACCGGCGGCTGCGGGTGCTGGCGGTACGGACGATGCGGCCGGGCCGGCTCGGCCTGCCCCGACCCCGCTCGCGGCACGTCCTGGAGGCGGAGGCCGGCGCGTTCGCCCGCTGGGGCGTCGTACGGGGGGCGGTGCTGGAGGTCGCACCCGTGGACGGGGCACCGGCGGAGGGCACGGGCCCGCGCTGAGCGACGGGAACGGGCGGCCTTCACGGGGAACGGCCGGGCGGAGGCGGAACCCTCAGCGGAAACAGATCAGCGGAGACGAGAACGGGCCGGTTCGCAGGGGGGGAGAGCGAACCGGCCCGAGGGGGGGACTTACACCGTACCTCGTCCGCGTCGGTACAACGCGCCTCACGCGGCCGGCGGGGTGAAGGTGATCTCCACCCGGCGGTTCTCCCTACGTCCCGATTCGGTGGAGTTGTCCGCGATCGGGTACTGCTCTCCGTATCCGCGCACCTGGAAGGTGTGGTCGGCGTCACCGAGGCTGCTGAGCTGCGCGGCCAGCACGTTGTAGACCGCGTCGGCCCGCTGCTTGGACAGCACGTCGCCGTGTGAGCTGCTGCCGAGGTCGTCGGTGAATCCGAAGACCCGAATGGGTGACGTGACGTGCTTCGCGTTGATGTCGTCGGCGATGGCCCGGATCCTGGAGGCGGCGCTCGGCGACAGCGTCGAACTGTTCTTGCCGAACACCACCTCGGCCTGGAGTGCGTACGTGACCGTCGTGTTGGAGGTCTCCTGCCGCTCCTGGGGCTGGCTCGCCGACACCGTGCTCTGGTCGGTGACGGAGACGATGTCCAGCACCTTGGGCGGCGCCAGCGTGGCGCCCTCGGGCAGCTTCAGGTCGGGCGAGTGGACGTCCACGGGGGTGGGCGCGGTGGCCGTGGGCAGGCCGGCGCTGGGCGGCGGGTTGTCGTCGGCCCGGGCCGGCCCCGCGACGGCCGTCCCCGCGGCCAGCACCAGGCACAGCGCGGCGCCCCGACGGCGGCGGCCCGCAGCACCCTGGCCCCCGGCGACGCGGGGTTCGGCGACTGGGGGCCCGCAGGCCGGGGGCCGCGCGGAACGGACTCGCTGGTCGGCGTCACGGCGGGCTCACCCCTCCGAGAGCGGGATCTTGGCGGGCGGCATCGTCGGCAGCTCGAACTCCACCGACGTCGTGCCTGCCGGCGGGGCGGGGAACTGCGCGAAGAACGGCCGCGTCTCCTTGGGCCGGATCTCGATCAGGCCCATCGTGCAGAGGCACTTCCCCTCGGTATCCCGGAGCACGTAATACCGCTTCTTGGCCGCCTCGTCGACGAGTACCGCCCCCGCGACGGAGGGGCCTGACGACACGAGCGCGAGCTCCTCTCCCCGCCAGGTCGTCGCGTTGAAGACGCCGCTTCCGTCGTTGACGATCTCGCCCTGGACGGTGACGAAGCCACCGGAGTCACGGACTGCCGAGGTGATGGACACCAGCACCCCGTCCTCGCCCTTCAACTGGGCCAGCACCGTGGTGGGCGTGGATGACGGGGTCGCCGAGGCCTCGGCCGCCGAATCCCCGCCACCCTTCGCCGTGCCGTTCGCCGGATGCGTCGCGGCCGTTGTGGTGGGCGCCTTCGCGTCAGAGTCCCCCGATCCCCCGGAGCCCCCGCCACATCCGGCGAGAACCAGCACCACTCCCACGGCCAACGCCATCGGCCCCAGGGCCGTGTAACGAGTCCTCATCACTCCCCCTTCCTCGCGTGTCGTCCCGTCCGCCGGGACGCACCGGCGTCGCATGGCGCGTCCCGGCCCACGGTCCGGCATACCCGGACCATCACGTGCTCAGCCGGACCCTGTAGAACACCGACAGGTCGAGCCGGAAGCCGTCGGCCGCCGGATCAACCGTCACCTCCCCGTCCTCGCAGGCGAAGCGGACCGCGTCGCCCCGCGTACCGTCGACCGTGCACCGCGGCTCCAGGACGGCGGTTGCCCGCGCCGTGGCATGCACGCTCTCCGTTCCCTTCACTTCCGTCCGGCCGACCGTATCGGTCGACCGGACTTCGACGAAGTAGCCCGGGGGGCCACTCACCTGTGTGCACGTCTGCACGCTCGCCCCGTTGTCCGCCGAGTAGTCGGCGGCCTTGCCGCAGGCCGCGACCGCGTCGTCGCCGTCCCTGGCCAGCAGGTCACCGAGCGCACTGGTATCTCCGGCCGACAGCGCGGCCAGGAAGTCCTGCCGCATCTGGTCGCGTCCCTCACGGGCCGCCGCCAGCGCGGCGGCGTCTGCCGCGGACTGGGTGGAGTTACGCAACACGGACGCCTGGCCGACTGCGAAGTAGGCGAAGGCCAGAAAGAACAGCGCGGCCATCGCCACCACGTACAACCCGACCGTCTGGCCGTCGTCGCGTCGCAGCCGCGCGGTCAGCCAGCTCCGCCGGCGATGTTCCCGATAGCAGTAAGGATCGCGCCCTGGATCGCGGTGCCGATGCCGGTGGTCGCCAGCACGCCGATGATGACCGCGATCACCACCGCGATCCCCAGGTACTCGAAGGACGTCTGCCCCCGGTCGGAGCCCGCCTCGGCGCGGGCGGCGATCCGCCCCGCCAGCTGGTCCGTTCGGGTTCTCAGCCAGATCGCTGTCGCCGTGCTGCGGCGACGTACCCACGTGTTCATCCGTGTTCGCCCCAATTCTGTTCGCCTGGATGGTCTGTGCGGCGGCCGCGGGTGGCCGGGTGGGAAGCGAGTCCACGGCGCACCGCCTCTCGTTGGACGTCATGGGCGAAGTCGAGCCCCGCCCGCAAGCATGACGCCGACTCACGCTCTGTCGTAACCCGTTCACACAAAACATCGGCTCACTTTCCCCCGAAGAGTTCGCCGAAGTGGATCTGGGAGCCGATGATCGTGCCGGTGATCAGCAGGATCATGGTCGCCGGGACGAGCAGGAAGGTGATCACGCCGGTGGCGCGCGGCACCGTACGGGCCGCTCGGCGGCGGGCGTTCTGCGCCTCGGTGCGGCGCATGTCCGTGGCGATCTGGAGCAGCGTGCGCGCGATCGGGGCGCCCAGCTCCTCGCCCTGCTGGAGGGCGGTGACGAACTGCCCCACCTGGTCGCTGTTGTTGCGGCGGCGCAGCTGGTCGAAGGCGTCGCGGCGGCTCACGCCGAGGTCCATCTGGCGCAGCGCGACGCGGATCTCGTCCGCCCAGGGGCCCTGGTAGACGGCGTTGACCCGCTCCAGTGCCTGGCGGAAGCCGAGCCCCGCGCTGACGACGACCGCGAGCACGTCGAGGAAGTCCGGCAGGGTGCGCTCGATGTCCTCGCGGCGGCGCCGGACGGCGAGCCACAGGCCCAGGTCGGCCCACCACCAGCCGTAGGCGAGCAGCAGCAGCGCGAGCAGCCAGTTGCCGCGGGCCAGCAGCGCCAGGGCGGCGAGGCCGCCGAGCGCCCCGTAGACGGCCCGACGGGCGGCGTACCGTTCGACGGTGAGGCCGTAGGGGTGGCCGGCGTGCTCGATCCGGGTGCGCATGCGGGCGACCCGGGCGGGGCCCATCATCCGCAGCACGGTGGGTACGTAGCGGATGCCGAGCCGGTCGATCGCGTTGCCCGCGCGGGTGGTGCGGGTGCGGCCGACCTCCAGGGCCAGCCGGAGGTCCTCCGGGAGCTCGGCGGGCGCCCGCAGCAGCCCGACCGCGTGGACCACGCCGGCCACGGCGACCGCCAGCAGCACCGCCAGTCCCAGCCCCGCCGCGGTCACCGCCGCCACCTCCCCCGGGACGCCCTTCCCGCGGTCTCGGAAACGCCCGTCCTCCTCGCCCCGTTCACGCCGTCCACACGGTCCACCCTGTGCGCCCCGTCCGCCCTGTTCAGCCCGTCCACCCGATCCATCCCGTTCACACGTCGATCCGGGCCATACGGCGGATGAGCACGAACCCCAGCACGTACATGCCCAGCGAGACCAGCACCAGGACGCGGCCGAGGCCGGAGCCGGTGAGCGCGCCGAGCGATCCGGGCATGATCCGGTCGAGCAGCAGCAGCGAGCCCACGCCGATGACGGGGACCGCGTAGGCGGTGACGGTGACCTGGGACATCTGGGTGCGGATCTCGCGGCGGGTCTCCTTGCGCTCCTCCAGGGTGACGGTGAGGTTGCGCAGCGACTCCACGACGCCGCCGCCGGCCCGGCTGGAGAGCACCAGGGTGGACACCAGGACGATCAACTCCCGGCTGGGCAGCCGCTGCTGGAGTTCGGCGAGGGCGTCGTCGACGGAGTGGCCGAGCGCCATCGCGTCCGAGACCTTCCGCAGCTCCTCGCCGGCCGGCGCCTCCAGCTCCTCGGCCGCCATCGAGACGGCGGTGCGCAACGCCAGCCCGGCTTGCGTGGCGTTGGCCAGCACCCGTGCCAGTTCCGGGAGTTGGGCGATGAAGCGTTCGGTGCGCACCCGGCGCCGCCAGGACAGGTAGGAGTAGCCGGCCCAGGCGGACAGCACCGCCGCGACCGGGCCGAAGAACGGTGCCAGCACCACGGCGGCGACGATCCACGTCCCGGCCACCACTCCGGTGAAGGCCGCGGTGAACTGGCCGGGCGTCAGGGCGCTGCCGGTGGCGGCGAGCCGCGAGCCCAGCCGGCGGCCCCAGGCGTAGCGGCGCACCCGGCGGTCGAGCGCGGCGAACGCGGGCTGCCGCCCGGACTCCTCGCCGAAGCCGCCGGCCAGCCGTTCGACGAGGGCGGCCCGGTCGGCGCGCCCGCCGCGGTAGGCGTGCAGGCCCCACACGCCCAGGCCCAGGGCGACGGCGGCGACCCCGACCACGGCGAGGGCGTAGGGGCCGGTGGCGAAGCGCCCGCCGCCCTCGGCGAGCGCGGCGGCAATGTCGGTGGCGTTGCGGCTCATCGGTCCTCCCGTCCGGTCTCGGGGCGTCCGGTCTCGGGGCGTCCGGTCTCGGGGCGTCCGGTCTCGGGGCATCCCGCCCGGTCGCGGGCTGCCGGAGTCCTGCTCACAGCGCCTCCCGGCTGTCGAGTTCGAGTTCGCTCGCCCCGACGCCGAACGCCGCCGGGATGTGCTCGCCCGCGAGGTAGAGGCGCTCGCCGATCTCGCGCGGCACCGGGTGGTGTTCGTACCAGCCGCGCACGATCCGGTCCACGCCGAGGGGTTCGGCGCGGAACCGGGTGGCGGAGGTGAGCCGGAAGGTGGTGCGGCCGCGGGAGGCGAGCACGGCGATCTCGGAGATCCGGCGGGTGCCGTCGACGTGCCGCTGCAACTGGACGACGACGTCCACCGCGGAGTTGATCTGGTCGCGCAGCGCCTCGAAGGGGATCTTGACCTCGCTCATGGACGCCAGGGTCTGGAGCCGCAGCACCGCGTCCTCCGCGGAGTTGGCGTGCACGGTGGCCAACGAACCGTCGTGGCCGGTCGACATGGCCTGGAGCATGTCCAGGGTCTCGCCGCCGCGGACCTCGCCGACGATGATCCGGTCCGGCCGCATGCGCAGCGAGTTGCGGACCAGGTCGCGGATGGTGACCCGGCCCTCGCCCTCGACGTTGGGCGGCCGGGACTCCAGCCGGATCACGTGCTCCTGCTGGAGCTGGAGTTCGGCGGCGTCCTCGACGGTGATGATCCGCTCGCCGTCGGGGATCAGCCCGGACAGCGCGTTGAGCAGCGTCGTCTTGCCGGAGCCGGTGCCGCCGCTGACGATGATGTTGCAGCGGGCGCGCACGAACGAGGAGAGCAGCATGAGCATGTGCTCGTCCAGGGTGCCGAGTTCGATCAGCTCCTGAAGGGTGTAGGCGCGCGGGAAGCGGCGGATGGTGAGGGTGGGGCCGGTGAGCGCGAGCGGCGGGATGACGACGTTGACCCGCTCGCCGGAGGGCAGCCGGGCGTCGACCATCGGGTTGGACTCGTCGACCCGGCGGTTGACGGTGGAGACGATCCGCTCGATGGTCTGGAGCAGCTGCTCGGTGGAGGAGAAGCGGGCGGGTACCTGCTCGACGCGGCCGCCGCGTTCGACGTAGATCCGGTCCGGTCCGTTGACCATGATCTCGGTGACGGTGGGGTCTTCGAGGAGCGGTTCGAGGACGCCCAGGCCCAGTGCCTCGTCGACCACCCGGCGGATCAGCGCGGCGCGTTCGGCGGTGGACAGCACCGGGCCCTCGCGGCTGATGATGTGGCCGAGGACGCGTTCCAGCCGGGCCCGGCGCTCG
The DNA here is from genome assembly GCF_000745345.1 of Actinacidiphila yeochonensis CN732. NCBI lineage: Bacteria > Bacillati > Actinomycetota > Actinomycetes > Kitasatosporales > Streptomycetaceae > Actinacidiphila > Actinacidiphila yeochonensis. Next base: position 2,258,668 of record NZ_JQNR01000005.1, on the reverse strand, counting down.
GCGGCGGCGAGCGCCGACATCTCGGCGAGGTCGATCTCCTGGAGCAGCTTGGCCCGGTAGACGGCGACCAGGTGGCCTTCCTGCGTCTGCGGGGCGGCGGTCTCGTCCACGGCGAGGCGGGCGCGCAGGCTCACGGTGTCACCTCCTTCTCCTTCGGCATGGTGGCGTCGCGGTGCACGGGCCCGAAGAGGCGGATGCCGGGCAGTACGGACGGGACGCTGACGCGGGCGCGCGCGGTGACGGTGTCGGCGGAGTCGACGGGGTACGTGATGGTGGGGTTGACCCAGCCGCTGACGGCGGCCTCCCCCGCGGCGCTGCCGTTGCCGGTCCCGCCGTCCGGGTCGGGCAGGGCGGCGGTGCGCGCGGCGGTGCGGGCGGCGGTGCCGGCCTGCGAGCCGCAGTAGGCGGCGATGCCGAGCTGGATGCCGGCCAGCGCGATGAGCAGCAGGAACGGCAGCATGCCCAGGTACTCCAGGGACGCCTGCCCGGACTGCCCGGCCTGCCCCCGGCGGCGCCTCCGCGCAGGCCGCCCGCTCACGGCGTGTCCTTCTCGTCCACGGTGCTGGCATGGCCGTGCACGGTGACGGGGAAGTCGACAGCGCCCGGGAAGAGGACGGGCACCCTGAGGCCGAGGGTGACGGCGACCTGCCCGCCGCTCCTCGCGACGTCCGGACCGCTGAGGCCGTCGGCCCAGGCGCCGGGCAGGTCGTGGCGGGCCGCCGCGTCCGTGTCGGAGCCGACGGCGGCGGCGCGGGCGGCCCGGTCGGCGGCGTCGCCGGCGAGGGTGAAGGTGTAGCCGGCGAGCACGGCCTGCCACACGAGGACGAGGGTGATGAGGATGAGCGGGGTCATGCCCAGCGTCTCCAGCACCATCTGGCCCCGGTCCCGGTCGGCGCGGCGCAGGCGTCGGCCGCCGCCGCGCTGGGCGGGCAGCGGGCCCGCCGCCAGGCCGAGTTCGACGGCCAGCGCCTGGATGCCGGCGCGGACGGTGGAGCGGGCGTCGAGGTCGTGCAGCCGGCCGGCGTCGATCACCGGCTGGAGTTCGCGGTAGGCGGCCGGGACGGCGGCGGTGGCGATCCTGGTGCCGGCGATCCGGGCGATCAGTGAGGGCTGGATCTCGCTGCCCCGGGTGTGGCGGTTGACGAGGGTGGTGGTGTCCTGCGGCTTGCGGATCTGCAGCCGGTCCCACATCCGCACCATCCGCTTGGCGGCGCGTACGGCGACCACGTCGGGCGTGGTGACCAGGACGGCGGTGTCGGCGGTCTCCACCGCGACGGCGTTGGCGCCGGTGACGAGGGTGCCGCAGTCGACGACGACCACCTCGTACCGCTGCCGCAGGGCGGCCAGCACCAGCCGGGCGGTGCGGTCGCCGACGTCCTCGGCGCGTTCGCCCTCGGCCGGGGCGAGCAGCAGGGCGGGCCCCGACTCGTGGACGTACATGGCGTCGTTGAGGACCCGGGAGGAGACGTCGGCGATGTCGGCGAGGTCGGCGATCGAGCGGCGGAACTGCACGTCGAGGTAGGAGGCGACGTCGCCGCCCTGGAGGTCGAGGTCGACCAGGGCGGTGGAGCGTCCGGCGGCGTGCGCGGCCAGCGCGAGGTGGATGGCGGTGACGGTGGTGCCGACGCCGCCCTTGGCTCCGGCCACGGCCACCACGGTGCCGCCGGCCACGGCGGGCAGCGCGGCCCGGCCGGGGCTGAGGTGGCGGCGCACCCCCGCGGCCCAGGAGGCGGCGGCCTCCACGCGGGCGCCCAACTCGTCGTAGTTGAGCGGGAGTCCGATGACGCCGCGGGCTCCGGCGTTCATCGCGGCGGCGAGCATGGCGGGGCCGGGGTCGGCGGTGAGCAGGACGACGCCGACCGCGGGGTAGCGCAGCGCGACCTCGCGGACCAGGTCCAGCGGGGGCATCGGCCCGATCGTCTCGTGGACGACGACCACCTCGGGCAGTTCGTCCAGGCCGGGTTCGGCGGCCTGGACGAGCGCGTCGAGCAGCGCGGCGGAGTCCCGCAGTACGGGGCCGGGTTCGGCGCCGGGGAGCTGTCCGAGCAGGCCGACGAGGGCGCGCGCGGCGTCCGGGTCCCCGGTGCCGGCCATGACGCGTACGGTCATCTCGCCCCTCCCGTCGGGTCGGCCGCCGTCGCCGTCGCCGTTGCCCGGATCACTGCGGACTCCCGGCGGAGGAGGCCCCGTTGTCGCCGGAGAGGGTGTACGAGCGGTCGCTCTGCGGCGGGGCCGAGGTGTCGCCCGGAGCCACCAGTGCGAGCCGCACGTGTTCGGCGAACGACTCGGCGTACGCGACGCGTTGGGCGTCCGCGGCGTCGAGTGCGAAGGTGATGGGCACGCCCTGCTCGGACTGCCGCTGGCTGTTCACGTCCTTGTCGAAGGCGCGGATCTCGCCCACGTCGAGGACCTGCGCGTCGGTGACGATGATCTTGGAGGTGTCCGGCTGGGAGTCGGTGCGGCCGGCGAAGGTGGCGAAGATGTTGACCCGCGCGCCCGGGGTGATCTTCCCGGCCACGCCGGTCTCGGCGTCGATCATGATGGCGATCTCCATCTGGCCGGGGCGCAGCGACGGCTTGGCGGCGACCATGCCCGACTGGAGCAGCGAGCCCTTCTTCAGCGGCACGGCGGCGATCTTGCCCTGGAAGGAGCCGGGGTCGCTCAGCGCCGTGGCGGGCAGCCACCGCTCCGGTACGTCGATCCGCCGAACCTTGGAGGAGTCCAGCGGGGTGTACGCGGGGACGTCGGTGGTGAGTTCGTACGCGGTGGTCTTCTTCCCGACCTGCGAGCGGGCGTCACTGACCACGGCGACGACGCCGGCGAAGGCGGCCACCGCGCAGACCACGGAGACCACGAGCAGGACCGCGCCACGGCGCTGACGTGAGTTCATGTGCGGCGGCACCTAACGCTTGTGGGGTTCGAGTTGGGGGCGGGTGGGCGCCTCCACGGAGCGCCCGGAGGCGGGCGCGGCGTGCCGGGCGGGGGCCGCGCGCTCGCCCAGTCGGGTGGCGCAGAACAGGCACTGGTCGCCGATCGCCTCCAGGCCGCACCAGGTGCAGGTGTCGCGGCGTACGGAGGTGACGAGTTGGTAGAGCATGCCGATGTCGGCGATGTAGGCGGTGAACTCGACCAGCCGCGACGTTCCCCACCAGGAGGCGGAGTCGGGCGGCAGCGGCACCTGCCGCAGGTGCTGGGTGTGCCAGGCCGCGGCGAGCGGGCCGGCCACCCAGCCGGTGTCGAGGGCGTCGCCGGCCACGGCGAGCTGGGTGTGGTAGCCGGGGCCCGGCGGCACGTGCTGCTCGTCGGCCTCGCCGAGGTACGGCTCGGGGTGTGCGAGCACGGCGAAGTGGCGCCCGGGGACGAGGGACTTGACGTGGGCGCCGACGCTCACCGGAACCCGGTCCAGCTTGCTGACGGAGGCCAGCAGGGCACCGGAGTAGAGGTAGTACGACAGCAGCCGGGCGGCGCCGGCCAGCACGCCGGGCCCGAGGTCGGCGGTCGCGAGCTGGCGCAGCTGCTCGCCGAGGAGGGTGCGGGCCAGCGGCGGAACGGCCAGCGGCACGATGGCGATCCGGTCGCCGTCCAGCATCGCCCGCACCGTGTGCGTCCGCCGCCGCGCGGGGTCGGCCGGCTCGGCGGGGGCGAGCACCACGAGGTGGCCGTTGGCCTCCAACGCGGCGGAGGTGCGCGCCAGATGATCCTCGAGCGAGAGCGTGAGATCGTCCGCGGTGACCGTGATGACGCCCGGCATGCGGCACCTCCCCATCTGCGTGCGGCGGCCGGTGGGCCGGTCCGGACCGCGTGGACGTACGCGGTCGTCAGCTTATCGACGTGCGGCCGTCCGGGTGCCGAAAGTCGCGCATCGGGATCGGTGAACGACAGGTGTCCACCAGAGGTCTTGACAACCGCATTGGTCTGGACCAACTTTCTCCTACCGCATGTGTTCATGACAGGTCGGCCCGCCCGCCCCACCACTCCCCCTCTCGCGCCGCCCGTCTCCCCCGCATCGTCGTCCTGTCGGCAGTCGCCCGCGCACCCCCAACTCCCCACACCCAGGAGGCAGTCGTGGAACGTACAACCCGCTCTCACCCGGAGGGCCGCGCCGCCGCACGGTCCCGCGTCAGGCGCCGCGCCCTGGCCGGACTCAGCGCCGCGGCCGTGGTCGGCTCCTGCGTGGCCCTGGTCGCCGGCCCCCAGGCGAGCGCCGCCACCACCAACCTCGTCGCGAACCCGGGCTTCGAGTCCGGCCTCTCCGGCTGGACCTGTACCGGCGGCGCGACCACCGTCACCAGCCCGGTCCACTCGGGCTCGGCCGCACTCCAGGCGGCGCCGTCCAACGCGGACACCGCCCAGTGCTCGCAGACCGTCAGCGTGCAGCCCAACTCGCAGTACTCGCTGAGCGCGTGGGTGGAGGGCGCCTACGTCTACCTCGGCGCCTCCGGCACCGGCGGCACCGACCCGTCCACCTGGACGCCGAGCGCCTCCTCGTACACCCAGCTCAGCACCTCCTTCACCACCGGCGCGAGCACCCACTCGGTGACGGTCTACCTGCACGGCTGGTACGCCCAACCCGCCTACGACGCCGACGACGTGGTGCTCAGCGGCCCGGCCGGCAGCGGCGGCACCACGACACCGCCGACGACGCCCCGACCACGCCCCCACCACACGCCGACCACCCCGCCCACCACGCCGCCGACGACCCCGGTCACGCCGCCCGCGACCGGCCTGCCCAAGCACGCGGTCACCGGCTACTGGCAGGACTTCGACAACGGCGCGACGAAGCAGACGATCGCCCAGGTGCAGAACCAGTACGACATCATCGCGGTCGCCTTCGCCACCTCCACCACCACGCCCGGCGCGGTCACCTTCTCCCTCGACCCGGCGCTCAACTACACCGACGCCCAGTTCAAGGCGGACATCGCCGCCAAGCAGGCGGCCGGCAAGAAGGTGGTCATCTCCGTCGGCGGCCAGAACGGCACCATCTCGGTGACCGACTCCACCTCGGCGACGAACTTCGCCAACAGCGTCTACAGCCTGATGCAGACCTACGGGTTCAACGGCGTCGACATCGACCTGGAGAACGGCATCAACCCGACGTACATGTCGCAGGCGCTGCGCTCCCTGAGCTCGAAGGCCGGATCGGGCCTGGTCATCACCATGGCCCCGCAGACCATCGACATGCTCTCGGCCTCCAGCGACTACCTGGCCACCGCGCTGAAGATCAAGGACATCCTCACCGTCGTCAACACCCAGTACTACAACAGCGGTTCGATGAACGGCTGCGACGGGGGCGTGTACAGCCAGGGCACGGTCGACTTCATCACCACGCTGGCGTGCACCGCGATCCAGGCCGGACTCGACCCGAGCCAGGTCGGCATCGGCACCCCGGCGTCCACCAGCGCGGCCGGCTCCGGCTACGTCTCGCCCAGCGTGGTCGACAACGCGCTGGACTGCCTGGCGCAGGGCACCGGTTGCGGCAGCTTCCACCCGTCGGCGAAGTGGCCGACCATCCGCGGCGCGATGACCTGGTCCACCAACTGGGACGCGGCGGCGGGCAACACCTGGTCCAACACGGTCGGAGCGCACGTCCACGGGATGTCGTGACCGGCTGAACAGCCCCGCGCCGCGGGGCTGTCGCGGGGTCCCGCCGCAGCGCGGGGCGAGAGGGGCGGCGCGCCGGTCCGGGCGCCGCCCCCGTCCGCCGCGGCTGCGGGCTCCGGGCCGTCAGCCGAGGACGGCGAGCGCGTCGATCTCCACCAGCAGCCCCTGCGGGAGCCCGACATAGACGGTGGTGCGGGCGGCGGGGGGCTGTACGAGGTCGGCGAAGTAGCCGTTCCACACCTCGTTGAACTCGGCGAAGTGGCCGGTGTCGGTGAGGTAGGCGCGGATCATCACCGCGTCCTCCCAGGTGGCGCCGCCGGCCTCCAGCACGGCCCGGACGTTCTCCAGCGTCTGGAGGGTCTGCTCGCGCAGGGTGGGCCCGACCGGCGCCGGCGGCCGGCCCTCCACCGCCGGCCCGAAGCCGACCTGCCCGGCGACCTGGAGGATGTTCCCCTTGCGCACCCCGTGCGAGAACCGCGCGGGCGGCACGGTGTGGGTGGACGGCGTGATCGCGGTCTTGGGCAGGTGGGGCAGCTGGTCGGGGTTGGGCTCGGGGAAGTGGCTCATGACGGGGGGTCCTCGCTCGTGGAGTGCGGTACTGCGGGGGAACCGGCGGGCAGGTTCCGGGCCGGCCGGGCGTCCCGGCGGGGCCGGGGCGCGAGGCCCGCGGACCGGCCGGACGGCAGGGCGCGTGACGGTGCGGGTACGGGGGACAGCGGCGACGCCGGGCCCGGCGGGCCGGCCTGGTGCGGCGGGCGCGGGTCGGCCCCGCACAGCTCACGGCCGACCGCCTCCGCCGTGCGCTGGACCAAGGGGCGCAGCCGCGACAGCTCGTCCGCCGTGACCACCACGTCGGGCGCGGAGAGCGACAGGGCGGCCCAGACCCGGCCGTCGGGCCCGCGGACGGGCGCGGCCACGCAGTTGATCGACTCCTCGTGGCCGCCGCGGTCCTCCGCCCAGCCCTGTTCCCGCACCCGGGCCAGCTCGGCGAGGTACGCGGCGGCGTCCGGGGTGGAGCGGGGGGTGTAGCGCGGGTACTCCAGGCGGGCGACGGCCTCGCGCCGCTGCGGCTCGGGCAGGTCGGCCAGCAGCAGCTTGGCCACGGCGGCCACCGTGATGGCGACCGGCCGGCCGATCCGGGAGTACATCCGGACCGGGTAGCGGCTGTCGACCTTGTCGATGTACACCACCTCGCCCTGCTCGTACACCGCCAGATGGACGGTGTGGCCGGTCTCCTCGTTGAGGTCGAGCAGGTGCGGGCGGGCGGTCTCCCGGATGTCGAGCGCCTCCACCGCCTGCTGGGCCAGTGCGAACAGCCGCGCGCCCAGCCGGTAGCGCTGGTCCTGCTGGCGGTAGACCAGGCCGTGCTCGCGCAGGGTGCGCAGCAACCGCAGGGCGGTCGACTTGTGCACCTCCAGCCGCGCGGCGACCTGCTCAAGGCCCGCCGGGCCCTCGGCGAGCAGCGGCAGGATACGCAGCGCCCGGTCCACGGTCTGGCTCATCGGCCCCTCCCCCGGCCGGTCACGCCGCGCCCCCGTCCCGGCCGTCGGCGGCGGCCGGGCCCGCCACGGCGACGCTGCCCGCGCCCGTGCCGGCGGCACCCGGAACCGTGCCGGGAGTCAGGCCAGCGGCCGTCCAGCCGGGGGCGAGCCGCAGCGCCGCCCATGACGCGTCGTCCAGCGCGGCCAGGGCGTCGAGGCGCGCGCGGGACGGCGGCTCGGCGAGGTCGCCGGGGACGGTGAGGGCGGCCGCGGCCATCAGGTGCCCGTGGCGCAGCCGGTCCCGCAGCGGCAGGCCGCGCAGCGTGGCGGACAGGAACCCGGCCGCGAACCCGTCCCCGGCGCCCACGTGCGCGACCACCTCGACGGCGGGCGCGGGCACGTGCAGCCGCGTCCCGGCACCGGCGCCGGCCGCCCCCGCCGGCCGGCCCGGCGTCGGCGGCGTCGTCGGTGGCGGCGGCGAGGCGAAGACGGTGGCGCCCGCCTCCCCCTGTTTCACCACCAGTACGGCCGGCTCGGGCAGCGCCGCCCGCACCGCGTCGGCGTCGGGCAGCCCCCAGGCCGCGCGGGCCTCGTCCTCACCGACGAAGACCAGGTCGCAGGCGCGCGCGAGGTCGGCCGTCCAGGAGGGGTCCAGGCCGCGCCAGAGCGCGGGGCGGTGGTTGAGGTCGAAGGAGAGCAGCGGGCGGCCGGGGGCGCGCCCGGTCAGCTCGCGCAGCAGCTCGCGGCAGGTCGGGGAGAGCGCCGCCGTGATGCCGGTCAGGTGCAGCACCCGGCCGGACCAGGCGGCGGAGCGCGGGACCAGCTCCGGGGACATCGCCGACGCCGCCGAGCCCGCCCGGTAGTAGACGACCTCCCCGGCGGCCCCGGCCCGCCTGCCCGCGTCCAGGGTGGCGGCCCGCTCCCCCGCCGTGCGGAAGTAGACGCCGGTCGGCCGGTGCGGGTCGCGCCGGACGGCGCTGGTGTCCACCCCGGCGGCGGCGACGGTCGCCACCACGTGGTCGCCGAACCCGTCGGCGCCGACCCGGCTGATCCAGCGGGCGCTGTGTCCCGAACGGGCCAGCGCGCAGGCCACGTTGGACTCGGCACCGCCCACCGCGCGGTGGAAGGACGGCACTTCGGCGAGCGGGCCGGGCCGCGAGGGCACGAACGCGACCATGGTCTCGCCCAGGCAGACCACGTCAACCGGGGCCGCCGGTCCCACCGGACCCGCCGGGGCCGCTTCTCCGGAGACGCCGCCGCCCGGCCGCTGATCGGGCACCCCCGAAGGCTCGGACGGACCGGACGGACGGGTCACGGTGGTCACGTGGCTCGTACTCCCCTGGGGTCGGCGGAACGACGGGACAAAGGAACGTCAACGGCATCAGCGGTGGGACGACGGCGGGACGGAGACGGAACCGGACCGGGGTGGAGCGGGTGCGGGCGCTGTTCGGGTGGTGCGCCGGGGGCTACCGGGCCGCCGGTGCCGCCGCCGGCCAGGGCCGCGCCCGTGGGCGTGTGCGCCCTCCCGGCCGGGTAGGCGGGCCTGGGCCGAGGCGGACCGCCGGGGTGTCGAGCCGCCGAGGTGTCGGGACGTCGAGGGATCGGTGGATCGGGATATCGGGAGGAACGGCCCGGCGGAGGGAACCTTTGACCCCGCGCCGACCTGGATGTTAGACAGCAGTCGTCAGCATACGCAACGGCCGTTGCACAGCGCGCAACGACGCGCGGGGGCCGGGGACCGGGAGGGCCGCATGGGCAGCCGAGGGACCGTCGAAGAGCGGGTGGCGGAGCTGGACGCGGAGCGGATCGACCACCGTTTCAAGGGCACTCCGCCGGACGCCGACGGCCTGACCGCCGGCGAACTCGCCGCCCAGCGGCGGAACCTGTTCACCGGAGGCTTCACCACCCCCGTGCTGGCCCTGTCCGAGGAGGCGCTGGAGCACAACCTGGTGCTGCTGGAGCGCTACACGGCCGACCACGGGCTGCGGTTCGCGCCGCACGGCAAGACCTCGATGGCTCCGGCGCTGTTCGCCCGGCAACTCGCCCACGGGGCTTGGGGGATCACCCTGGCCGTACCCCATCAGGTGCGGGTGGCACGGGCGTTCGGGGTGCCGCGGGTGTTCCTGGCCAACGAGGTGGTGGACCCGGCGGCGCTGCGCTGGCTGGGCTCCGAGCTGGACGCCGACCCGGACTTCGAACTCGTCGTGTACGTCGACTCGGCACGCGGCGCGGAGCTGATGGACGCCGCCCTGCGCGCCGCCGGCACCCGCCGACGCCTGGACGTGGTGGTGGAGCTGGGCGCCGGACCGGGCGCGCGCACCGGGGTGCGCACGGCCGCCGAGGCCGAGGAGGTGGCCGCGGCGGTGCGCCGCACCGGCACGCTGCGGCTGGTCGGCGTGGCCGGCTACGAGGGCGAGGTGCCGCAGCCGGACCCGGCCCGGGTCGCCGGCTACCTGCGCGAACTGCTGCTACTGGCACAGTCGTTGGACGCCGCCGGGCACTTCGACGACGCCGAGCGGATCGTGGTGAGCGCCGGCGGCTCGGCGTGGTTCGACCAGGTCGCCGAGGTCTTCGGCGCCGCGCCGGCGCTGTCCCGCCCGCTGCTGCCGCTGCTGCGTTCGGGCGCGTACGTCACCCACGACGACGACCACTACCGGCGGCTCACCCCCTTCAACCGGGTGCCGCGGGAGGGGGCGCTGCACCCGGCGTTCCGGCTGTGGGCGCAGGTGGTCTCGCGGCCCGCCCCGGACCAGGCGTTCCTCAACGCCGGCAAGCGCGACGCCCCGTTCGACCTGGGCCTGCCTCGCCCGGTGCTGGTGCGCTCCGAGCGGGACGGCACGGTACGGGAGGCGCCGGCCGGGCTGGAGACGGCGAAGCTCTCGGACCAGCACCTGTGGCTGCGGGTGCCGCCGGAGGACGGCCTGGAGGTCGGCGACTGGGTGGCGCTGGGGCTTTCCCACCCGTGCACGACGTTCGACAAGTGGCCGCTGATCCCGGTGGCCCGGGAGGACGGCACGGTCACCTCGCTGGTCCGCACGTTCTTCTGAGCCGACGGCCCCACCCCCCTCCGGCTTGGTATGGACCAAGCCCCGTCGTCGCGGTTGGATGGGTGTCCATGGATCTGGTGCTCCGCGGGGCCCTGGTGGCCGACGGCAGCGGCGCGCCCGCCTTCCGCGCCGACGTGGCGGTGGACGGCGGGCGGATCGCCGAGGTGGTACGGCCCGGCCGGGGCGGCGGCCGGGCGGGCGCCGGGTGCTGGACGCCGACGGGCTGGTGCTCGCGCCCGGCTTCGTCGACATGCATGCCCACAGCGACCTGGCCCTGCTCGCCGACCCGGGCCACGAGGCGAAGGTGGCCCAGGGCGTCACCCTGGAGGTGCTGGGCCAGGACGGGTTGTCGTACGCGCCGGTGGACGGCACCGTGCTGCCGCAGCTGCGCGCCCAGCTCGCCGGCTGGAACGGGCCGGGCGACGACGCCGGCTTCACCTGGCGCACGGTCGGCGCGTACCTGGACCGGCTCGACGAGGGCGTCGCGGTGAACGCCGCCTACCTCGTCCCGCAGGGCACCGTCCGGGCGATGGTGCTGGGCTGGGCGGACCGGCCGCCGACCCCGCGCGAACTGGACCGGATGCGCGAGCTGGTGGCCCAGGGCCTGGCCGAGGGCGCGGTCGGGATGTCCGCGGGACTGACGTACACACCGGGCATGTACGCCTCCGGTGAGGAACTGGCCGCCCTGTGCGAGGTGGTGGCCGCGTACGACGGCTACTTCTGCCCGCACCACCGCTCCTACGGCGCGGGCGCGCTGGCGGCGTACGCGGAGGTGGTGGAGCTGGCCGGGCGGAGCGGGTGCGCGCTGCACCTGGCGCACGCCACGATGAACTTCCCCGTCAACCGGGGCCGGGCCGCCGAGCTGCTGGACCTGCTGGACGGGGCGCTCGCCGCCGGCGCCGACATCACCCTGGACACCTACCCGTACACCCCCGGCTGCACCACGCTGGCCGCGCTGCTGCCGAGTTGGGCCTCCGAGGGCGGACCCGCGGCGACCCTGGAGCGGCTGCGGGACGACGCCACCGCCGACACGGTGCGCCGCGCGATGGAGGCGGGCTCCGACGGCTGCCACGGGGTGCCGGCGGACTGGTCGGCCGTCGAGGTGTCCGGGGTGGCCGACCCGGCGCTGTCGGCGTACGTCGGCACCCGGCTGGACGGCTGGGCCGCCGCCCGCCGGCTGCTGCTGGCCGACCGGCTGGGCAGCACCGTCCTCCAGCACGTCGGTGACGAGGAGAACGTCCGCGCGATCATGCGCCACCCGGCCCACACCGGCGGCTCCGACGGCATCCTGTCCGGAGCCAAGCCGCACCCGCGCGCGTACGGAACCTTCCCGCACTACCTCGGGCGGTACGTGCGGGAGTTGGGGGTGCTGACGCTGGAGGAGTGCGTGGCGCACCTCTCCGGACGGCCGGCGGCCCGGCTGCGGCTGCCCGACCGGGGCCTGGTGCGCGCCGGGCACCGCGCCGACCTGGTGCTCTTCGACCCGCTCACGGTGGCGGCCGGCGCCACCTTCGACCGTCCCGCCGCGCCGCCCGAGGGCATCCCGTACGTGCTGGTGGACGGCCGGTTCGCGATGGACGGCGGGCGGCGCACCGGGGAACTGGCCGGGCGGTCGGTCAGGCGGAGCCCGGCGCGTCCGGCGGCAGACCGGACCCCGGCCCTGCCAGTCCCGGCCCGCCGCCGGGCGGCAGGTTGAGGCGGGGGCCGTAGCCGCCGCTGCCCCCGTCCCCGCCACTGCCGCCCGTCCCGCCGGTGGTCGGCCCGCCGGGGGCGGCCGGCGTCAGCCGCTGGACGAGGGCGGCCGCAGCGGCGCCCGCGTCGTCATGGATCTCCACGTCCCGCAGCCGCTCCGCCTCGCGCAGGGCGCTGGGCGTGAGCCGGGGGGTGTAGAGGGCGGCGGGGCCCGTGTAGCCGCCCTCCCGGGCGGCCCGGACCAGGGCGAAGCCGTCGGGCCGGCCGAAGCCGCCGCTGTGGCACAGCACCGCGGAGGGGGCGGCGGCCAGCGCGGTGCGCCAGACCCAGTCGTTGTAGGCATAGCGCGCCTCGACGCCGCCGCGGCGCAGCTCGGAGGCCAGCCGCGGGGCCTCCACGCTGTCGAACCCGGCCACCAGCACCGTCGGACGCGGCTGCCCGGCCTGGCCGCCGGGAGCGCCCGCGGCGGCCTCGCGGAAGCCGGAGCGCCGGAGCGGGTAGGGCGTGGGCTGTGCGTACCAGTCGGGGGCGCCCGCCGGGTAGGTGTCGGGGTCGTCCGGGTCGAGCGCCGGGCTGACCGAGGGCCCGGCCCCGGACCCGACGGATGCCCCCGGCTCCCGGCCCGCCTCCGCCACGGCCTCCCACTCCCGCTCCTGCTCCGGCCACCCGGGCCCGCTCCGGCCGCCCGGGCCGCCGACGGGGCGGGGCCGACGCCGCCGCGCACCCCCGACGGCCACGCCGGGCCCTGGTAGCCGGCCGGCTGGGGCAGGCCGTCCGGCCCCGCCCCGCCACCGTGCCCCGACTGCGGGTACCCGAAGGCCGGGCCGACGGGCGGGAAGCCGTGGTCCGACGGGTGCCCGAGCACGTCCTGGTACCCCGGCCGGGTGGTCGCGGCGGACCGTCCGGGGTCCGGCTCGGGGCCCTCACGCAGCAGCCGCAGCACCCGCGCGGCGTCCGGCCGGCGGATCAACTCGCCCAGCAGCGTCGTGAAGGCGGGGTCGCGGGCGAGCGCCGGGAAGCCCGCGGGGAGCTGGTCCTCCAGGGCGTCCAGGGTGGCGTGGCGGGCCGGGCCGGGCGCGGCGGTGGCCGGCGGCGGCACCGCGTAGCGCCGCGCGAAACGGGCGACCAGTTCGACGGTGGCGGGTTCCCAGACGTCGGCGGAGGCGAGGTACGGCAGCACCGCGGTGTACTCCTGGAACTCCCGCACCGCGTCCGACCAGGGCCCCACCCAGCCAGGGGTGGTCATCAGCCGGTGGAAGTCGGAGTAGAGGAAGCGCAGCAGCAGGGTGAGGACCGCCGCGTCCAGGCCGACGTTCCGCCACACCGGGTTCAGCCGCGCCTCCAGCAGCAGCCCGTTGACCAGGCGCTTGACCCGGCGCGGGTTCCGGGACGCGCGGTAGGCCAGGAGCTCCACCAGCGGCTCGTCCAGCATCAGCTCCAGCCCGGCCCGTTCGGCGCAGGCCAGTACGTAGCGGTGGATCCGGTCCCGGCCGGCGACGGGGATGCGGTAGCTGGTCTGGAGGATCTTCTCCATGAAGGCCGCGCCGGCCGGGTCGAGGCCGCGCAGCATGCCGTCGGTGTCGAGCGCGGCGGCGTCGCAGCCGACGACGAAGGCGAGCCCGGGGACGTCGAGGTAGACCTTCAGTGCCTCGCACAGCGCCAGCACCGTCTGCTGGGAGCAGCGGTCGAGGTCGTCGACGAAGACCACGAGGAGCCGGCCGGGCGCGCCGGGGGGCGCCGCGTCGGCCCACTCGGCGACGAGGACCCGCAGCGCGTCGCGCATCCCGTTGCGGGTGGCCGGGTCCACGGACAGGCTCTTCCACAGCTGGTCCACCAGCCCGGCGACCCCGAGCGGGCCGGCCGCCAGCAGGCTCAGCACCCGGACGGCCTGGCGGGCGGCCGGTGAGGCCGCGCGGGCCCGGCGCAGCGCCCTGCGCAGCACGTTGCGGTCGAGCCGGGCGAGCACCGACTTGATCAGCCCCTCCAGGGCGTCGGCGCCGCTGGAGCTCCAGGCGTTGTACCAGACGGTGTGGACGCCCGGGGCCTCCTCCAGCCGGCGCTCGACCAGCCGCATCAGGGTGGACTTGCCCATCCCCCAGCCGGCGTCGACCGCGAGCGTGAAGGGGGTGGAGCCGCGCGACTCCAGCAGCAGGGCGGCCAGCCGCCCGGCGGCGTCCCAGGCGCCGAGGAGGTCGTCGTCCTCGGTCGCGGCGGGTTCGTCGCTGAGCAGCGCGCCCGGGGTGCGCCCGGTCGGGCGGGCGGTGGGCGGGAGCGCGCCGGGCGGCTGCCGCCGCGCCGTGTACGACGGGGTCGCCATGGTCCGAGTCTTCCAGCCGGGACGGCCGCGGGACCCCCACTCGGCCGAATCCGCGGCACGCGCACGGCAATCCCGCTCAACCGCCGTGCCACAACCGCGAGAAGGCCGTCCGAGGCCCGCGGGGGAGCCGCGGGAGGGCCGCGTGAGGCGGCCGCACCCGGTACGACGTGGCGGAAAACACCGCGCGGCCACTCCAACCCCCCCGTATCGTGACCCGCATGCAGGTGATCCAGTCGACGAAGCTCTCCAATGTCTGTTACGAGATCCGGGGTCCGGTTCTTGAGGAGGCGATGCGGCTGGAGGCGGCCGGCCACCGCGTCCTCAAGCTCAACACCGGCAACCCGGCGCCCTTCGGTTTCGAGTGCCCGCCGGAGATCCTTGAGGACATGCTGCGCACCCTGGGCGACGCGCACGGCTACGGGGACGCCAAGGGCCTGCTGTCGGGCCGCCGGGCGGTGATGCAGCACTACCAGACCAAGGGGATCACCCTCGGCGTCGACGACATCTACCTCGGCAACGGCGTCTCGGAGCTCATCCAGATGTCCATGCAGGCGCTGCTGGACGACGGCGACGAGGTGCTGGTCCCGGCGCCGGACTACCCGCTGTGGACGGCGTCGGTCTCGCTGGCCGGCGGCACGGCCGTGCACTACCGGTGCGACGAGCAGTCCGACTGGATGCCGGACCTGGCCGACATCGAGCGCAAGGTCACCGACCGGACGAAGGCCCTGGTCCTGATCAACCCGAACAACCCCACCGGCGCGGTCTACGACGACGAGCTGCTGCGCGGCCTGACGGACATCGCCCGCCGCCACGGGCTGGTGCTCTGCTCGGACGAGATCTACGACAAGATCCTCTACGACGGCGCCACCCACACCCCCACCGCCGCCATCGCCCCGGACCTGCTGACGCTCACCTTCAACGGCCTGTCGAAGGCGTACCGGGTGGCCGGCTACCGCAGCGGCTGGCTGGCGGTGTGCGGGCCCAAGCAGAACGCCACCAGCTACATAGAGGGTCTGACGATCCTGGCGAACATGCGGCTGTGCGCCAACATGCCGGGCCAGCACGCCATCGCCACCGCGCTCGGCGGCCACCAGTCGATCAACTCGCTGGTGCTGCCCGGCGGCCGGCTGCGGGCCCAGCGCGACGCCGCGTACGAGGCGCTGCTGGAGATCCCCGGCATCACCTGCGTGAAGCCGAAGGGCGCGCTGTACGCGTTCCCGCGGCTGGACCCGCAGGTGTACAAGATCAAGGACGACCGGCAGATGGTGCTCGACCTGCTGCGGGCCGAGAAGATCATGATCGTGCACGGCACCGGGTTCAACTGGATGGAGCCGGACCACTTCCGGATCGTCACGCTGCCGCGCGCGGAGGACCTGCGGGACGCGGTGGGGCGGATCGGCCGCTTCCTGGACGGCTACTCCCAGCCCTGACGTACCCCCGGCCGTGACCCCGCGTCGGCTCGACGGCCCCGCTCGCGAGGGCGTCTCCACTCGCGAGGCCGTCCCCGCTCGCCACGGCGCCCCTGCCCGGGAAGGCGGGGGCGCCGCCGGGGTCAGCCGAGCCGCTCGACCAGGGCCTCGTACTCCCGCCACAGCTCCGGCGGGGTGTGGCTGCCGAAGGTCGCCAGGTGCGGCGGGATCAGCGCGGCCTCCTCGCGCCAGACCTCGCGGTCGACGCCGAGCAGCAGGTCGAGGGCGCCCGGGGCGAGGTCGAGCCCGTCGGTGTCGAGGGCGCCCGGGGCCGGCAGCACGCCGATGGGGGTGCGCACACCCTCCGCCTCACCGCGCAGCCGCTGCGCGATCCACTTCAGCACCCGGCCGTTCTCGCCGAACCCGGGCCACACGAACCGTCCGCCGGCGTCCTTGCGGAACCAGTTGACGTAGTAGACGGCCGGCAGCCCCGCCGGGTCGTGCTCGCGGCCCATCCGCAGCCAGTGGGCGAAGTAGTCGCCCATGTTGTAGCCGCAGAACGGCAGCATGGCGAACGGGTCGCGGCGCAGCTCGCCCACCCTGCCCTCGGCCGCGGCGGTCTTCTCGCTGGCGATGTTGGCGCCGAGGAACACCCCGTGCTGCCAGTCGAACGCCTCGGTGACCAGGGGGACGGCGGAGGCGCGGCGCCCGCCGAAGAGGATCGCCGAGATCGGCACCCCGCGCGGGTCCTCCCACTCGGGCGCGATGACCGGGCACTGGGCGGCGGGCACGGTGAAGCGGGCGTTGGGGTGGGCGGCGGGGGTGCCGGCGGCCGGCGTCCAGTCCTGGCCGCGCCAGTCGGTGAGGTGGGCGGGCGGCTCCTGCGTCATGCCCTCCCACCACACGTCGCCGTCGTCGGTACGGGCGACGTTGGTGAAGACGGCGTTGCCGTGGAGGGTCCTCATCGCGTTGGCGTTGGTGTGCTCGCCGGTGCCGGGGGCGACGCCGAAGAAGCCCGCCTCGGGGTTGATCGCGTACAGCCGGCCGTCCTCGCCGAACCGCATCCAGGCGATGTCGTCGCCCACGGTCTCCACCGACCAGCCGGAGATGGTCGGCTCCAGCATCGCGAGGTTGGTCTTGCCGCAGGCGGACGGGAAGGCGGCGGCGAGGTAGACGGCCTCGCCGCTGGGCGGGGTGAGCTTGAGGACGAGCATGTGCTCGGCGAGCCAGCCCTCGTCGCGGGCCATCACCGAGGCGATGCGCAGCGCGTAGCACTTCTTGCCGAGCAGGGCGTTGCCGCCGTACCCGGAGCCGTAGGACCAGATCTCGCGGTCCTCGGGGAAGTGCGAGATGTACTTGGTGGTGTTGCACGGCCAGGGCACGTCGGCCTGGCCGGGCGCGAGCGGGGCGCCCACGGAGTGCACGGCCTTGACGAAGGCGCCGTCGTCACCGAGCGCGTCGAGGACCTCGCGGCCCATCCGGGTCATGGTGCGCATGGACACCGCGACGTAGGCGGAGTCGGTCAGCTCCACCCCCATGGCCGAGAGCTCGGAGCCGATCGGGCCCATGCAGAACGGCACGACGTACAGGGTGCGACCGCGCATGGAGCCGCGGAAGAGGCCGCCCTCGCCGTCCTGTCCGGTGAGGACCGCGCGCATCTCGGCCGGGTCCGTCCAGTGGTTGGTGGGCCCGGCGTCCTCCTCGCGGCGGGAGCAGATGAACGTCCGGTCCTCCACCCGGGCCACGTCGCCGGGGTCCGAGGCGGCGTGGAAGGAGTCGGGGCGCAGGGCCGGGTCGAGGCGGGTGAAGGTGCCCTGCTCGACGAGGCCGTCGCACAGGCGGCGGTACTCCTCCTCCGAGCCGTCGCACCACACCACCGCGTCGGGCCGTGTGAGGTCGGCGACCGCGCCGACCCAGTCGATCAGTTCCTGGTGGTTGGTCGGGGCTTTCTGCCGAGGCGTGGGAGCCGCGATGACGTTCGCCACGTTCTCTCCGTCCCGCCGGGTCCGCACAAGACCGGCGTCACTGTGAGGGTTGTGAGGTTCGGCCCCTTGGGGGCTGCGGCCCGGACGCGTCGGGGCTCCTGCCCGAGCCCGCTCATCCGGTACCAGCCGCACTCATATGAGTGTGCCCACCCTCGGATCATTTATCCAGAGCGCCTCGCGCACCCGGCGCCGCCCGCACCGGGCGGGCGAGGGCGGAGAGCCCGCGCCACGCCGACGTGACCAGCGCCACTCACCCGACGGTATTACTACTTATGGGTAACTTACGGCTGCGTAGGTAGCATTGTCGCCATGACCGCCGCGGACCACACCGACGACGCCGTCCCCGCCGTCCCGCCCGTCAAGGCGGACGGCCCACCCGCCACGCAGGCCACGGCCCAGGCCGCAGCCCGGGCAGGCGCGTCCACCGATCTGCCCAGCCTGCTGAAGCCCAAGCTCAGGGGCTGGATCCACGCTGGGATGTTCCCGGCCGTGCTGATCGGCGGGGTGGCCCTGACCGCGTTCGCCCAGAGCACCCGCGGCCGGATCGCCTGCGCGATCTTCACCGTGACCGCGTGCGCCCTGTTCGGCGTCAGCGCCCTCTACCACCGCGGCAACTGGGGCCCCCGGGGCGCCGGAATCCTGCGGCGGCTGGACCACGCCAACATCTTCCTGATCATCGCCGGTACCTACACACCACTGACGATCCTGCTGCTACCGGGCGGCACCTCCGAGCTGCTGCTGTGGCTCGTGTGGGCCGGCGCGCTGGCCGGCATCGCCTTCCGGGTGTTCTGGGTGGGCGCCCCGCGCTGGCTCTACACGCCCTGCTACATCGCGCTGGGCTGGGTCGCGGTCTTCTTCATGCCGGACTTCCTGCGCACCGGCGGCGTCGCGGTGATGGTCTGCGTGATCGTCGGCGGCATCCTCTACAGCACCGGCGCGGCCGTCTACGGCTTCAAGCGGCCCAACCCGTCGCCGCGCTGGTTCGGCTTCCACGAGGTCTTCCACTCGTTCACCCTGGCCGCGTTCGTCGTCCACTACGTCGGCATCTCGCTGGTGGCCTACTCCCACAACTGAGCGGGCGCCCGCACCCGGCTCACCCCCGGGCCCGGACCCGGCTCAGGCCCGGACCCGGACCCGGACCCGACTCAGGCTCAGGCTCAGGCTCAGGCCCCGAGCATCGGAAGCACCGGGCGAACCGCTCGGGCAGCCGGCGCCGGCGCCGGCACCTCGGCGTCGGCCCGCACCGGCGACTCGCAACGCGCCGGCGAGGACTCCGTGTACACGGCGGCGAGCCCGATCAGCTCGTCCAGCCGTCCACGCGCCTCGGCCAGGCCCTCGATCCGCGCCTGGATGCGGTCCCGCTCCTCGGTGAGCCGTCGGGCCATCTCCGGGGTCGCGACCAGGGTGTCCATGAACGGCAGGATCTCCAGGATCGCCCTGCTGGGCAGTCCGGCCGCGTACAGGAGCTGGATGAACCTCACCCGCTCGACGTCCGACTCGGCGTACTGCCGCTGGTCTCCCGCGCTGCGGTCGGCGACGAGGAGGCCCTGCTCCTCGTAGTAGCGCAGCGCGCGGACGCTGACCCCCGCACGCTCCGCGACCTTCCCGATACGCATCCTGCCTCCTGGGGCGGTTCAGCTGGTCCGGACTTGAACCTCACGCCGACGTGAGGTTTTAGCGTACTCGTATGAAGATCAGCGGAGCCACAGCACTCGTCACCGGAGCCAACCGCGGCATCGGCCGTCATCTCGCCGCCCAGCTCGTGGAGCGGGGCGCGAAGGTCTACGCGACCGCCCGCCGCCCCGAGTCCATCGACCTGGACGGCGTGGAGACCCTCGCTCTCGACATCACGGACCCCAATGCCGTCGCAGCCGCCGCGGAGGCCGCCGGCGACGTCGACCTGCTCGTCAACAACGCCGGCATCGGGGGCGGCCCCCTGCTCGGCGACCTCGACGCCGTCCGCGCCACACTGGACGTCAACTTCTGGGGAACGCTCTCCGTGACCCGCGCCTTCGCTCCGGTCCTGGCGCGGAACGGCGGCGGCGCCGTCGTGAACATCGCCTCCTCCGCGTCCTGGTTCGTCTTCCCCGGCAGCAGCGCGTACGCGGTCTCCAAGTCCGCCCTCTGGAGCATGGGCAACGCCCTGCGCCAGGAGCTGGCCGGACAGGGCACCCAGGTCACCTCGGTACACCTCGGCGCGGCCGACACCGACATGATGAAGGGCTACGACGTAGCCAAGATGGACCCGTCCGACGTCGCCCGCCTCACCCTCGACGGCGTCGAGGCCGAGGTGTTCGAGGTCGTCGCCGACGAGTTCACCGAGATGGTCAAGGCGTCGCTGAGCAAGGACCCGAGGGAGTTCGAGGCCCAGTTCCAGCGGTTCCTCAACGCCTGACAGCCACCCGCCGCCAACCCGTCCCCCGAGCCGCCCGGGGCGGCACTCCGTGGCGCGCACCCCGGCCCGACGCGGTACGGGGCCGGGTGCGCGCGCCCCGGCCGTACCCCGGGCCGGCTCCTGGTGAGGCCGCCTCCGCGGATACGGCTGTCAGCCGGCTCCCAGGTCCACGGTGACGGAGAAGGGCGCGGCAGCCGTGATCACGCCGGTGAACATCTCGCCGTCCTGGTAGGACTTGTTGGCGGGGTCGAGGACGTAGGTGTACACGATCGGAACGCCAGTGGCGGCCTGCTCGATGCGCCAGTAGAAGGGGATGCTGGCCTTGGCGTACTGGTCCACCTTCACGATCCGGTCTGTGGTTTCTGACCCTGGGGACACGACCTCGACGACCAGGAGCACGTGCTCGGGGCGGGTGGGCGTGAGGTCGATGGTCTCCGCCCGGTAGACGGTGACGTCCGGACGGCGGTTGGTGAGCGGCACATCCTGCAAGCGGACATCGAAGTCCGTGTCGGCGTTCCAGTCCGGGCCTGCGGCTGCGTCAAGGGCATTGGCCAGGAGTCGAGCCAGCCGGTTGCCCCGCGTGGAGGCGCTCGGGCTCACGACGACCATCCCGTCCACGATCTCGATGCCGGCGCACTGCTCCTCGGACCAGGAGTCGTACTGTTCCGCGCTGATCTGCGTGTGCATCCACGCGGGCGCCACCATCTCGGCGGTCACGGTCGCTCCTTCGAGGAGCCTCGGCAGCTCCGGCGCTGCTGCGCCGAGCCTGCTGTTCAGCTCGCCGCAAACACCGCCGCAGGCGGCCGCGCCTCCAGAGCGAACATTCTCGGTGAGGTGCTATGAAGGGGAAGGCACCGTCCGTCACCCGATGGCGCACACGAGCTGTCCGGCCAGGCGAGGCGGGGCCGTGCGGGCTTCGCCGGTCAGCTGGGGGCTTGCGAGAGGCCGGCTCGCATGAACATCAACCGGTCGGCCGACGTGGCCTCGCCGCATGCCGACAAGCCCGTCGACCGGTGGCCCTGGAGCGCGGAGGCTTTCGAAGAGGCACGGCGACGGGACGCGCCCACCGTTTTGCTGTCGAGTGACCGGCGGCGCACCGCTGGCGCCAGCAGACTCGCAGACGTAGTAGCGCTGAACCGCGTTGCGCTGTTGAACGGCATTGTTAGGGCCTGAAGGGCAAGCATCTTCGTTCCAAGTATAGCCTTCGCTATACTTTTTTTGTGAGCGGTGAGTGGGAGATCTTCCTTGTCGACGAGGTGCGCGACTGGATCGGCGACCTCGACGGCCAGGCACATGCTCGGGTCGTGCAGGCGTTGGATGCGCTGGCGGCGGGAGGCCCCGGGCTGGGGCGTCCGCTGGTGGATACCATTCACGGTTCGTCGATGGCGAACCTCAAAGAGTTGCGCCCCGGCACGGTGCGGATCCTGTTCGCCTTCGACCCGTGGCGCTCCAGCATCCTACTGGTAGCGGGAGACAAATCGGGACAGTGGAACGAGTGGTACCGAGAGGCGGTTCCTCTGGCCGAGCAACGCTATGAGCTGTACGTGAAGGACGCACCCAGGAAGAGGGAGGATGATCATGAGCGGCTACACTCGGTGGCAGGACATTCGTGCTGAGCATGTTGCCCGCGCGGGCGGCGAGGACGCCGTGCGGGCCGGCAGGGAGAGCCTGCTTGCGGAGGTCATCGGACGCCGCCTGGCAGAGCTGCGGAGAGCCAGGGGGCTGACACAGCAACAGGTGGCCGATCGGATGGGAGTCAGCAAGGGGCGCGTGTCGCAGATCGAGCGGGGCCATGCCTCCAGCCAGGACGTACTTGCCCGGTACGCGGTGGCGCTGGGGGGTCGTCTACACCAGGCCATCTATTTCGATGACGGAGACATCGCGGCCATCGCTTGAAGCCGAAGCGAGCGGCGCGTGGCGGATCTACAACCTCCTCGACCCCAAAGCAACAGACTCCCGCTCTGCCCTTGACGCTCCAAATTCAGTCACTCCGCGCGAGTGGCCGGGAGCCCTCCGGGGAGCACGTGTACAGGCTTAGGCATTTTTTCTCCGTGCTGGAAACGGAGCTGCCTCACAGGTTTCTGAAGAACCCAGGCATTCCACGCCTTCAAGTAGAGACCCAGTTGTCCTCGTGAATCACTTCGACGGCGTCCGCTGCTACCTGTACCCAGTGAGATGAGAGCATTTCGGAGGGCAAGCCGGGGATCCCCAGGAGAGAGATCAGCTCCCGTTGTGACGCCCTGAACCCATGACTCCTGGTCCACTCCCGGAGACGCCTCGCGCGTGCTGTAGTAACCCACTGCTGCGGCAGTGGGAATAATGAGGCGCTCCTTGCTCATGAGCCGGGCCACCCCACACGCCTCGACCACTTCCTTCCGGTTTGCCTCCAAGAAGGTGAGTACCTGAGCGTTGGTGAGTCGAGAAGAGTGTCCCTTCCACTCAGCGTCAGGCATGGTCTTGAAGAGGTGTACGTGCCGGATCGCAGCGGCCAGCAGGGATGCGTCATGCTCGCCCTGCATAGCCAGGACAGTCGAGGCCGTACGGGACCGTCCCGTATCCATCACCGAGAACGCCTCGGAGGGAACGTTCTCGAATACTAGTACGGGCACTATTTGACCCGACTGACGGATGGCTTCGAGGCGATGCTGTCCATCCAGCAGGCGACTGTCAACCCATGAGCCCGCAAATGCGATCCCTTGATGGCTGATGAGCCACTCCCCCCTCCGGATCGCATCTCGAAGGTGCGCCACCCGCCCCCTGTCGAGCGGGCGGTTCTCGTGGTTGCGAGTGAGCATCTCGGCGGCGACGCCCGGGGAGATGTTCATGACGCTTGACGAAAGAGGAAGCTCTGGGGAGGTGGATCGCTGGGTAACGGTCATGACCCTCATCATCACTTAAGACGCAGCCACCTTGCCTTGCGGTGATCAAAATCATCCAAAGTCGACCGACTCATTTGTTTTACTGGAGCAGCCTGCTCGACCGGTGACTTTTATCGATCAAGAAAAGACTTTTGTTGATCGATGGGAGGATCTCGCACCGCACGGATCAGTGGCGGCAGTCGAAGGAGTAGACATCCCTCCCGCGCGACACACTTGCGGTGCGTCGGCAGGTCCGATGCTTGATCGCGGTCCCTCCGGATTCATTCGGCGCGGTCAGGGCTGAGGAGTCATGGGTATGAGGCCAGGGGCAGCAGCAATGCCGATGGCACCGTCTGGCGGTGGCTGCCGATGGCGAGGCTGTGCCGGGCCATGATGCATGGGAGGCGGCCTGCGCGGATTATGGGGTCGTTCTCGCAGGAGGTGCGTCGCGGGCGCGATGGAGGCGAATATCCAGCTTCAATGCTCGCCGATACAGCTGGTGGGCAGGTGGCGACCGTCGAGCCGGACGGCGGGCTGGTGATCAGTTGGACGCGCGCGATGGCGAGCGTGCTGCTGAGACAGGAAATGCACGTTGCCGCCGCACGCCTTGCGTTTCTGGCTGAACCACCAGTCGTTGCCGTTGTCCCGGACGCCCGCCAGGCGGTTGTAGCGGATAAGGGTGCCGTCCAGGACCACGTGCGTCATCCCCTTCCGCCCGCAGCGGTTCAGGACCGCGTGCAGGTCCAGGGGCCGCCGACACGCCTACCGATGCCCTGGGAGATCCCGGCGGTCGCGTTCGCTGAATGTCGACGTGAGCCCCAGGCGACCTCTCCGGATGACAGAGGAGTGAGGAAGGTGAGTCATCCGTCAGAATGCCTGGTCATCCGCCTGTTTGGTGGTGTTGGACGGAAGTCGTGTGCAGGAGCATCATGACGTATGTGTCGGCCGACGTCGCCGAGGAGGCGACCGTGGCGCCCGGCTGAATCGGCCGCCAGCATGTGGGACAGTGAGACCATGAATCGACTGGTGCACGCCCAGTCGCCGTATCTCCTTCAGCACGCCAGTAACCCCGTTGACTGGTTTCCGTGGGGAGAGGAGGCGATGCAAGAGGCCAAGCGGCGCGACGTTCCGATCCTTCTCTCGATCGGGTATTCGTCGTGCCACTTAGCCCGATGATCACTGGTGCCACGTGATGGCCCACGAGTCGTTCGAGGACGAGGACACCGCGGCGTACCTCAACGAGCACTTCGTCGCCGTGAAGGTGGATCGCGAGGAGCGGCCGGACGTCGATGCCGTGTACATGGAGGCCGTGCAGGCGGCCACGGGTCAGGGCGGCTGGCCGATGACGGTCTTCCTCACCCCCGGGCGGGAGCCGTTCTACTTCGGCACGTACTTCCCGCCGGCCGGGCGGGAGGGGCTGCCCGGGTTCATGGACGTGCTGCGCGGGGTGGTGGCGGCGTGGCGGGACCGGCGCGAGGAGGTGGGCGAGGTGGCTGCCCGGATCGTTCGCGAACTCTCCGAACGGGCCGAGGCGTTCGGCCAGGGCGGCGGCGGCCGGGCGGTCGGTGAGCGGGAGTTGGGCGCGGCGCTGCTGGGGCTCACCCGGGAGTACGACGCGCGGCGCGGCGGCTTCGGCGGGGCGCCGAAGTTCCCGCCGTCGATGGTGCTGGAGTTCCTGCTGCGCCACCACGCCCGTACCGGTGCCGAGGGCGCCCTGCAGATGGCCCGCGACACCTGCGAGGCGATGGCCCGGGGCGGTATGTACGACCAGCTCGCGGGCGGCTTCGCCCGGTACAGCACCGACCGGTCGTGGACGGTGCCGCACTTCGAGAAGATGCTCTACGACAACGCCCTGCTCACCCGGGTGTACGCGCATCTGTGGCGGGCCACCGGCTCCGACCTGGCCCGGCGGGTGGCGCTGGAGACGGCCGACTTCATCGTCGCCGAACTGGGCACCCCCGAAGGCGGGTTCGCCTCCGCGCTGGACGCCGACAGCGACGACGGCACCGGCCGCTCGGTCGAGGGCGCCTACTACGCGTGGACGCCGGCCCAGCTGGCAGCCGAACTCGGCGCGGAGGACGGCGCGTTCGCCGCCGGGTACTTCGGGGTCACCGAGGAGGGCACGTTCGAGCACGGCACGTCGGTGCTGCAACTGCCGCAGGGTACGGGGATGGTGGACGCCGACCGGGTGGCGTCGGTGCGGGAGCGGCTGCTCGCGGCGCGCTCCCGGCGGCCCCGTCCAGGGCGGGACGACAAGGTGGTCGCCGCCTGGAACGGCCTGGCCGTGGCTGCGCTGGCGGAGACCGGCGCCTACTTCGACCGGCCGGATCTGGTGCAGGCCGCGGTGGACGCCGCGGACCTGCTGGTACGGGTCCACCTGGACGAGCACGGCCGGCTGCTGCGCACCTCCCGCGACGGCACGGCCGGCGGGCACGCGGGCGTGCTGGAGGACTACGGCGATGTCGCGGAGGGCTTCCTCGCGCTGGCCTCGGTCACCGGCGAGGGTGTCTGGCTGGAGTTCGCCGGGGTGCTGCTCGGCTGCGTGCTGCGGCACTTCACCGGGCCGGGCGGTTCGCTGTACGACACCGCGGACGACGCGGAGGCGCTGATCCGCCGCCCGCAGGACCCGACGGACAACGCGGTGCCCTCGGGCTGGAGCGCCGCGGCCGGGGCGCTGCTGTCGTACGCCGCGCACACCGGGTCGGAGGCGCACCGGACGGCGGCCGAGCAGGCGCTGGGCGTGGTCGGGGCGTTGGCGGGGCGGGCGCCGAGGTTCGTCGGCTGGGGCCTGGCCGTCGCGGAGGCGGCGCTGGACGGGCCGCGCGAGGTGGCGGTGGTGGGCCCGGCGGGCGATCCGCTCACCGACGACCTGCACCGTACGGCGCTGCTGGGCGCGGCGCCGGGCGCGGTGGTGGCGCTGGGCGAGGAGGGGTCGGACGAGTTCCCGCTGCTGCGCGACCGGCCCACCCGGGCAGGGCGGGCCGCGGCCTACGTCTGCCGCCGGTTCGTCTGCGACGCCCCCACCTCCGACCCGCGCGCGCTGCGCTCCCAGTTGCGCGGACTGGTCTAGTGCCGCGACCGGCGAGCTCTGCCCGGTAGCGAGGTGTGCTGGCGCGGGTCGTCGCCAGGCGGCCGGAAAGCCTCGTAGCGGGCCTACGCGGCTCTTTCGGCCAACGCCGCGAAGCCCGTGCCAGGGCGGCGAGCGGGACGCACTCTGCCGGAGAGGCACGAGCCGGGAGAGGCACGAGCCGGGCGCGCCGCGGCCGGCGTCCGGCGTGTCCCGGAACCCGGTCCGGTCCTGGCTCAGCGGAGGTGTGCAGCAGCAGGTACAGGACGTACGGCGTGCCGGTGACCGCCGTACGTCCTTGTGGTGCCGTCCGACGAGCCCGACCGGAGCCCGGCCGGCTCACGACCGGCTCACGACCGGCTGACCAGGGACGCTCAAGCCCTGCCCCCTGCACGGGGATTGAGCCATCCCGTGTACGGGAACCCCATAGACCCCGCGGGTTGTCTCCACCCATGGACACAGTCGCGGAAGCAGTCGTGGGAGGGGAGCACACGTGGCGGACGCAACAAACGCGGTACGCGGATCCGATCGCGAGGAGGTCGAGCGCCTGCTGCGCAGGGTGGTGGCGGAGCACGCCTCGGGCACGGACGCCCGGGCCCTGTTCGCCCGCGCCCGCCAGCGCCTGGACGCGCTGACCGGCCCGGCCGCACCGGAGTTCGCCGTCTACCGCGCCGCCCTCGACGGCCGGTCCGCCGGTGCGGGCCGGCCGGCAGGCGTGCCGGGGCTGGCCGCGGCCGTCGCCGCGGCCGTCGCCTTCGGCGCCGACCTGGGCCTGGGTGTGTCGGCCGGGACCGCCTTGGCGACCGGCGTGGTGACCGGTGCCGCGACGGGCGCCGCCGCCCTCGGCGCCGCATCGCGGCGCGGCCGGGGAGCCGATCCCGGGGAGCCGACCGCGGCGGCCCTGGACGCCAGGGCGGCCTGGCTCGCGGCCGTCGAGGAGCGCGGGATACGGCCGTTCGTCGCCGCGCAGACCGTACGGGTGCCGGCACCGGACCCCGTACCGGTGCCCCCGGAAGCGCCGGGCGAGGCCGATCCGGAAGACGGCCCCGTGGCCGCGCCCGCCGAGCCCGCACCGCAGCCCTCGGCACCCTCCGCACCCTCGGCGACCTCGGCACCGGACCCCGCCTCGGCACCCTCGGCGTCCTCGGTGCCGGACCCCGCCTCGGCGCCCGCGCCGGCGCCCCTACCCGCACCGGCTGCGCGCCGCGGCCCCACGTGTCGCTGCGCCGGGCCCCGGCGGGGACCGCAGCGCCGCGGCCCGCGCCCGCGCGATGCTGGAGCAGTCCTTCGGGCAGCTCCCGGAGGCGGCAGGGCCGTTCGCCGGGCGCCGGGCCCACCTGGCGCAGATCGCCCAGTGGGTGCAGCAGGCCCGGGCCTCCACCGCGGTGCGCCCGACCGTGGTGCTGCTGCACGGCGCGGCCGGCAGCGGCCGCACCAGCCTGGCGGTGCGCGCGGCCCGGCAGTTGCGGGACCAGTTCCGTGGCGCCTGCGTGGTGGACCTGCGCGGCGCGGGCGCCGCGCCGACGCCGGCCCGCGACGCTCTGCTGCACCTGCTCAACCGGCTCGGTGCCCCCCGCGACCAGTTGCTCTTCCGGGAGCGGCAGAACCAGGAGCAGCACCTGCGGCGGCTGGCCGAGCAGTACCAGCAGCACCTGACCGGCGTGCCCGTCGTCATCGTGCTGGACGACGCGGTCGACGCCGAGCGGGTCCGCCCTCTCGTACCGGCCCGCTCGGAGAGCCTGGTGCTGGTCACCGCGCGCGAGCCCTTCGACCTGGACGTGCCGGGGGCGGTGGTGCACCGGCTGGAGGTCGGCCCGCTGGACGTGGACGGCGCGTTCGAGCTGCTGGGCGAGGCCGCCGACGCGGCCGGCACCGCCACCCCGCGCCCGGAGCAGGCCGACCGGCTGCGGGAGCTGTGCGCGGGGCTGCCGTTCGCGCTGCGGCTCGCCGGCTCCGGCCTGTCCGGCCACGGGGGTGCGAACGGGCTGGTCGCCGACATCGAGGTCTTCGGGCCGCGCGACCCCGTCGACCGGGTCCTGGCGCTGCGCTACCACGACCAGCCGGAGCCGGGCCGGCAGCTGCTGCGCCGACTGGCGCTGGCCGGCCGGGCCAGCTTCGGGGCGGCCGCCGCGGCGGCCCTGATCGGCACCGACGAGCACGAGGCCGGCCGCCGGCTGGCCGAGCTGGCGGCGGCGGGCCTGCTGGAGCACGTGCGCGGCAGCCGCTACCGGCCGCACGACCTGGTGCGCGCCTTCGCCCGGGAGCGGCTGCTGGACGAGGAGGACCCGGCGGAGCGAGCCGCGGCCCAGGAGCGGCTGATCCGCTCCTACGCCGACCTCGCCGACACGGTGATCCGGCTGGTGGAGGGGCGGACCTCGACCCGGGCCGGCCGGTTCGCGCACCACGGCTTCGCCTCCCTCGAACAGGCGCTGCGCTGGCTGGACGAGGAGTCGAGCTTCATCACCGCCGCGCTGCGCGACACCGAGGGCGTCGACCAGACGGCCGTGCAGGCGCTGCTGGGCGCGCTGTGCGACTACTGCCTGCTGCGCGGCGACCTCTACCGGCTGGGCGAGATCAGCGAGCTGGCCCAGGCGCAGTCGGCGGGCGGCCGGGAGGCGGCTGACCGGGACGCGTCGCCGCTGGTCCGCTCGGTGCAGTGGCGTACCGGTATCGCGGCCCGGCAGCTGGGCGAGCTGGACCGCTCCAAGTCGACACTGACCGCGGTGGTGGACCTCTACTTCGAGGCGCAGCACCCGTCCGGAGCGGCCCGCACCCTCAACAGTCTGGGCATCACCCTGCACCACCAGGGCAACCTGCCGGAGGCGGAGGCGAAGCTGCGGGAGGCGCTGGAGATCCAGGGCGCGCCGGGCCTGGAGGAGGACCGGGCCTGGACCCTGCACGCGCTGGCCGCGGTCCTGCGCGACCTGGGCCGGATCGGCCCGGCCCGGGAGCTGCTGCTCGCCTCGATCGACCTGCACCGGGCGAACGAGAGCGTGCAGGGCGAGGCGTGGGCGCACCTCCAACTCGGCCAGGTGTACCTGGCGGTGGGCCGGGTGGACGACGGCGAGGCCGAGCTGCGGGCGGCCGGGCGGGCGCACGCGCTGGCCCGCGACCCGCGCGGTACCGCGTGGACGCTGACCGAGCAGGCGCGGGCCCGGCTGATGCGCGGGCAAGCGCGGGAGGCGGCCCGGGACCTGGACGCCGCGGTGCAGCGCCACCGCGCCAGCGAGGACGCCCGCGGCGAGGCGTGGACGCTGTACCACCTGGGGCAGGCGCTGGAGGAGTGCGGCGACGGCGACGCCAGCCTGCGGGCGCTGGAGCGGGCCCGCAGCATGTTTTCCCGGATGCGCGACCAGTACGGGCTGGCCTGCGCCCGGCACCACTCGGCCCGGGTCACCCGGGACCTGCGGGCGGTCCGCACCGGCAACCTGCGCAACAGCGGCTTCGCGCGGCAGCTCCTCCAGGACGCCCGGCAGGACTTCCGGCGGATCGGGGTGCCGCACGGCGAGGGCTGGTCGTGCGTGGAGCTGGCGGTGATCGACGCGGGCAACGGCCGGCTGCTGGAGGCGTACCGGCTGCTGGACGAGGCGGTGGAGGTCTTCGGCGGCCTCGGCGACCGGCGCGGCCTGGACTGGGCGGTGTTCCTGCGCGCCACGGTGCTGCCGCTGCTGCCGCCCGACCCCGCCGCTCCGGACGGCGCCGGGAAGGCCCGCGCGGACCTGCGGACGGTGCTGTCGGGTGAGTACCCGCAGCGCGACCCGGACCTCACCGAGTACGCGGAGGGCTACGCGACGCTGCTGGACCGCGGCTCGATCGTGCCGGGCTCGCCGTGGGAGGCGTGGCGGCTGGGCATGACCCCGGGGCGGGGCGCCCGCATGGTGCTGGGGGTCTCGCTGTGAGGCCCGCGCGGCCCCGGTACCGGGCTGAGCCGGGGGATGGCCCCGCGGGTGCGGACCGCGGCCCGTCCGGCAGCGCCGGGGTGCGCGCGATCACGACCCGGCGCGGGAGGGCGCCGGGCCGGGGCCAGGCCGGGACCGGGCTGAAACCGGGCCGGACCGGGCTGAAACCAAGCCGGGAGCGGGCTGATCATCCGATCGGACCGGGCCGGCAGCAGACCGGAAGCAGGTCAGGCGCGGATCAGAAGGCGGTCAGCTCCGGGCCGGAGCCAGGAGGCACCGGACAGAACCGCGCCGGAACCGGATCCGAACGTCAGCGGCGGGGGGCGGCGGGGGCGCGGCCTCGCCGGCCTTGCGGGCGGCGGCGCCGGCCTGGGCCGGGTCCTCCCCCTCGTCGAAGTCGATCTTCTTCATGTGCTTGCCCATGTTCTTCATCAGCGCCCACAGCGCGAGGGCGATGACCGCGAACACCACGAATCCGAGGAGCCCCGGCGTCACCTTGTTCTCATCCAGCTCCTGGGCGAGCGGGACGAGGTGGTGGAGGGCGTGCGTGTCAGTCACGCCCACCATTGTCGCTCAGTCCCCGACGGGCCCTTCGCGCAGGCCCCGTCCGGAGCCCCGAACGCCCCGCGCACCGGCCTGGCCAGCGGTTTCCGTCCTCCGCCGGGATCTCCCGGCGGCGGCGGGGGACCGCCGGCCGGCGAAACCGGCAGCGCGCTGGGGCCGCCGGCCGGGCGGTGCGTCCGTCAGCCCTCGCGGACGCCGGCGAAGAGGTCGTCCTCGGGCAGCGAGACGTCGACCCGGGAGCTGGCGAGCTCGTAGTCCTCGGTCGGCCAGACCTCGCGCTGGAGGTCCATCGGGACGCGGAACCAGCCGCCGTCCGGGTCGATCTGGGTGGCGTGGGCGAGCAGCGCCTTGTCCCGGATCTCGAAGAACTCCGCGCACGGCACGTGGGTGGTGAGGTCGCGCTCGGGCCGGTCGTACTCCTCCCAGCGCTTGATCCAGTCGCCGTAGGGGGATTCCAGGCCCCGGGCGAGCAGCGCCTCGTGCAGGGCGAGGGTGCGCGCCTTGTTGAAGCCCTGGTTGTAGTAGAGCTTCAGCGGCGTCCACGGCTCGCCGGCCTCGGGGAAGCGCTCGGGGTCCCCCGCCGCCTCGTAGGCCGCCACCGAGATCTTGTGGGTCATGATGTGGTCGGGGTGCGGGTAGCCGCCGTTCTCGTCGTACGTGGTGATCACGTGCGGGCGGAACTCGCGGATCAGGGCGACCAGGCGGCCGGTGGCGCTCTCCACGTCCTCCAGGGCGAAGCAGCCCTCGGGCAGCGGCGGCAGCGGGTCGCCCTCGGGCAGCCCGGAGTCGACGTAGCCGAGCCACGACTGCCGGACGCCGAGGATCTGCCGGGCCTCGTCCATCTCCCGGGCCCGCACCTCGTGGATGTGCTCCTGGATGTAGGGGTCGCCCTGGAGCTTGGGGTTGAGCACCGAGCCGCGCTCGCCGCCGGTGCAGGTCGCCACGAGGACGTCGACGCCCTCGGAGACGTACTTGGCCATGGTGGCGGCGCCCTTGCTCGACTCGTCGTCGGGGTGGGCGTGCACCGCCATCAGTCGAAGCTGTTCTGTCAAGGCAGGCTTCCTCGGGTTTCCGTCTTCGTGGTTCTTCGGTTGTGCCGGGCCCGTCCGGTCCGCGCCGGACCCGCGTCGGCCCCCGTCGGCCCGGCGCGCCGGGCCGGTTCCGCGGCCCCGCCGCGGTCCGGCCCGCGTGCCGCGGGTCGTGGGGAAGGCCCCCGCCCGCCGGGCGGGAGGGGGTGCCTCCCTATAGTGACGGGAGACGGGGGGGATTCATTCCGCGGTACCCCCGGCCCCCCAGGGAGGAACGATCATGACGGCCGTGCAGCCCGGCTCGGCGCCCACCGTTCCCGAGGGTCGCTACGGGGGCGGTCGCGACGACGACGCCCGTGCCGACCGCACGCTCCGGATCGTCGCCATCGTACTGGGCGCGCTGCTCGCGGTGGGTGTCGTGCTCTGGGGCTGGCACGCGGTACGGCAGAGCAGCCTGAGCGCTCAGGTCGTCGCCTTCAAGGCCGTCTCGGACCACTCCCTGGAGATCCACCTGGAGGTCCACAAGGACGCCGGGGCGGTCGCGGTGTGCACGGTGCGCTCGGAGGACGCCGACCACGACGAGGTCGGCCGCAAGGATGTGCGGATCACGAAGCACGCCAAGGAGGTCGACACGGTCGTCGCCCTCCGTACCACCGCGCTCGGCACCACCGGCGAACTCGTCGGCTGCAAGACCGCCAAGAGCTGACCGGCCCGGGCCCACGGGGCTGACGGCGTCCCCGGGCGGCAGGAGTCGTCCCCGGGCGGCCGGAGTCGACCGCGGACGGCCGGGAGGCCGGCCCCAGACCGAGCCCCGGCCGGGAACGCGGGGGGCGAGACGGGGGAGGCCGCGCCGGTCCTTACTCGTTCCCGTCGGCGACCAGGAATTGTTAGGCTCGTGGTTTCGTCCTGGCAGCGGGTGGCAATGCACTTGTTCACCGGGCCAGCGCCCTGTCCGGGGCCGCCGGGACGACCTGCCCGCCGTACGAACGGCGGCACACACCGTCCGCGGGAAGTCCGCCGGACAGGCACACGGCACGACAGTACCGACGAGGAGCACCTGTGACCCAGACCAGCGACAACGTCACCTGGCTCACCCAGGCGGCGTACGACCAGCTCAGGGCCGAGCTGGAGCACCTGTCTGGTCCGGCGCGCGCCGAGATCGTCGCCAAGATCGAGGAAGCCCGCCAGGAAGGCGATCTCAAGGAGAACGCCGGCTACCACGCCGCGCGCGAGGACCAGGGCAAGCTTGAGCTCCGCATCCGCCAGCTCAACCAGATCCTGGAGACCGCGAAGGTGGGCGAGGCCCCCGCGGACACGGGCGTGGTGGCGCCCGGCATGGTCGTCACGATCGCCTTCGACGGCGACCCCGACGACACCATGACGTTCCTCCTCGGCTCCCGCGAGGGCGTCGCCGGCGACCTGGAGACGTACTCGCCGCAGTCCCCGCTCGGCTCGGGCGTGGCGGGCAAGCGCCGCGGTGACGACGCCACGTACGAGCTGCCGAACGGCCGGACGGCCAAGGTGAAGGTCCTCGACGTCAAGCCCTACCAGGGCTGATCCCCCGCGCCTCCCGCGGTCGCACCCGCTTCCGCGGCTCGGAGCCGTTCCCGCGGTGCGGACCCGTTCCCGCGGTTGGCGCGCGGCCCTCACGGTGCGCACGGTCTTCGCGCCGCGCACCCGGCAGTACCGGAGCCCCGGTCGCCCCTCAAGGGCGGCCGGGGCTCCGGCGTTCCCACGTCCGCCGACTCGGGCGGACCCCCGCACGCGCCGGGCACCCCCGCACGCGACACCCCCGCACAGAGAGAGATACAAAAGGAGTTGACGCGATATATCGCGTCTGCCATGCTCGCGTTCCATCGCGAGCGGCGCACCTCCCGGAGACACCAGGAGGGCACGCCGGCCGAGCCGTACCCCGGGCCGCCGATGAGTTCCGGGCGCGGCTCCGGTCGTAGGGGGGACGTACCGCGTATCCGACCGGAGCGCGGCCCATCCGGACCACAGGCGACGGCGGAGCACGGCAGAGCACGACGGAGCACGGACGAGACGGGACGGGAGCCAGGAGACATGCCGGGCGCAATCTACGCGGAGGGTCTGGTCAAGACCTTCGGCGACGTGAGGGCACTGGGGGGAGTGGACCTCGACGTGCCGGAAGGCACCGTCCTCGGCCTGCTCGGCCCCAACGGTGCGGGCAAGACCACCGCGGTGCGGGTGCTGACCACCCTGCTGCGCCCCGACAGCGGCAGGGCCGTGGTCGCGGGTATCGACGTGGTGCGGCACCCGAACGAGGTACGGCGCCACATCGGCCTGTCGGGCCAGTTCGCCGCGGTCGACGAGTACCTGACCGGCCGGGAGAACCTCCAGATGGTCGCCCAGCTCTACCAGTTGGGCGCCAAGCAGGCGCGGGCCCGGGCGGACGAGCTGCTGGAGCGGTTCAACCTCGCCGACGCGGCCAACCGCGTCTCCAAGACCTACTCCGGCGGGATGCGCCGCCGGCTGGACCTGGCCGCCGCCCTGGTGGTCAGCCCGCCGGTGATGTTCATGGACGAGCCGACCACCGGCCTGGACCCGCGCAACCGCCAGCAGCTGTGGGAGGTCATCAAGGAGCTGGTCGCCGGCGGCACCACGCTGCTGCTGACGACCCAGTACCTGGAGGAGGCCGACCACCTGGCGCACGACATCTGCGTCATCGACCACGGCACGGTGATCGCCCGGGGCACCTCGGACGAGCTGAAGGCGCGCACCGGCGGCGAGCGGGTCGAGGTGGTCGTCCACGACCCGGCCAGGATCGAGGACGCCCGGCAGGTCCTCGCCCGGCACGGCAAGGGTGAAACGTCCGTCACCACCCACACGCGCATGATCACCGTCCCCGTCACCGGCGGCGCGAAGCTGCTGGCCGAGGTGATCCGCGAGCTCGACTCCGGGGGCATCGAGATCGACGACATCGGGCTGCGCCGTCCGACCCTGGACGACGTGTTCATCTCGCTGACCGGCCACGCCGCCGAGGAGGCGGCTGCCGAGGAGTCCGAGGACGGTTCCACCCCCGGGTCCGGCTCCGCCGGGTCCGACACCCCGGGCTCCGGCACCACCGAGTCCGGCACCACCGAGTCCGGCACCACCGGGTCGCGAACCGGCGAGTCCGGCACCGCCGCAGAGGAGGCCGCGAAGTGAGCGCCACCACGCAGACCCCCGGCACCCCGCGCCCCACCCTCGCGCCGACCTCGCGCGGCGGCCTGCTGGGCTCCGCGCACGACTCCCTGGTCGTCGCGCGGCGGAACCTGATCCGCATGAAGCGGATCCCCGAGGTCGTCCTCTTCGGCCTCATCCAGCCGATCATGTTCGTGGTGCTGTTCAGCTACGTCTTCGGCGGGTCCGTCGCCGTCGGCGGGTCGCTCAGCGCCACCGACTACCGGAACTTCCTCATGGCCGGCATCTTCGCGCAGACGGTCACCTTCGCCACCGCCGGCGCGGGCGCGGGCATCGCCGACGACATGCACAAGGGCCTGATCGACCGCTTCCGGTCGCTGCCGATGTCGCGCGGTGCCGTGCTCACCGGCCGTACCCTGGCCGACCTGGTGCAGACCGCGCTCACCGTCGTCGTGCTCGCCGTCGTCGGCGTGCTGGTCGGCTGGCGCGTCCACCACGGCATCCCGAAGATGCTCGGCGGCTTCGCGCTGCTGCTCCTGCTCGGCTACGCCTTCTCCTGGATCGGCGCGCTCATCGGCCTGTCGGTGCGCACCCCGGAGGCCGCCACCTCGGGCGGGCTGATCTGGCTCTTCCCGGTGACGTTCATCTCCAACGCCTTCGTGGACTCCGCCAACATGCCGGGGTGGCTCCAACCGGTCGCGAACTGGAACCCGTTCAGCGCGACCGTCCAGGCGTGCCGGGTGCTGTTCGGCAACCCGGGCGTCTCCCAGGCCGGCGCCTGGCCGATGCAGCACCCGGTGTGGGCCTCGCTGATCTGGTCCGTCCTGATCGTCCTGGTGTTCCGGTCGCTGGCGGTGCGCAAGTACCGCTCGGCGGCCACCTCCTGACGCTCCCAGGACCGTACGAGCCCCGTCGGCCCGGCGGCAGGGCGACCAGGCGGCCGTACTGCCGAACGACCCAGTGGCTGAACGGCCGAACGCGAGGCCGCCGGAACGGTTCTGCCGACACGGCGGCGGGTGTTCTCATGGACTCCCCGCCGACGGGCCGGCTGCCGACGGCGCGTCAGCCGGTGACGGTGTACCCGGCCTGCTCCAGCGCGACGGCCACCGCGGCCCGGTGCTCGGGGCCCTTCGTCTCCAGGTGCAGCTCGACCTCGGCCTCGGCGAGCCCGAGCCGGGGGTCGGTGCGCACGTGGCTGACGTCGAGCACGTTGGCGTCGGCCTCGGACAGCACCCCCAGCAGCGTCGCCAGGGCGCCGGGGCGGTCGGTCAGCCGCACCCGCAGGGACAGGTAGCGGCCGGCCGCCGACATGCCGTGCCGCAGGATGCGCTGCATCAGCAGCGGGTCGATGTTCCCGCCGGACAGCACCGCCACCAGCGGCCCCTGGAACGTCTCGGGCCTCGACAGCAGCGCCGCCACCGGACTCGCCCCGGCCGGCTCCACCACCATCTTGGCCCGCTCCAGGCAGAGCAGCAGCGCCGCGGCCAGCGCGTCCTCCGAGACCGTCACCACCTCGTCGACCAGGTCCCGGACGAGGGCGAACGGCACGTCGCCGGGGCGGCCGACCATGATCCCGTCGGCCATGGTGGCGATCGAGCCGACGGTCACCGGGCGCCCGGCGGCCAGCGAGGGCGGGTAGGCCGCGGCGCCGGCCGCCTGCACCCCCACCACCCGCACCTCGGGCCGCAGCGCCTTGATCGCCAGGGCCACGCCGGCCGCGAGCCCGCCGCCGCCGATGCCGACCAGGACCGTGCGCACCTCGGGGCACTGCTCCAGGATCTCCAGGCCGACGGTGCCCTGCCCCGCGATGATGTCGGGGTGGTCGAAGGGGTGGATGAAGACCGCCCCCGTCTCCTCGGCGTAGGCGGTCGCCGCGCGCAGCGTCTCGTCGACGACCGCGCCGGACAGCCGCACCTCGGCGCCGTACTCACGAGTGGCGGCGATCTTCGGCAGCGGCGCGCCGACCGGCATGAAGACGGTGGACCGGACGCCCAGCAGCGACGCGGCCAGCGCCACGCCCTGCGCGTGGTTGCCGGCGCTGGCGGCGACCACGCCCGCCGCCCGCTCCTCCGGGCGCAGGCCGGCGATCCGCACGTAGGCGCCGCGGATCTTGAACGAGCCGGTGCGCTGGAGGTTCTCGCACTTGAAGAGCACGGGGCCGCCGACGAGCGACGACAGGTGCCGGGAGCCCTCCATGGGCGTCACCCGGGCCACCCCCGAGAGCATCTTGTGTGCCCCGCGGACGTCGTCGAGCGTGACGGTCTGGGGCAGCTTGTGGTCCATGGTCCCAGTCTGGCAGCCCGCTGCTGCCACCCGACGGCACCGGGCGGCAGCGCGTGGGACGGACGGGTCCACCGGTACGGGAGGGGCTGCCGAGACCGACGGGACCGGCGCGGCGGCCAGGGCGGACCGGAGGGGTGTGGGCGCTGGGCGGTGGAGGCGCCTGGTCAGACGGCCGCGACCGGTGCTCAAGGCGGCCGCGCCGCCGCGGAACCCCCTACCCACCGGACATAAGTGCCGAGAGACGCCCCCTTGCCACCGGGTCCGCGTACTCTTCTCACAACTTCCGGCGCGTCCCCTGCTCTTCCGGGCGCACCCGCCGCCGAAGCCCCCGGCGGCGACCGCACCACGAGAGGCACGACGAGCAGCACCCCGACCCGCCCGACTACCACCGACTACCACCGACAACCACCGACGCCGACGACAGAACGCGAGTTTCCAGGCCATGTCCAACTCTCCGGAGACCTCGGACGACCTTCTTGAGCGCCTCCAGCACCAGGTCGCCCTCTTCGCCCGCCGCGCCGAGCAGACCCGCCTCGGCGGGGTGGGCAGGGCCCGCAACTCGATGGACCGTGCGGCCTACCTCCTGCTCAACCGGCTCGACCACGAGGGTCCGATGGGCGTCAAGGCGCTCGCCGAGGCCATGGGCATCGACTCCTCGACGGTCACCCGCCAGGTCGCTCCGCTGGTCGACACCGGCCTGGTCAAGCGCACCTCCCACCCGGAGGACGGGCGGGCCGTCGTCCTCGCCCTGTCGCCGCGCGGCCGGGGCCGGCTGGAGGAGGTGCGCGACTCGCGGCGCGAACTGATGCGCGAGGTGACGGAGGAGTGGTCGGACGAGGAGCGACAGGTGTTCACCGCCCTGCTGGCCCGGTTCAACGTCTCGCTCGCGGAGTGGTATTCGGGGGTCACCCAGCGGGAAGGAGCCGAGCGCGACCCGCTCGACAACAGAGCCTGAGCGCGCTGGACACGCGCTGAGCCCGGCCCGGCTCCGCCGGTGGCGGGGCAGGGCGGGCCGGGACGGGGTCGGGGGTGGGGTCAGCCGAGGGAGGCGGCCCAGGCGTCGACGGTGGTGACCTCGGCCTGGCGCGGGAAGACCTTCTCGGTCAGCACCCGGTGGACCTCGGGGTCGGGGTCGGCGCAGCCGTCGGCGAGCACGGTGATCCGGTAGTCGAGGTCGGCGGCCTGACGCAGCGTCGACAGGACGACTCCGCTGGTGGCGATGCCGGTCAGCACCAGGTGGCCGACGCCGGTCGAGCGCAGCACCAGTTCGAGGTCGCTGCCGGTGAAGGCGCTGACCCGCTTCTTGGTCACCACCGTCTCGCCGGCCCGCGGGGCGACGTCGGGGTGGATGGCGGCGCCCGGGTCGTCAGGGGTGAAGGCGGTCGGCGGCAGCGCGCCGAAGATGGCGTTGGCGGGGCTGGCGTCGGGGTGGCCGGGGCGGAAGCCGAGCACCACGTGCACCACGGGGACGCCGGCCGTGCGGGCCGCCTCGACGGCCTGGCTGAGCCGCGGGATGTAGGCGGGGTCGGGGACGCGGCCGGCCATGGCCTGCTGGATGTCCATCACGAGCAGGGCGGAGCGCGGGGCGGCGGGCGCCTGGGTCGTCATCGTGCGGTACCTCTCGGGAAGCGGGGGAACGGCGAAAGAGGGGACGGGGATGGGGGCGGGCCCCGGACAGCGCGGCCTGCGGGCCGTGGTCAGGGACCGCGCGGCGGCTCGGGCTCCTGGCCGGGCTGCTGCCGCTCTTCACCGGCGGACGGTGCCTGCGAAGACGGCTGGGTCGGCGGGACCGACCGTGCCGGTCGGGCCGGGGCGCCGATCCGACCCAGGCCGCGGTCGAAGACGGTGACCAGCAGGAACAGCGCCCCGGCCGCGAGCATGACCAGCGCCAGCCGGTGCATGCCGGCGGTGTCGGCCCGGTGCCGGTAGACGGCGCTGTTCGCGGTGGAGGCGGTGATCGCGCCCAGGTACCCGAACGTGCGCAGCAACCCGGCGGAGGAGCCGAGCCGTTCCGGGTCCGCCTGGAAGTAGACGGAGTTCTGGAGCGCCAGGCTGTTCAGGCCCTGCGGGACGCCGAAGACGGCGGCGACCGCCACCAGCAGCCACACGGAGCTGTGCGCGCCCAGGAACAGCATCATGACGCACGCCACGATCTGCCCGGCCGCGCCGACCAGGAACTTCCCCCGCACGCCCGCCCGGCGCCCGGTGGCGGTGGAGACCGCGATCCCGGTCAGGAAGAGCGGCAGCAGCGCCAGCCCGGCCTTCGAGGCGGTCAGTCCCCGTCCCTCCTCCAGCCACTGGGTGAAGCCGAAGAGCACCGCGTACGACACCACGTACGCGAGCAGCGCCCGGGTGTAGGTGACGAGCAGCGGCACGTTGCCGCCGAGGACCCGCAGGTCGATGAAGGGCTGGGGGGAGCCGAGTTCGCGCCGGGTGAAGGCGGCGGCGGCCAGGACGGTCACCACCGGCAGGTACCAGCGGTCGGCGGCCGGGTGCATCAGGAAGAGCAGCAGGCTGACCAGCGTCGCCGCGAAGAACCCCATCCCGGGCAGGTCCAGCTGGGCCACGGCGCCGCCCCGGGCTCGTTCGGCCCCCTCGCCGCCATCGGCCCGCTCACCCCGCTTGCCTCGCTCGGCCGGTTCCGTGCGCGGCAGTCGCAGCGCGCCGAGGAGCAGTCCGGCCGCGGCCAGCGGCACGTTGACGGCCATGGTGGCGCGCCAGCCGCCGAGGCCGATGAGCAGGCCGCCGAGGGAGGGGCCGATGACGGAGATGGTCTGCGTGGTGACCGCCAGGGCGGTGAGCACTCCGGCGGGGCTGTCCTGGCCGGTGCGCCGGGCCTCGCTGCGGATCAGGTTCATGGCCGCCGGGTAGCCGGCGCAGGTGCCGAAGCCCAGCAGCACCCGTGCGGCGATCAGCACCCCCAGGTCGGGCGCGAGCACCCCGACGACGCCGGCCACGCCGGTCAGCGCGGTGCCGGCCAGGAAGAGCCGGCGCGGGCCGAACAGGTCGATGAGCCGCCCGACCACGGGCTGCCCGATCGAGGTGGCGAGGTAGAGCGCCGAGATCAGCCACGCGGTCTGCGACGGCGGCGCCCCGAACGCGGCGCCGATCGGCACCAGGGCCACGGCGATGATCGAGGAGTTGACCGGGTTCAGTATCGAGCCGAGCATCATCGGCGCGAGCAGCCGCCGGTCGAACGCCCCGGCCGGCGCACCCTTCCCCGAGTCGGCCCCGCCGCCCTTCCCGCTGCTCTTCCCGCTGCCGGCGCCGCCGCGCCGGGTGGCGCGTATCAGCCGGTGGAGCACGGCGTTCACAGCCGGTTCAGCCGGTCGAGCAGGGCCATCGCGTCGACGACGGTCCGCCGTTCGGCCTCGGTGAAGTGCTCCTCCAGTACGCGGGTCAGCCACTCCTGGCTGGCGTGGCGCCGGTCGGCGAGGAACGCCCGGCCGGCCGCGCTGACCGAGATCAGCTGCCTGCGCCCGTCGGCCGGGTCGGGGCGCCGCTCGACCAGGCCGCGCTCCTCCAGCACGCCGACGACGGAGGCCATGGACTGGTGCCTGACCCGTTCCGCGGCGGCGAGCCCGGTCAGCGTGGTCTCGCCCTCGCGGTCCAGCTGGCTCAGCGCCGAGGACTGGGACGTGGTGAGGCCGGTCGGGTCGTACGTGTCGCGCAGCCGCCGCCGCAGCCTGCTGAACACCGTGCGGACCTCGCGGCCCGCCGTGACGGCGGATTCGGACACCCCGCTGATCTCTGCCATGCCGCCAGAGTACGCAGGCTGGACTGCGCACGGCAAGGTGCGCAGTCCAGCCTGTACATCCACCCGGGCGGAGACCCGGGAAGACCCGCGCAAAGACCCGCCTGGGGACGGCGGACCGGCTGCTTTCACCGTGGCCCGTCCCGCCGGACCGGTGACGGCGGACCGGTGACGCCGGACGGCGGTCCCCACCGGACGGGCCGCCGAACCGCCACCCGACGGATATATGCCGGCCGGGCCCGCGCCCCCGTGGTCCTACGCGCTCAGCCGAGGGCCTGGCGGAGGTCGGCCAGGAGGTCGTCGGCGGCCTCGATGCCGACCGAGACCCGCACCAGGTCCGCCGGAACCTCCAGCGGGGAGCCGGCCGCCGAGGCGTGCGTCATCCGTCCGGGGTGCTCGATCAGCGACTCGACGCCGCCCAGCGACTCGCCGAGGGTGAAGAGCTCGGCCCGGTCGCAGACCGCGACGGCCGCCTCCTCGCCGCCGCGCACCCGGAAGGACACCATCCCGCCGAACGCCTTCATCTGCTTCGCGGCCACCTCGTGTCCGGGGTGCTCGGCCAGGCCCGGGTAGTAGACCTGGCTCACCTTGGGGTGGCCGGCCAGCATCTCGGCGACCCGGGTGGCGTTCTCGCAGTGCCGGTCCATCCGCACCGCGAGCGTCTTCGCCCCGCGCATCACCAGCCAGGCGTCGAACGGCCCGGCGACCGCGCCCATCGCGTTCTGGTGGTAGGCGAGTTCCTCGCCGAGCCCGGCGTCGGAGGTGACGAGGGCGCCGCCGACCACGTCGGAGTGGCCGCCCATGTACTTGGTGGTGGAGTGCACCACGACGTCCGCGCCGAGTTGGAGCGGCTGCTGGAGGTAGGGGCTGGCGAAGGTGTTGTCGACCACCAGCCGCACCCCCGCCTCCCGGGCCACCCCGGCCAGCGCCTCGATGTCGCTGATGCCCAGCAGCGGGTTGGACGGCGTCTCCACCCACAGCACCCGGGTCTCGGGGCGCAGCGCCTCGCGCACCGCCCGCGGGTCGGAGGTGTCCGCGACCGACCACCGCACGCCCCAGCGCTCCACGACCTTCGCGAAGAGCCGGAAGGTGCCGCCGTAGGCGTCGTTGGGGATGACGACGTGGTCGCCGGGCTTCAGCAGGGTGCGCAGCAGGCAGTCCTCGGCGGCCAGGCCGGAGGCGAAGGCGAGGCCGCGCCGGCCGCTCTCCAGCGCCGCGAGGCTCTCCTCCAGCGCGCTGCGGGTGGGGTTGGCCGACCGGCTGTACTCGTAGCCGCCGCGCAGCCCGCCGACTCCGTCCTGCTTGTACGTCGACACCTGGTAGATCGGGGTCACGACCGCGCCGGTCTGCGCGTCCGCGGGCTGCCCGGCGTGGATGGCCAGGGTCTCGAAGTGCCGGTACGCGTGGGGGGAGTCGGGCCGCGTGCCGTGCTCGGTCTCGTTCATGCCGCTGAGCGTAGCCGCCGGACCCGC
Source organism: Actinacidiphila yeochonensis CN732 (assembly GCF_000745345.1). NCBI lineage: Bacteria > Bacillati > Actinomycetota > Actinomycetes > Kitasatosporales > Streptomycetaceae > Actinacidiphila > Actinacidiphila yeochonensis. The sequence continues at coordinate 2,216,672 of NZ_JQNR01000005.1, read as the reverse complement.
CCCGCCCCCGGCGCTTCCCGGCACCGGTGCGCCGCCCGCACCGCCTCACGGGCGCGTCACTCCACGCCCCCGGCGCGCGCCTTGGGCGCGGCCTTCTCCACCGTGCTGCCACAGGTGGCCATGGAGCACCAACGGCGCCGCCCGCCCCGGCAGGTGTCGACGAACAGGCCGCCACGTCGGCGGGCTCCGGCACTCCCCCGCCGTCCACGGCGGTGCCCGCACAACGGGCCCGGGCAGCTCCCGGGCCTGCTCCGGCCCGCACGGGGGAGCTGGTCCAGGGCCGCGAACACCTCTGCCACGGCCGCCGGTTCCGACAGAAGGCCGCCAGCCCTCTCCCCGCCTCAGCCGTCGCAGCAACCGTACGCGGACCTCCCCCGTCAGGTCCCGTCAGCTCCCGTCAGGCCACTGCCGCCGCCCATGCAAAAGCCCCGCCAGGACGCCGTGCCTGGCGGGGCCTCGCCCTACCGCCAACCCACCGCCGCGAGGTCACCGAACCGCGGATCGGCTCCTCGCCGGATGTGTGAGGAGCCGATCGCCGCAGAGGTCAACCGCGTCCGCGGGCACGGTTCAGGACGGCACCGGGATACCGAGGTAGAGCAGGAACACGTCGCTCGCCGACACCTGCCCCGTCCACATCTGCAGCCCGCTGACCATGCCGGTCATCGCGTCGCCGTAGCCGCCGCTCGCGGTGCGGCCGCGTCCGATGGAGAGGGGGCCGGCGGCCTGCCACGGCTGCCAGTCGAAGTGCGTGCCCCCACCGGTCTGCGCGCTGCCGGTGTCGTCGGTTCCGGGGTTCACCGAAACGCCGTTCACGAAGAGTTCGACGCGGTGGTGCTCGGCGTCGTAGACACCGGTCAGCATCGTCCACGTGTCGGTCTGCGCGCCGCTGCCGGCGGTCGGGTCGCCGCCACTGGAGGTCACCGTGGCGGCGGAGGTCGAGTCGGCGGCGGTGCGGCCGAAGACCCAGGATCCCTCCGAGGCCCCCGCGGCCTTCGTGTACCAGAGGCCCCACGAGTCACTCGCGGCGCCGGACTGGCCGACGATGCGCATGGTGTGCTCGGTGCTGGTGTCGGATACCGCCGAACCGTCGACGTACGCCCAGACGGAGACGGTGAAGTCGCCCTGGCCGTCGACCACCGGGCCGGGGACGGAGGCGTACGAGGTGGCGTCCCCGTTCAGGCTCAGGACGCCGCCCCTGGCGCCGCTGGCGTCGTCCGTCCAGGCCGCGCCGCTGCCGAGGGTGGCGTTCCGACCGTAGCCGGAGGAGTCGGTGGCGGCGGTGCCCGAGCCGTCGCCCAGGTCCCACTCACCGGCGAGGGCCGGTGTGTCGTCGTCCGAGGAACCCGCGGCCGCCATCGTCTGCTGCCCCTCGATGTCCTGCGGGGAGACGACCCGGTTCCACAGCTCGACCTGGTCGATCTGACCGGAGAAGTAGTCCTGGTAACCGCCGTTGGCCAGGCCGCGGCCGAACTCCAGGTCGCCGCTGCCCTTCCACGGGGTGGTGAAGGAGGTCGGCGCGCCCTGGACGACGCCGTTGACGTACAGCTGGATCGTCCGGGCGTTCTTGTCGTAGACGCCCATCAGCTGGGTCCAGACACCGACCTGCGCCTGCGCCACAGCCGTGGAACCCACCACGGTGGGCGAGTCCGCGTCGGACGTGGAGCGGTCGAAGCTCCAGGTGTGGGCTGCGGCCGAGTAGGAAAGGGCGAAGGACGATCCGTTGGCGCCCGCCTGGGAGACCACCACCGCGTCGCGGGAGGCGTCCGTCAGGCGCGCCCACGCGGAGATCGTGAACGACTCCGAGGTGTCGAGGCCGGTGAAGTCCTGGCTCGGTACGGAGGCGTAGCCGCCGGGCGTGGCGTCCGTCGGGCTGGTGGACAGGGCGCTTCCCACGCGGCCGAGCGCGGACCATCCCGCTCCGTCGGCCAGCACGGCGGCGTGGCCTCCGCCGGACGAGTCCGCGGCTGTCGTGCCGCTTCCCTCGTCGAAGGACCACACGCCGACGGGCGGCGCGCCGGCGGCCACGTCGAAGTAGTACGACGTGGGATCGGACACGTCGCCGGCCGTGTCGGTGGTGTGGACGGTGAGGACGTTCATGCCCACCTCGGTCGGCGTGAGCTCCAGCGTGAGCGTCGGGCCCGAGGCGGCGACGCTCGTGACCGGGCCGTTGTCCAGCGCGTATGTGTAGGTCTGCACGTCGCCGGCGCCCGGCGTGACGGTGAAGGTGCCGGGCACGCCCACCGCTCCGTCCACGGGACAGCCGGTGCCGTCCGCCGCCGCGCACTCCTCGTACACGGCCGAGGTCACCGTCGGGGGCTGAGGAGGCGGGGTCGCGGCCGACGGGTCCTGGGAGCCGGGAAGCGACGTGGTCACGGCCGAAGAGCCCTGGGAGTCGGGAAGCGGCGCCATCCCGGGGCGTCGCCTGCCTCCGCGTCCCGTCGTCGCGGTCTCCGCGGCCGCCCGCACCGACTTGCCCGAGCCGGCGGCCTGTTTCGGGGCCCGTCCCTTCGCTGACGGACCAGCGTCCTTCCTGGCCGCCGCCCCGACCGGAGACGTGTCGGCCGACGCCGCCTGCGCGCCGACCACCGCCAGCGGCGCCAATACCGCGAGCGCGGCCAACCACGCCCTACCAGCAGGCATACGTCTCACCTTGGACATCCCCACCCCAATCCCGCGACCGTACGCAGCCGCGCACCACGAGCATGTTCGCGAAAGTTTCACATGCCATTTATCAAGAGAGCGTAAAATCATCACCATCACTTCGCAATACCTCCACGCCTCTTGGAACCGCTGCGGAAGTTCACGCATCGCCGCGGAACGGGCAATGGGCCGACGCCTCAGGAGGTCCGGAAAACACAGCCGCGAAGCGCGGGACAGGAGCGCCACGCCGACATCTTCTCCCTGCCAGGCGCCTCCGACCTCGTACCGGATACGCGTTCAAAAACCTTTGTAAAAGCGGCATCTGACGGTGCGCCGAATGTCGCTCCTCCCTCGTCCTCCTCGGTTCACCGTTCTCCGCCGCGCACGCCGAAGCGCCCGCACGGGGTGTTCCGTGCGGGCGCTTCGGGTGGGGTGCCCGGCCGGGTGGAGAGGTGCCCGACCGGGGGACGGGTGGGGTCAGTTGGCGGTCGGCCCCGGGTGGGTCACTTGGTCGGGGCGGCCTTCTCGCGGATGGTCAGGTTGCCCTGACGGATCGTCGCCAGGCGGGGGGCACGGCGGGCGATGGCCGAGTCGTGGGTGACCATCACGAAGGTCAGCCCGCGGTCCCGCCAGAGCCCTTCGAGCAGGGCCATGATGTCGTCGCGGGTGCCCTCGTCGAGGTTGCCGGTCGGCTCGTCCGCGAGCAGCACCTTGGGCTCCTTGACCAGCGCACGGGCGATGGCCACGCGCTGCTGCTGGCCGCCGGAGAGCTCGGCCGGCAGGTGGCCGAGCCGCTCGCCGAGGCCGACCGAGTCCAGCGCCTCGGCCGCCCGCTCGCGCCGCTTCGCGGGCTTGAGGCCCATCGGGACGAGCGCGGTCTCGACGTTCTCCTGCGCGGACAGCGTCGGCACGAGGTTGAAGCTCTGGAAGACGAAGCCGATGTGCTCGGCCCGCACCTTGGTGAGCCGGGCCTCGCTGAGCTTGGCCAGGTCGGTGCCGTCGAGCTCGATCGAGCCCCCGGTCGGCCGGTCCAGGGCGCCGAGCATCTGGAGCAGCGTGGACTTGCCGCCGCCGGTCGGGCCCTGGATGACGAGCTGGTCGCCGTCGTTGACGGTGAGGTCGATGCCCCGCAGGGCGTGCACGGTCTCCTTGCCGCGCTGGTAGCGCTTGGTGAGGCCGGTGAGCTTGTACATGGAGGACTCCTGGGGAGGACGGTGGGGGGCCGGTCAGGCGACGCGGCGCAGCGCGTCGGCGGGCCGCAGCCGGGAGGCACGCCAGCCGCCGAAGCCGCCGGCCACCAGGCCGCCGCCGATGGCGAGGGCGACCGCGAGCGCGATGGTGCCGGCGTGGACCGGCGCGGTCAGCGCGACGTCGAGGGTCTTCGACGCGGCCTGCCGGGCGCCGCCGCCGAAGCCGCCGCCACCGGGGCCGCCCGAGCCGCCGGGGCCGCCCATGCCGCCGCCGGTGCTGCCGGACGAGCTGCCGAGTTGGGCGCTGAGGGTGGGGCTGACGGCGGTGACCACGTAGGCGCCGACCAGGCCCAGGGCGATGCCGAGGACGCCGCCGATCAGTCCGTTGACCAGCGCCTCGCCCATCACCTGGCGGGTGACGCGGCCGCTCTTCCAGCCCAGCGCCTTGAGCGTGCCGAACTCCCGCACGCGCCGGCTGACCGCCGAGGAGGTGAGCAGGCCGGCGACGAGGAACGCGACGATGAGCACAGCGATCGACAGCCACTTGCCGACGTTCGTGGCGAGCGAGGACGCGGTCGACAGCGAACCGGAGACGGTGGAGGCCAGGTCGGCCGAGGTCGTCACGGTGGTGCCGGAGATGTTCTTCTGGATCTCGGACTTGACCGTGTCGATCTTCTGCGAGCTGGTCGCCTTGACGTAGATGGTGGTCACCTTGCCGGTGGCCGAGGCCAGCGTCTGGGCCTGCTTGAGCGGGATGTAGAGGTTGGCGGACGCGTCGCCGCTGTCGGCGGTGGCGATGCCGATGACCTTGTACTTGACGCTCTTGATGGTGACGGTGGAGCCGACCTTCAGGCTCTTGGTCTTGGCGTAGGCGGAGTCGGCCACGACCACCTTGGCGTCACTGTCCGCCGAGGTGAAGGTGGTACCCGAGGTGATCTTGGACGAGGCCATCGGGCCGAGCCCGAGGTTGGTGGTGTCCACGCCGTAGACCGTGTAGTTGTTGGCGTCGAACTGGGCGCCGCCGCCGCGGACCTCGCCCTGCGGCGGGGCGGAGCCGCCGCCCTGCCCGAAGCCGCCGCCCGAGCCGGAGCCCGAGCCGCTGGACTGGCTCTGCTTGAACTGGCCCTGCTTGAAGGAGCCGTTGATCTGGAGCACCTGGAGGTTGAGCCCGCCGACGGCGTTGGCGACACCGGTCTGCTTGCCGACGGTGCCGACGACCGAGGAGGACAGGCTCTGGAAGCCCTGGACCATGACCCGGTCGCTGCTCTGGGTCTTGCCGCTGCTGTCGGCGTCGAAGTTGAACTTGGGCGGGGTCGCGGAGCCGGAACCCGACGCGGCCTGGGCCTTGGTGACCGTCATGTCGGTCCCGATCCCGTAGAGCGACTTCAGGACGGAGTCCTGGGCCTGGCCCATGCCGCTGGAGACCGCGTTCACGGTGATGACGAGCCCGATGCCGAGCGCGAGGCCCAGCGCGACGACGAGGGCCGCCCGGTGCCGGCGGCGCAGCTCGCGCCGGAGACAGGTGAAGAACATCCGATTCCTCGGGGGGAGATGGCTGGCATGCCTGATGGATGGCTGGTTGCCGCGCCACGGTAGGAACCGGCGGTGAGGAGGTACTGAGCCGTGTCTGATCCAGGGGTGAGAAGTACCGCACCTGGGTGAGAAGGCGCTGAGGCCGGGATGAGTTCTTCCTTGGACAGCTCCGGCAGGGGCTGCGCACAGCCTGCTGACAGGACGGCCCGGAAGAATCCCGCCCCGCCGACGCCGACGCCGACGCCGACTCCGGATGCCGGGGGTACCGGGCACCGGGCACCGGATGCCGGGGGTACCGGGCGCCGGGCACCGGATGCCGGGGGTACCGGGCGCCGGGCGCCGGGTACCGGGGGTGCCGGGCGTCGCCGTCACGGCTGCCCGCGTCCCGTCAACGCGCGGCGCCGTCGCCGGGTTTCGCGCACCCCGGGCTGTGCGGGGCTCCGGCGGGTGAACGGAAGAACGCGCGCCCGGCACGAGGCCGGACGCGCGTGCGGCTCAGCGGGGACGCCGAGCACGGGGTGGCTCGGCCCGGGGCCGAGGCCGGTCGCTCGGCCGGAGCCGAGCGAGGGTGGCTCAGCGGACGCCGAGCAGGTGGTCCATCGCCAGCTGGTCCAGCGCCTCGAAGGCCATGCCGCGCTCGGCGACGGCGTCGGCGTCGAAGTCCTCGTACGCGCTGCGGTCGGCCAGCAGGTCGGCCAGCGTCTCGCCGGCGCCGAGGGTCGGCTGGGCGAGCTGGTCCAGCTTGGACGCGCGCAGCGCCTCCTGGACGGCCGGGTCGGCGCGGAACGCGGCGGAGCGCTCCTTGAGGATCAGGTAGTTGCGCATGCAGCCGGCGGCCGACGCCCACACGCCGTCGAAGTCCTCGGTGCGCGGCGGCTTGAAGTCGAAGTGGCGCGGGCCCTCGTAGTCGGAGGACTCCAGCAGGTCCACCAGCCAGAACGCCTCGCGCAGGTTGCCGGCGCCGAAGCGCAGGTCCTGGTCGTACTTGATGCCGGTCTGGCCGTTGAGGTCGATGTGGAAGAGCTTGCCGTGCCACAGCGCCTGGGCGATGCCGTGCGGGAAGTTCAGCCCGGCCATCTGCTCGTGGCCGACCTCGGGGTTGACGCCGACCAGCTCGGGGCGCTCCAGCGAGTTGATGAACGCCAGCGCGTGGCCGATGGTCGGCAGGAGGATGTCGCCGCGGGGCTCGTTCGGCTTCGGCTCGACGGCGAAGCGCAGGTCGTAGCCCTGCTCGGTGACGTACTCGCCGAGGAGGTCGAACGCCTCCTTCATCCGGTCCAGGGCGACGCGGATGTCCTTGGCGGCACCGGACTCGGCGCCCTCGCGGCCGCCCCAGGCGACGTAGGTCTTGGCACCCAGCTCGACGGCGAGGTCGATGTTGCGGATGACCTTGCGCAGCGCGAAGCGGCGCACCTCGCGGTCGTTGGAGGTGAAGCCGCCGTCCTTGAAGACGGGGTGGGTGAAGAGGTTGGTGGTGGCCATCGGCACGGTGAGGCCGGTGGCGTCCAGCGCCTCGCGGAAGCGCTTGACGATGGCCTCGCGCTCGGCGTCGGACGACCCGAACGGGATCAGGTCGTCGTCGTGGAAGGTGACACCGGCGGCACCGAGCTCGGCGAGCTTGTTGACCGACTCGACCGGGTCCAGCGCCGGGCGGGTGGCGTCACCGAACGGGTCACGGCCCTGCCAGCCGACCGTCCACAGGCCGAACGTGAACTTGTGCTCGGGCTTGGGGGTGAGGTTCGTCTCGGTAGTCATGGGGGGTCGGCTCCTATTCGTCAGACTGTTGAACAAATTAGTATGCGAGGGCGATGATGGGAAGTGGGGCACCCCGCGAATCTGCGTGGGCCCTGTCACGGGACCCCCGTCCGGCCCTCCCGAAGGGCCCCGGGGCAAGCCCTCGGCAGCCCCGCCCGACCTCATCACCACGACCTTCGCGGGTGCCGCGGAAAGGACCAGGACACACATGGCGACAGACGGGCAGCACGGTCAGCAGGGGCCGGTCGTGCTCGGCGTGGACAGCTCCACCCAGTCCACGAAGGTGCTGGCGGTCGACGTGGCCACCGGCGAGGTGCTGGCCCGCGGCCAGGCCCGGCACACGGTGAGCACCGGCGCGGGCCGGGAGACCGACCCCGAGGTGTGGTGGGAGGCGCTGCAGGAGGCCCTCGCCCAGGTCGGCCCGTACGCGCAGGCCGCCGAGGCGGTCTCGGTCGGCGGCCAGCAGCACGGCCTGGTGGTCCTCGACGAGCGGGGCCGTCCGCTGCGGCCCTCACTGCTGTGGAACGACGTGCGCTCCGCCCCGCAGGCGCAGGCGCTGGTCGAGAAGAAGGGCGCCGCCTGGTGGGCCGAGCGGGTCGGCTCGGTGCCGGGCGCGAGCTTCACCATCTCCAAGTGGGAGTGGCTGCGCGCCACCGAGCCCGAGGTGGCCGCCGCCGCGAAGGCGGTACGGCTGCCGCACGACTTCCTCACCGAGCGGCTGAGCGGCGCGGGCGTCACGGACCGCGGCGACGCCTCCGGCACCGGCTGGTGGTCCTCGCGGACCGGCGGGTACGACGAGGAGCTGCTCGCCGAGGCCGGCCTCGACCCGAAGCTGCTGCCTACGGTCCTCGGCCCCGGCGAGCGGGCCGGCACTGTACTGGAGGGCGTCGGTGTCCGTCCGGGCGCGCTGGTCGGCGCCGGCACCGGCGACAACGCCGCCGCCGCCCTCGGCCTCGGCCTCACCCCGGGGCAGCCGGTGCTGAGCCTGGGCACCTCCGGCACCGTCTACGCGGTCGCGCGGCAGCGGCCGGCCGACCCGTCCGGCACCGTCGCCGGGTTCGCCTCCGCCGACGGCGGCTGGCTGCCGCTGGCCTGCACCCTCAACTGCACCCTCGCCGTGGACAAGGTGGCCGAGCTGCTGGGCCGGGAGCGCAACGAGGTGGAGCCGGGCGGCGAGATCGCCTTCCTGCCGTTCCTCGACGGCGAGCGCACCCCCAACCTGCCCTACGCCTCCGGGCTGCTGACCGGCCTGCGGCACGACACCACCCCGGGCCAGATCCTCCAGGGTGCCTACGACGGCGCCGTCTACGCGCTGCTCGCGGCACTGGACCTGGTGCTCGGCGTGGACGGCGACGCCGCTTCGGCGGACGAACCGATCCTGCTCATCGGCGGCGGCGCACGCGGCGCCGCCTGGCTGGAGACGGTGCGCCGGCTCTCCGGCCGCCCGGTGCGGGTGCCGGCCGCCTCGGAACTGGTCGCGCTGGGCGCGGCGGTGCAGGCGGCGTCGCTGCTCACCGGCGAGGAGCCGGCGGCCATCGCCGGCCGCTGGCACACCAGCGACGGCCCGCTGCACCCGGCGGTGGCACGGGACGACGCGGCGCTGGCCCGGCTCGGCGCCGCGCTGCCGCTGCTCGGCGGCTGACGCCCCTCGGGTGGGGGGCACCCCTCGGGTGGCTGACGCCCCTCGGGTGGGGGGCGGGCGCGGGCCGTCCGGGCTCCGCGTCCGCCCCGCGCGCCCCGGGGCACTGAGGCGCGGGGGCGCGGGGCGCGGGGGCGGAGAGCGGTTGCCGCCGTGGCCCGCGCCATCGCCGTCCGCGGCGGAGAGCATTGGAGAGCGGCGCCGGGATATCTGAGCGACGGCGAGCGGCCGGCCGTCTCTGACGGCCCGGCCGGGCGCCACCCCATACTTGGCGTCGGCGAGATGAAGGAGAGCCCGTGGTCAAACGCAACGGCGCCCAGGCGGAGCTGCGCCACCGCAACCTTGCCCTGGTGCTGCGGGCCCTGGCCGCCGGCGAGAACCTGACCCGGGCGACGATCGCCGCCGAGGTGGGGCTGACCCGGGCGACGGTCTCCACCCTCGTCGACGAGCTGCTCGCCGCGGGGCTGCTGGAGGAGCGCGGAGCCCAGCGCCCCGGCACCGTCGGCCGCCCCGGGACGGCGCTGGCGCTGGCCGCGGCCGGTCCGGCCGGGATCGGCGCCGAGGTCGGCGTCGACCACCTGGCCGTATGCGTCGTCGACCTCCGCGGCGACCTGCGCTGCCGCAGCGAGTGCCCGGCCGACAACCGCGGCCGGCCGGCCGCCGCCGTACTGGCCGAACTGGCCGAACTGATCGGCCGGGTGGCGAAGGAGGCCGCCGGGATGGACCTGCGGCCGGTCGGCACCACCGTGGCCGTCCCCGGGCTGGTGGGCCAGGACAGGGGCACGGTGCTGCGCGCGCCCAACCTGGGCTGGGAGGACGTCGACGTGGCCACCGCCCTCGGGCCGGGCACCACGGTCGTGGAGAACGAGGCCAACCTCGGCGCCCTGGCCGAGCTCTGGCTGGGCGGCCACGACCGGCTCGCCGACTTCGTGCACGTCTCGGCGGAGATCGGTATCGGCGCCGCGCTGATCGTCGAGGGCCGGCTCTTCCGCGGCGCCCGGGGCTTCGCCGGGGAGCTGGGCCACGTTCCGGTCCGCCCCGACGGGCCGCTGTGCTCGTGCGGCGCCCACGGCTGCCTGGAGACCTTCGCCGGCGAGGAGGCGCTGCTGCGCGCGGCCGGCGCGGGCACTCCGCGGGCGCTGCGCACCGCCGCGGCGGGGGGCGACCCGGCCGCGATCGCCGCACTGGCGGGGGCCGGGCAGGCGCTGGGGGTGGCGCTCAGCGGCGCGGTGAACCTGCTGGACCCGCAGGCCGTCGTGGTCGGCGGCCCGCTGGCCGACCTGGCGCCCTGGCTGCTGCCGGGGGTACGCGCCGAGCTGGCCGCCCGGGTCACCGACCGGCGCTGGCGGCCCCAGGACGTGGTGACGTCCCGGCTGGGCCGGGACGGGGTGCTGCGCGGCGCCGCCTACAGCTCCGTACGCGCGGTGCTGGACGACCCGGCCGCCTGGATACACACCCCCGAGCGCTGACCGGCCGGGGCGTCCGGACCCGTGCCCGGAGTGGTCTGCCCTGCCCAGTGACGCCAGGGCCGGACCGGACCTGGACGTCCGGACGGGCCTGCGGGTCCGAACGGGCCGACGAGGCGTCCGGACGGGCCTGCGGGTCCGAACGAGCCGAGGCGTCCGGACGGGCAGACAGGCCGAGGCCCCCGGCACGCCGTACGTGGGCGTACCGAGGGCCTCGGTCGGGTGCGGTGAGTGCCTGACGGCCTGCGGCCGGCGGGCTCCGGAACCGGCCTCAGACGGCCGAGCCGGCCACCCACTGGCTCCAGGACATGTTCCATCCGTTGAGCCCGTTGTCCGGCTGGATCGTCTTGTCCGGCGAGTTGACGACGGTGACAACGTCTCCGATCAGGGAGTTGTCGTAGAACCAGGCCGCGTCGGTGGTGTCGTCCTTGCCGCCCTTGGTGTCGCTCAGCCCGATGCAGCCGTGGCTGGTGTTGGTGGTGCCGAAGACGGACTTGTCGGACCAGTAGTTGCCGTGGATGAACGTGCCGGAGTCGCTCAGCCGCATGGCGTGCGGGACGTCGGGGATGTCGTACTCGCCCTTGCCGTCGGAGTCGGTGAACCCGACGGTGGCCCCGTTCATCCGGGTGGAGAGGTCCTTCTCCTCGATCACCATCTGGCCGTTGTACGTGGTGTGGCCCGTACCGCCGGCGGAGACCGGGACGGTGCGGATGACCTGGCCGTCACGGACCACGGTCATCATGTGCGTCTGGGCGTCGACGGTGGAGACCTGCGAGCGGCCGACGTCGAAGCTGACGGTCTTGTTCTGCACGCCGTACACGCCGGGCGCGCCCTTCACACCCTTGAGGTGCAGGCCCAGGGTGACGTGCGAGCCGGCCTGCCAGTAGGACTGCGGGCGCAGGTCGAGCCGGGTGGAGCTGAACCAGTGGCCGACCACCTGCTGGCCGCTGCTGGACTGGACGCTGATGCCGCTCTGGACGGCGGCCCGGTCCGCGGTGGATATCGCCTTGCTGAACTTGATCGACACCGGCATGCCGACGCCGACGGTGGAACCGTCCTCGGGCGTGAAGTAGCCGACGAAGCTGCCGGACTGCGCCTTGGTGGCGAACGTGGACTGCGCGGTGGCCTGCCGGCCCTGCGAGTCCTTGGCGGTCGCGCTGACCTTGAACTGGAGCCCGTAGCCGAGCGACGCCTTGGGCTGCCAGGTGCGGCCGTCGGCGGATATGGTGCCGGCCACCGTGTGGCCCGAGGAGACGGCCTTCATCGTGACCGAGGTCAGCTTGCCGCCGGTGACGGTGACCTTCGCCGTCTTCGAGACCGCGACGCCGGTGCTGCCCGACTTCGGCGTGATGGTGATCTTCGCCGCCGAGGCCTGCTTGGCCTGGTCGACCGCCTTGGCGTCCTCACGGGCCTGGGTGGTCGCCGTGGTGCTGGCGGGCGTGCTGCTCGGGGTACTGGTGGGGGAGCTGGTGGCCGCCGCCTTCTCGGCACCGGCCACGCCGCTCCCGCCGTGGCCGCACGCGGTCAGCACCGCGGTGCCGCCGGCCACCACCGCGAGGGCGGCGAGGGTGCCGCGGCGCAGAGCGCGGCGGGGGCGGCGGGCGTCGTTGTGGTCGGGCTTGGGGGCGTTTCCGGTCTCGGGCGACGTCACGCATCTCTCCAAAAGGCTGGGGTGGCCACGGACCGGACGCTGCCGGTGCCGGGCTTCTTCCGACACCCATGGAAACAGGAGGGACGCCCCGATACGTCCTTTCCTGGCCTAATTGTGGGTTTCCCCACTTCTGCACCATGGTCGGCATCACCTATCCCTTTGTGCCGGTTCGGGCACCCTCCGTCCTGTCGGGTGCCGCTCGGCGGCGGTGCTACGGGCGGGGCGCCGATCCCTGGCCCGGCTTCCACCGGCACGCCGCAGTCACTACGATCGGTGCCCCACGGCCGGGCCACCGGCCGATGTGCCGCCCTCAGAGGGGGATCTCGATGGGCTCGCCGCGCTTCGGCGCCGCAGCGGCGGTCGCCGCCGCCCTCACCGCACTGCCCGTTCTCGCGTTCGTCGCCGCCCCCTCCGCGGGGGCCGCCACCGCGCCCGCACCGCTACAGGGCGTAACAGCCCAGGCGGCGGCGCCCGAGCTGCCCGAGACGGGCATGATCGACACCAAGCCGTACATGATCGGCGGCTCCTGCTTCCTGGTGGCGGGGGCGGGGCTGATCGCCAACGCCGCCCGCCGCTCCCGCCGGGCCGCGATGGCTGCTGACCCGTCCGAGCCGGGCGCCTCCGACGGGCCGGACGGGCCGGACGGCCCAGCCCCGGACCCACTCGCGCAGCAGCCGGTGGCCTCCACCTCTCCCCCGGCCTCTGCCTCCGCCGCTGCCTCTGGCACTGCCTCCGTCTCCGCTTCCGTGGAGTCCCGGGCATCCGCGCACTCGGTTGCGGCTCCGGCGACTGGGGGCCGGCATTCCCCCGACACCCCTGTCCAGGTCGAGACCGGCGAAGCCCGCGAGACCCGCGAGGCCCGTGACGGGACCGACGCGGCCGGCGTTCGGGCCGGGAACGCGGTAGGGGACGCCCTCGAAGGGGTGCGCGGTAGGGCTGGGGACGGTACCTCCGCCGCCGACGCCGAAGAGGATTCACGGGTCCGCGCCGACCGCGCGCGGTCCACCGCTCCTTCCGATCTCGTGGACGATCGCGTGGACGATCGCGTGGACGGCCGCGGGGGCACCGGAACGAGCACCGGAACCGGTGGTCCCCCCTCCCCCGGCGAAGGCTGAGCCTCTCCCCTTAAGGCCACCGCCCCCGACGCCCGACGGGGGCGGGAGGCGCGGAGGGGCAGAACGGGGGTCGGGTTGCGACCATTCAGCGCAAGACGCTGCCCGTCACCGACCGCCGCGAGCGGAACCTCCCTAGCCTGGGGGGATGGTGGAAGGTACCGCTGACCTGCGGCTGCGTGCCGTCGTCGAGCTGGCTCAGGCCCTCGCGGCGGCGCAGACCCCGCGTGCCGCGGCCCGCGCGGGCGCCCGGCGGGCGCGGCTGGCGATGGCCGGGTCGTTCGCGGCGATCTCCGCGTGGGAACGGGAGACGGGACGGCTGCGGGTACTGGTGAACGACGGCGACCTCGCCCCCGGGGAGGAGCCGGAACCGGACGACGAGTCGTACTCGGTCCACGACTTCCCGGAGATCGCCGAGTTCCTGCACGGCACCTGGGCGGGCGGCGGCGAGCCGCACGCGTGGGTGGAGAACTCCGTGGACAACGGCGGCTCCCCCGGCGGCGGCAGCTGGGGGCGGGCGGCGGCACTCCGCCGCCGGGGGCGCGGAAGCTGCGTGGTGGCGCCCGTGCTCCTGCACGGACGGGCCTGGGGCGAGCTCTACATCGCCCGGCGGATCGGGGAACGGCCGTTCGACCGGGCCGACGCGGACTTCGCGACGGTTCTCGCGGCGCTGGTCTCCTCCGGGATCGCGCAGACCGAACGCCTCGCCGAGGTGCAGCGGCTCGCCTTCACCGACCAGCTGACGGGCCTGGGCAACCGCCGCGCCGTCGACGCCCGCCTCGACGAGGCGCTGGAACGGCACCGCGAGCACGGCACGGTGGTCACCCTGGTGGTCTGCGACCTCAACGGGTTGAAGAAGGTCAACGACCGCTTCGGGCACGCCGTGGGCGACCGGCTGCTGGAACGGTTCGGATCGCTGCTGTCGCTGTGCGGTGCCACCCTCCCGGGGAGTCTGGCCGCCAGGCTCGGCGGCGACGAGTTCTGCCTGCTGGCGGTGGGTCTCGACCCCGACGAGGTGGTCCGGGCGGCGGAGGAGCTGTGCGCCCGGGCGGCGGAGCTGGAGGTGGGCGAAGGGGTGGCCTGCGGGATCGCCTCCACTGGTGAGGAGATCGGGACGGTGCGGACCGCACGGCGGCTGTTCCGTCTCGCGGACGCGGCGCAGTACCGGGCGAAGGCGCTGCGCGCCGGCCGTCCCGTGGTGGCGGGGCGCGAGGGCCCGCACGACCCCGTGGTCAGCCTCGCGGACTCCCCTCCCGCCACGTCGGGGGGCGAACGCCGCCACATCCGCGGCTCCCACCCCCCGCCCAGCACCTGAACAGCCCCTGAGCCGGGCCGCACCCGGGAGCTGCCCGGCGGCCGGGCGGCTGTCTGGCCGGGTGCCGTGGCCTCCGGTCGGCCGGAGGCCACGGCACCCGGTCATCCGGACACCGCCGACAGGACGGGCGCACGCGCACCCCGGGCGGCCGACCAGCGCTGGCCCCCCACCGTGTGCACCCCGGCTCCGGACCTGACACGCCCAGAACCCACAGTCGCAGCCGCCCCGCCCTGCCACCGGGCCCGAGGGCGGGGCGGGACGGACCCAGCCGCCCCCGAGCCCGGGCGGGGCCGACCTGCCGGCAGCCGGTTGGGCCGGGCCGCGGCCTGCCCTCACGCGTGGTCGCCGCCCGAAGCCACCGCCGGGCCGTGCCAAGCCCCGGCGGCAGCGACAGCTTGGGCACGGTCAGAGGCCGGGCCAGACCGGCGCGCGCTTCTCGTTGAACGCGGCCACCCCTTCCGCCCGGTCCGCCGAGAACGCGACCGTGCGCCAGGCGGCGTCCTCCACCTCCAGCCCCGTACGCAGGTCAAGCCCGTGGCCCAGCCGCAGCGCCCGCTTGGCCGCACGCAGGCCCACCGGGGAGTTCGCCGCTATCCGGCCGGCCAGCGACAGCGCCTCCGTCCGGGCCGATCCGGCCGGGACGAGTTGGTCGACCATGCCCAGCTCCAGGGCCTCCGCCGCGGCGACCCGGCGGGCGGTGAAGACCAGTTCGGCGGCGCGCGCGGCCCCCACCCGCCGGGGCAGGAGCTGCGTACCGCCGCCGCCCGGGATCACCCCCACGGAGACCTCGGGCAGGCCCACCACCGCGGTCTCGTCGGCCACGATCACATCGCAGGACAGGGCCAGCTCGTAGCCGCCGCCGAGAGCGAACCCGGCCACTGCCGCGACCGCCGGCACCGGCAGCTCCAGCACGGACGTGTAGGCGGAGCGGGCCAGGGGGCGCTGCCGCTGGAGCTCCAGGTCACTCAGCGCGTTCCGCTCCTTCAGGTCCGCGCCCGCGCAGAACGCCCGCTCCCGTGAGGAGGAGAGGACCACCGCGCTCACCGAACCGTCCCCGGCCAGCGCCGCGCAAGCCTCCGCCAGGGCCTCCGCCATACGCGAGGAGACCGCGTTCATCGCCTCCGGCCGGTCGAGCTCCAGCTCGGCGACCCGCTCGCCGTGCCGCCTGACGACCACGTACTCCCCGAACCGCCGCTCGTTCATGCGTCGGCCCTCCCTCCCGTTAACGATCGTGAACCCGAGGCCATCCTTCCACTCCCGCACCCACCCCCACCTGACTCCCGACTCCACCTGTGGATAACTTCCGGCGGATTTTCCCGACCGGGATTCACCCTGTGGATAACTGCCGAGCGGTACCGCGACCGGGCCAGGATGAGAACGAAGCGCAAGACAGCGGACAACAGCGACAACACGGCTAAAGCGGAGGCGAGACCGATGGCGCAGCGACTCACGGAGCAGCGGACAGGGCAGCGGGCAGCACGGCGAGACGGAAGGGCGGAGGAAAAGGGGGAAGGACAGAGGGCAGGTCGGATGGCGGAACGGACGGCGGGGCAGCCAGGCCGGCAGGCTGGCGGGCCGTGGGCGGAGTCCTGCCCTGCCTCAGCGAACGTTCCGCCGGGTGAGCAGCCACGGCTCCACGACGCCGAGGCCACGCACCGGCCGGCGCCACATCGGCTGAAGCGCGAAGCGGTACTTCTCCCCTGGATCCGCCGCCACATCCGCCTCGGAAAGCGGTGCCTCGCCCGCCTCGCCCAGCGCCTCCGCGAAATCGCCGTCCACCAGTACGGCGTCGCGCGGGGCTATGGAGGTCAGCCGCGAGGCGAGGTTGACGGTCGTCCCGAAGACATCGCCCATCCGGGTGGTGACCGTGCCGAAGGCCATGCCGACGCGCAGGGCCGGCATCGTCTCGTCACCGGTCATCGTCTCGATCAGCCGTATGCCGATCTCGGCGGCTGTTCCGGGGTCGTCGGCCACGAAGAGCACCTCGTCGCCGAGCGTCTTGATCAGCCGGCCCCCGTACGCGGCGACCTGGTCGGCCGCAGTGGTCTCGAAGGCCTCGACGAGTTCGCCGAGCTCCTCCTCCTCAAGGCGCCGGGTCAGCCGGGTGAAGCCCACCAGGTCCGCGAAGCCCACGGCGAGCCGCCGGTCCACGGCCTCCTCGTCGTCGGACTGCACCACCCGGCTGGTGGCGGCCGCGACCTGGCGGCGCCACACGTAGATCAGGAACTCCTCGAGCTCCGGCAGCAGCAGCTCGACGAGCGGGTAGGCAACCTCGGCGCGGGTCATACCGGGCTCGGGCGGCTCGGTCAGGCCCTCAAGGAAGGAGTCGGTCTGCCAGTCGGCCAGCCGGGCAGTGGTCTGACCGGTGGACCGGGCCACCTGGATCGCCATCGACTCGCTGAGCAGCCCGGCCTCCACCAGGCCGGCCAGCCGCCGCAGAGCGAGGACGTCCGCCTCGGTCAGCGCCTTGGCCTGGCCGATGTCGGCGAAGCCCATCGCCCGCCAGAAACGGGAGGCCAGGTCCATGGACACACCCGCGGTGCGGGCGGCCTGGAAGGGGGTGTAGCGGCGGGGCGCGCCCAGGATGAGCTGCTCCAGCCGCAGCGCCAGCGGATGCTCGCCGGAATCCCCCGCGCCCTCCTCGCCCTCGGCCGGCTCGCCCTCGGCGTCCGACGCCTCGGCGAACTCGTCCCCGGCGTCGGCCTCCGGGGCGGAACCGCCATCCCGTGCGTTCCCCGGACGCGGCTCCGGGGTCTGATCGGCGTCGGCCTCGTGAGCGGACGCCTCGGGCTGCTGTTCCGAGTCGCCACCGGCTTCTGCCGGAGGCTTCGCCGCCCGGGCGCCCGTTCCGGAACGCCGGTCGGCGTCTCTCTCGGAAGGTACGCCAAGGTCGCCCGCAGGGGGCCGTCCGGGGCCCGCCGCGGGCTCCGCACCCGGGGTGGACGGCTCGTGCGGCGGGGGCCTGTCGTTGTCCACCCCTACCGCCTGGCCCGTGAAGAGTCCCTGCGCACAGCCCTTCCGATCATTGAGACGACGCAGCTCCTCAAAGATACGGCAGGTGTGCCGTGGCTCACTCTTCGGCAGTCGGCCGCAGGTGGATCACGTCCCCGGCCCCGACGGCCTGCTCGCCGTCCGGCCCGGCGATCACCAACCGCCCGTCGCCGTCGACCGCCACAGCCGTGCCGCTCAGCTCCCGCCCGCCGGGCAGCTCGGCCCGGACCTGCCGGCCCAGGGTGGCGCAGCCCGCCGCGTAGGTCTGCCGGAGCCGGCACCGGTCCGGGTCGCCGTCGGCCTCACGCCAGCGGCCGTACCAGTCGTCGAGCGAGCGCAGCACCGCACGCAGCAGCGGGTCCCGGTCGGTGCCGGGAGCGCCGGCCAGGGCCAGGGAGGTCGCCGTCGGCACGGGCAGCTCCCCGGCCTCCAGGGAGACGTTGACGCCGATGCCGATGACCACGCCGTCCTCGCCGACCCGTTCGGCGAGAATGCCGCCGGTCTTGCGCTCCTCGCCGTCCGCGGTGAGCAGCAGGTCGTTGGGCCACTTGAGGGCGGTGTCGACGCCGGCGGCGCGGGACAGGGCGGTCGCGACGGCCACACCGGTGAGCAGGGGCAGCCACCCCCAGCGGTGAGCCGGCACCGGCGTCAGCCCGGCGCCGCCGGGCCCACCCGGACGGAGCAGCACCGAGAAGAACAGGCCCGAACGCGGCGGGGCGCTCCACCGGCGGTCCAGTCGGCCTCGTCCGGAGGTCTGCTCCTCGGCGACGAGGACGGTGCCCTCCGGCGCCCCGGAAGCCGCCTTGGCGGCGAGGTCGCTGTTGGTCGAACCGGTGGCGGCGACCACGTCCAGATCGCTCCACAGCGCGCCGGGCACCACCACCGCTCGGCGCAGTGCGGCGGCGTTGAGCGGCGGGCGGTTCAGGTCCGACCAGGGGTTCGAGGTCCCGCGCGGGGTCCCGTAGGAGGTCATGGGTCCACCCTAGAAGGGGCGGAAGGTGTGGTGGACGCCGCAGTGCCCGCGGCCGTGCGGCGCCACTACGCTACCGGTCAGCCTTACCCGCCAGTACCGTCGGCCACGGGCCCGCCCGCCTCCGGCGTCGGCGGGTGCCGCCTGCCTGAGCACCTACGACCGCACAGGACCGAGCCGAGAGCAGGAGAGCCGCCTCCATGGCCGAGCAGGAGTACGACGTCCACACGACTGCGGGGAAGCTCGCCGACCTGCGCCGCCGCGTAGAGGAGGCGACCCACGCCGGCTCGGCCCGCGCGGTGGAGAAACAGCACGCCAAGGGGAAGCTGACCGCCCGGGAGCGGATCGAACTGCTGCTGGACGAGGACTCGTTCACGGAGCTGGACGAGTTCGCCCGGCACCGCTCCACCAACTTCGGCCTGGAGGACAACCGCCCCTACGGCGACGGGGTGGTGACCGGCTGGGGCACCGTCGAAGGTCGGCCGGTCGCGGTGTTCTCGCAGGACTTCACCGTCTTCGGCGGGGCCCTGGGCGAGGTGTTCGGCGAGAAGATCACCAAGGTGATGGACTTCGCCCTGAAGACCGGCTGCCCGGTGATCGGCGTCAACGACTCCGGCGGCGCCCGCATCCAGGAGGGCGTGGCCAGCCTGGGGATGTACGGCGAGATCTTCCGCCGCAACACGCTGGCCTCCGGCGTCATCCCGCAGATCAGCGTGATCACCGGGCCGTGCGCGGGCGGCGCGGTCTACTCCCCGGCGATCACCGACTTCGTGGTGATGGTCGACCAGACGTCGCACATGTTCATCACGGGCCCTGACGTGATCAAGACGGTGACCGGCGAGGACGTCGGCATGGAGGAGCTGGGCGGGGCCCGCACCCACAACACGACCTCCGGCAACGCGCACCACATGGCGGCGGACGAGAAGGACGCGTTCGAGTACGTCAAGGCGCTGCTGTCCTACCTGCCGGGCAACAACCTGGAGGAGCCGCCGTCCTTCCCGGTCGAGGCCGACCTCTCGGTGACCGACGAGGACCGCGAGCTCGACGCCCTGGTACCGGACTCGGCGAACCAGCCGTACGACATGCACAAGGTCGTCGAGCACGTCCTGGACGACGGGGAGTTCCTGGAGACGCAGGCCCTGTTCGCGCCGAACATCATCACCGGCTTCGGCCGCGTCGAGGGCCGGCCGGTGGGCGTGGTGGCCAACCAGCCGCTCCAGTTCGCCGGGTGCCTGGACATCAACGCCTCGGAGAAGGCCGCGCGCTTCGTCCGCACCTGCGACAGCTTCAACGTGCCGGTGCTCACCTTCGTCGACGTCCCTGGCTTCCTGCCCGGCACCGGGCAGGAGTGGGACGGCATCATCCGCCGCGGCGCGAAGCTGATCTACGCCTACGCCGAGGCCACGGTGCCGCTGATCACCGTCATCACCCGCAAGGCGTACGGCGGCGCGTACGACGTGATGGGTTCCAAGCACCTGGGAGCCGACCTCAACCTGGCGTGGCCGACGGCGCAGATCGCCGTCATGGGCGCGCAGGGCGCCGTCAACATCCTGCACCGCCGCGCCCTGGCCGAGGCGGCGAGCCCCGAGGAGGCCGACGAGCTGCGTCAGCGGCTCGTCCAGGACTACGAGGACACCCTCCTCAACCCGTACACAGCCGCCGAACGGGGTTACGTGGACGCGGTGATCGAGCCCTCGCGGACCCGTTCGCACCTGGTCAGGGCGCTGCGGACGCTGCGCAACAAGCGGGAGAGCCTGCCGCCGAAGAAGCACGGCAACATCCCGCTGTGACGCCGTCCCCGGGCGGGCGCCGTGGACAGGCGCCGAGGGCGGGGATTCGGACGGCGGGCGGGGACGGGCAGCGGGCCCGGGAGCGGGAGAGGAGCCGCATGGACATCAAGGTGGAGCGGGGGTGGCCGACTCCGGAGGAGTTGGCCGCCGTGGTGGCGCTGGTGCGGGCCCGCGCGATGGCGCTGGCGCAGGACGACGGCCCTGCCCCGGAGCACCGGAGCGCCTGGTCCGATCCGGCACGGACCGTTCCGGGTGCGCCGCGCCGCCCGGGGCCCGACGCCTGGCGCACCTCGGCCTGGCGGGCCTGACGCCCCGGCACCGACCCGGCAGCGCCCCGGGGCCTGGGGGCGGATGTGCCGGGCGGGGTGGGAGAGCCTCGGCTGAGTAGCCTGAGTACGCGTACTCAGGCGCGGGAGGGCGTCGGCCGTCACCCTGGACGGCATGCTCTGGACGGACGACCAGCCCCGGCAGCGGGACGAGGACCTGCGCCGGACGCAGGTCCAGGTCCGCCGGGCGATGGTGGTGGTGGCGGTGGCCGCGGCCCTGGCGATGGCCCTCGTCGCCTGGTACGCCTGACCCGGCACAGTACCCACCCCCGCCTAAGGCGCCCACGCCGGCCACGCCGCCCACGCCGCCCGCTGTGGTCCTGCAACCCTGCCCCGAGGGGCAGGAAGCCACCCGGCGGCGGGTTCTAGGATGAGCCGCGTGAGCGATGCCCAGGTGAACCGCGCCCGCCGTCCCCTCGTCCTTGCCTCGGCCTCCCCCGCCCGGCTGGGGCTGCTCCGCCAGGCGGGGCTGGACCCGGTGGTGGTCGTCTCGGGCTTCGACGAGGACTCCGTCACCGCGCCCACCCCGGCCGAGCTGGCGCTGCGGCTGGCCCGCGCCAAGGCCGCCGCCGTGGCCGGCGGGGACCGGCTGCCGCCGGGTGCCCCGCTGGTCGTGGGGTGCGACTCGGTGCTGGAGCTGGACGGGCAGGCACTGGGCAAGCCCGCCGACGCCGCGGAGGCCACCGCCCGCTGGCAGGCGATGCGCGGCCGGTCCGGGGTGCTCCAGACCGGCCACTGCGTCATCGACACCGCCACCGGGCAGGAGGTGGCGGCCACCGCGTCCACCACCGTGCGGTTCGGCACCCCCGACGACGCCGAGGTGGCCGCCTACGTGGCCAGCGGCGAACCGCTCCACGTGGCGGGGGCGTTCACCCTCGACGGGCGGTCGGCGCCCTTCGTGGAGGGCGTGGAGGGCGACCCCGGCAACGTCATCGGCCTGTCGCTGCCGCTGCTGCGGCGGCTGCTGGCCGACCTCGGGGTCCGGATCACCGACCTGTGGGCGCCGACGGACTGACGTCCTGCCAGTGCGGCGGCGGCTCAGGCCGCCGCGGGCGGCGCCGCCTCCCCCGGCGCACCCGGGTCCGGGTCGGAGCCGGGGACGGGGACGAGCCGGTCGCCCTCGGGCGCGTAGAACAGCAGCGTGGCCACGAGCAGGGCGAGTACGACCATGAGCGCGCCGAAGGCGGCCCAGCCGGCCAGACCCACCGCGGCCGCGCCGGCCACCGCGTGCTCGACGGCGCAGACGGTCAGCGCGACGCGCCCGACCCGGCCCGCCGTCCGGTCGCGTACGGCGATCCGGACCACCAGAACGGCGCAACCGGCCAGGAACAAAGCGAGCACCCCGCCCCCGGTCCACGCGCCGGCTGCCATGGCGTCAGTCCTCAACCCGGCCAGCGACATGTTCTGGCGGCGCACGGCCAGCCCGAGGACGGAGCCGACCAACGCGATGGCGAGCGCCTCCAGGACGAGCGCCGCAGCCGTGGTCACCGCTATGCCTCTGCGCACCTGTCCCCCTTCCGGGGCGGCGGCCGGTGGGCCGGCGCCCGGCCCCGGAGCCTGCCCGCGCCCCGGAGTTACCGCTGGTACCCCGCGGCCCGCAGGCTACCCACCGGTACGCGAAGGGGCAAGGGTCGCGGCAACGCCACTCTTCCGGGGACACGCGCGGGCAAAGTTTCACCGCCGTCTTCGTAGGAACCCCACAACGCAACTGCCTGCCAGGCAGGCCGAGCCAGGCTCGACGCGGTAGGGCAGCGGGAGTACGGGACAGTGCCCGTACCCTCGCCGTACCGTGGACTGAGCAGGCGTTCAGGGGTTCTTCGGGCCTTTGGATCACCCTCCGTGTGGGAAGCCTCACGCGCAGGGGTGCCTCGGCAGCAAGTGTGGCCAGTACCTAAACTCTGCTTGTTCCAAGGAGGGAGCCGTCGTGCGTAAGGTGCTCATCGCCAACCGCGGTGAAATCGCTGTCCGTGTCGCTCGTGCGTGCCGGGATGCCGGGATCGGCAGCGTCGCGGTCTACGCGGAGCCGGATCGGGACGCGCTGCATGTGCGCGTCGCCGACGAGGCGTACGCGCTGGGCGGTGACACCCCGGCCAGCAGCTATCTGGACATCAAGAAGGTACTGGCGGCGGCCGCCGAGTCGGGTGCGGACGCGGTCCACCCCGGGTACGGCTTCCTGTCGGAGAACGCCGAGTTCGCCCAGGCCGTGCTGGACGCCGGGCTGACCTGGATCGGTCCGCCGCCGCAGGCGATCCGCGACCTCGGCGACAAGGTGGCGGCCCGTCACATCGCCCAGCGCGCCGGCGCCCCGCTGGTGGCCGGTACCCCCGACCCGGTCTCGGGCGCCGAGGAGGTCGTCGCCTTCGCCGAGGAGAACGGCCTGCCGATCGCCATCAAGGCGGCCTTCGGAGGTGGCGGACGCGGCCTGAAGGTGGCCCGAACGCTGGAAGAGGTCCCGGAGCTGTACGAGTCGGCGGTGCGCGAGGCGGTGGCCGCGTTCGGCCGCGGCGAGTGCTTCGTCGAGCGCTACCTCGACCGCCCCCGGCACGTCGAGACGCAGTGCCTGGCCGACCAGCACGGCAACGTGGTGGTCGTCTCCACCCGCGACTGCTCGCTCCAGCGCCGCCACCAGAAGCTCGTCGAGGAGGCCCCGGCCCCCTGGCTGAACGAGGAGCAGGTGGCGCAGCTGTACTCCGCCTCCAAGGCGATCCTCAAGGAGGCCGGCTACGTCGGCGCCGGCACCTGCGAGTTCCTGGTCGGCCAGGACGGCACCATCTCCTTCCTTGAGGTCAACACCCGTCTCCAGGTGGAGCACCCGGTCACCGAGGAGGTCTCGGGCATCGACCTGGTGCGCGAGATGTTCCGCATCGCCGACGGCGAGGAGCTGGGCTACGGCGACCCGGAGCTGCGCGGCCACTCCTTCGAGTTCCGCATCAACGGTGAGGACCCGGGCCGCAACTTCCTGCCCGCGCCCGGCACGGTGGCCGTCTTCAACCCGCCCACGGGCCCGGGCGTGCGACTGGACGCCGGCGTGGAGTCCGGCAGCGTGATCGGCCCCGCCTGGGACTCGCTGCTGGCCAAGCTGATCGTCTCCGGCGCCACCCGGGAGCAGGCGCTGCAGCGTGCCGCCCGCGCGCTGGACGAGTTCCAGGTCGAGGGCATGGCCACCGCCATCCCGTTCCACCGCGCGGTGGTCCGGGACCCGGCGTTCGCCCCGAAGAAGGGCGAGGGCCCGTTCACCGTCCACACCCGCTGGATCGAGACGGAGTTCGAGAACACCATCGAGCCGTTCACCGGTGCGGCCCCCGGCGAGGAGGACGAGTCGGTCGGCCGCGAGACGGTGGTCGTCGAGGTGGGCGGCAAGCGCCTTGAGGTGTCGCTGCCCGCGCACCTGGGGATGACGCTGGCCCGTACCGGCCTCGCCGCCGGTGCCAAGCCGAAGCGCCGGGCGGCCAGCCGCGCCGCCGCGGCGGTCTCCGGCGACACCCTCGCCTCGCCGATGCAGGGCACGATCGTCAAGGTCGCGGTGGAGGAGGGCCAGAAGGTGGCCGCGGGCGACCTGATCGTCGTCCTGGAGGCGATGAAGATGGAGCAGCCCATCAACGCGCACCGCGCCGGCACGGTGTCCGGGCTGAAGGCGGAGGTCGGCTCCTCGATCTCCTCCGGCGCGGTGGTCTGCGAGATCAAGGACTGAGGTCCGCGGCCCGGGCTCCGGCCCGGTCGCGCACAGGCCCGGGGCCGGCGGTTGTCCACCGCCGGCCCCGGGCCGTTTCCGAGCCGCCGGACGCCGCCGTCAGCGCACGGCCGGGCGGGCGGGCGGACGCAGCGCGAGCACCAGCACGAACGCCGCCGCGGTGAAGACGGCGGCGAGCGTCCACGCGGCGGTGGCTCCGTCCACGAAGGCGTGCGCACGGCTGTGCCGGGAGACCGTGCCGAAGACGGTCACCAGCACCGACAGGCCGAGGCTGCCGCCGACCTGCTGCATGGTCTGGAGCAGCCCCGACGCGGACCCTGCGTCCTGCGGCGCCACCCCGGACAGGATGAACGTGTTCAGCGGCATCATCGTCCAGCCGACGCCGAGCCCGACCAGGACCAGCGGGCCGGCGATCCCGGAGGCGTAGCCGTCGCCCGGGCCGAGCTGGGCCAGCCACAGCGTGCCGGCCAGGTTCAGCGGAAGCCCCGCGCACACCACCGCCTTGGCGCCGAACCGCCCGATGAGCCGCGGTGCCAGCCGGGCCGCCGCGAGCAGCGGGAGGGCCAGCGCCAGGAAGGCGAACCCGGTGCGCAACGGGCTGAACCGCAGGTCGTTCTGGAGGTACTGGGTGGCGAAGTAGAACACGCCGAACATCCCGGCCGGCACCAGCAGCATCGCCGTGTAGGCCAGGGCCCGGTTGCGGCTCCGGAACAGGCGCAGGACCACCAGCGGGCTCTCCACCCGCAGCTCGTTGACGAGGAAGGCCGCCAGCAGCAGGACGGCGGCCGCGAACAGGGTGAGCGCCCGGCCGTCGGTCCACCGCGTGGCGGCGACGCGGATGAAGGCGTAGACGAGGGCGGCGGCGCCGAGGCTGCTGGTCAACGCGCCGGTGACGTCGAACCGGCCGCCGCGCTGCCGCCGGGTCTCGGTGATGTGGCGCGGGGCGAGCAGCAGGATCGCGGCGCCGACGGGGACGTTGACGAAGAACACCCAGCGCCACGAGCCCCAGTCGGTGAGCATGCCGCCCAGGGCCAGCCCGATGGCCGATCCGGCGCCCGAGACCGCCGAGAAGACGGCCAGCGCCCGGTTGCGTTCGGCGCCCTCGGCGAAGGAGGTGGCGATCAGGGCGAGGGTTCCGGGCGCGGCGAGCGCGGCTGCGGCGCCCTGGACCCCGCGGGCGACCAGCAGCTCCGCGCGGTCCTCCGCCAGCCCGCCGGCCGCCGAGGCGAGAGTGAAGACGGCCACACCCCACACGAGGGCGGTGCGGCGCCCGACCATGTCGCCGACCCGGCTGCCGAGCAGCAGCAGCCCGCCGAAGGCGAGCGTGTAGACGTTCACCACCCAGGACAGCCCGGTGGGGCTGAACCCGAGGTGGTCGCGGATGGCGGGCAGTGCGACGTTCACCACGGTCACGTCCAGCAGGATCATCAGCTGGGTGCCGACGATCGCGGCCAGCACGAGGTAGGGGTGGCTCCCCTTCCTGCTCTCGTCCGGGCCGGGGGACGTCGGCCCGGACGGGGACGGGGACGGGGACTCGGACGGCGACCCTGACGGGGATGGGGGCTCGGACGGGGAGGGAGACGGCGAGGAGGAGGACGGCGGTGGGGACGCCGGGCGCGAGGTGGACATGGGTGGGTACGCCTCCAGCGGAGAGATAAACGGAGGTTGCCTCCGATACTATACGGAGGCAACCTCCACTTCCGCTATCGCTTTTCGCGCCCGATTGGGGGGACAATCCATCCACGGCACTCCGGGCGCATACTTCGGGCAGGGGCGCACAACTTCGGGCCTCGGGAGGACGGAATGCGGGCAGACGCTCAGCGCAACTACGAACGGTTGCTGGAAGAGGCCCGACAGGCGTTCATCGTGCACGGCACGGATGTCGCCCTGGAGGACATCGCCCGGCACGCCGGCGTGGGCATCGGCACGCTCTACCGGCACTTCCCCGACCGCTACTCGCTGATGAACGCGGTCTTCACGCAGGAGCTGGACTCACTGTCGGAGCGGGCCGCGGAGCTGCTGGACAGCGAGGACCCGGCGGCGGCGCTCACCGACTGGCTGCGCGCGGTCGCCGTGCACTCCAGCGCCTACCGAGGGCTGTCGGCGGCGATCGTCGAGGCGTCGGAGACGAGGATGCCGGCCTGCCGGACCGCGCTGCACGCGGCGGGCGGCGCGCTGCTCACCCGCGCGCAGGAGGCAGGCGCCATCCGGGCCGACGCCACGATTTCGGACCTGCTCCGGCTCACCTACGCGTTCGTACTGGTCGCGGAGAAGAACCCGGAGGAGAAGGGCCTCTACGGCCGCCTCATGTCGCTGGCCGTCGACGGCATCCGCACCCACGCCCCCGCTCGGACGGCGACCGCCGCGGTCTGACCCGCACCCCGGTCCTCTGCCCCTGGCCTCCCTGGACCTCCGAGCCCAGGAGCCAAGGAGCCCAGGGGCCTCCGGACGAGGGACGCGGGGCCCGGCGGAGGGCACCACGGCAGGGCCGCCGGCCGCGCGGCCTCCGTGCCCGCTGGGACGACGCGGACGGCCGAGCCCCCGAGGGCCTGCCCCTCACACCCAGGGCCCGGAACACGGGCACGTCCAAGCCCGCACCCCGGCCCGCACGACCCGGGGCCGTACGGAGGACCGGGGGCGTACGGGCGCCACGCGGCACCCGCGCCAGGAACCGGGCCCCGGCCGGTGCCGCACCCGGCCCTAGTGCCGCCGCACGTCCGCCAGGCGGACGGCGAACGGCTCTGCCGCACCCAGTGGCTGAGCCCGCTGGTGGCGCCGCGGCGAGGGCAGTTCGTGCCGCCCCCGCACGGAGGCGACCCCGTCCCCGGGGCCCCGGCACCGCCCGCGCCGCGCGCCGGCGTCACCGAGACGCGCACCCCGCGGTCGGCCAGCGCCTGGAGCTCCGTGGCGGCCCGTTCGTCCTCGGGCCCGGGCTCGTCGGTGACGAGGTGGGTGATCAGGTCCGTCGGCACGGTCTGGAACATCGTGTCGGCGCCCAGCTTCGTGTGGTCGGCCAGCACCACCACCTCGGCCGCGGCCTGCACGAGCGCACGGTCCACGCTCGCGGAGAGCATGTTCGACGTGGACAGGCCGCGCTCGGCGGTCAGTCCGGCGCCGGACAGGAACGCCCGCGAGACCCGCAGCCCCTGCAGGGACTGCTCGGCACCGCTGCCGACCAGGCCGTAGTTGGAGCCGCGCAGCGTGCCGCCGGTCATCACCACCTCGACCCGGTTGGCATGGGCCAGCGCCTGCGCGACCAGCAGCGAGTTGGTCACGACGGTCAGCCCGGACACCCGGGCGAGCCGCCGTGCCAGCTCCTGCGTGGTGGTGCCGGCGCCGACGACGATCGCCTCACCCTCCTCCACCAGTTCGGCCGCGAGATCGGCGATGGCCGTCTTCTCCGCGGCGGCGAGCTGTGCCTTCTGTGGAAAACCGGCCTCCCGGGCCAAGCCGCCAGGGAGTACCGCCCCGCCGTGCCGGCGGTCCACCAGTCCTTCGGCCTCCAGCGCCCGCACATCCCGGCGCACGGTCACTTCGGAGGTCTGGACGACTCGGGCGAGCTCCCGGAGCGACACCGCTCCATTGGCACGCACCATCTCCAGGATCAACTGACGACGTTCAGCAGCGAACACGGAACCGACAGTAACCCCAACGACCGGACGGTTTCAGCGTTTTGCACCGCATGACGGAAGTGGCACTCAAAACCGACCGCCAAGTGCTATAGGGCGACCGTACGTTCGCCTGACCCGCACACCGCCCGTCCGCTTCTGAAACCTCCGCCGTCCAACCTCCCGCTCCGAACACGCGGACACCGAACGTCCGGCCCCGGCCTCCGCCCCGCCCGCCCACCCCCAAGGCGACAGCCGGCCGTGTCGGACGGGACCGGCCGTATGACGGCGAGAGCGGGCGGGAGAAACCGGAACGAACTCACGACCGGACCAGCCGCCGGACCCGGCCCCGACCCAGACCCCGGACCCGGACCGGACCCGGACCGGACCCGGACCGCGGCCGGCTCAGGGCTGGACCGGGGCCGACTCAGGGCTGGACCGGGGCCCGGACCCGGAGCCGGGCCGCACGGAAGGTCGGCCGGAACCCTTCGGCAGCCGGCCCGAGCCGGATCAGAGCCCGGGGTTGCGGCGCGTGTGGAGCTGGCGGGCCACCTCGGCGACGGAGCCGGAGAGCGACGGGTAGACGGTGAAGGCGTTGGCGATCTGCTCCACCGTCAGGCTGTTGTCGACGGCGATGGAGATCGGGTGGATCAGCTCGCTCGCCTTCGGCGCGACGACCACGCCGCCCACCACGATGCCGGTGCCGGGGCGGCAGATGAGCTTCACGAAGCCGTCCCGGATGCCCTGCATCTTCGCCCTCGGGTTGCGCAGCAGCGGCAGCTTGACGACGTTGGCCTCGATCCGCCCGGCGTCGACGTCGGCCTGGGTGTAGCCGACGGTGGCGATCTCCGGGTCGGTGAAGACGTTCGCGGAGACCGTCTTCAGGTTCAGCGGGCCGACCGCGTCGCCGAGGAAGTGGTACATCGCGATACGGCCCTGCATGGCGGCGACCGAGGCGAGCGCCAGGACGCCGGTGACGTCGCCGGCCGCGTAGACGCCCGGGGCGCTGGTGCGCGAGACCCGGTCGGTCTTGATGTGGCCGGACTGCGTGAGCTTCACGCCGGCCTCCTCCAGCCCCATGCCGGAGGTGTTCGGTATCGCGCCGACCGCGATCAGGCAGTGCGTACCGCTGATCACCCGGCCGTCGGTGAGGGTGGCCTCGACGCGGTCGCCGAGCCGCTTGACCGTCTCGGCGCGGGATCGGGCCATGACGTTCATGCCGCGGCGCCGGAAGACGTCCTCCAGGACGGCGGCGGCGTCCGGGTCCTCACCGGGCAGCACCCGGTCGCGCGAGGACACCAGCGTGACGTGCGAGCCGAGCGCCTGGTAGGCGCCCGCGAACTCGGCACCGGTGACGCCGGAGCCCACCACGATCAGCTCGGACGGCAGCTCCTCCAGGTCGTAGACCTGGGTCCAGTTGAGGATGCGCTCACCGTCGGGCTGCGCGTCCGGCAGCTCGCGCGGGCGGGCGCCGGTGGCGATCAGGACCGCCTCGGCGGTCAGCCGCTCGGTGGAGCCGTCGGCGCCCTCCACGACGACGCAGCGGGTGCCCTCGGCGGTCTGGCAGCCCTCCAGGCGGCCCCGGCCGCGCAGCACCCGGACGCCGGCCCGGGTCACGGAGGCGGTGATGTCGTGCGACTGGGCCAGCGCGAGCCGCTTGACGCGGCGGTTGACCTTGCCGAGGTCCACGCCGACGACGCGGGCGCCGCGTTCCGGGTCCTCGGGCTCCGCACGGCTCAGCGTGGGCAGCGAGGGAGCGTCGGCGACGATGATGCCGAGCTCGTCGTAGGACGAGTCGAAGGTCGTCATCACCTCGGCGGTGGCGATGAGGGTCTTGGACGGCACGCAGTCGGTGAGCACCGACGCGCCGCCCAGGCCGTCAGCGTCGACGACGGTCACCTCCGCGCCGAGCTGCGCCGCAACGAGCGCGGCCTCGTAGCCGCCGGGTCCGCCACCGATGATCACGATCCGAGTCACATGCCCTATTGTCCCGCACGCGCCAACCGGGCGCGCCCAGGGGGGTGCGAGCGGGGGACGGGCCCCCGCCCGGGCCCGCGCGGACCGGTGGTGGACCGGTGGTGGATCGGCGCGCGGACCGGTACGCCCGGGTGGCCCCGGAGTGCCCGTGACGCCCGGGTGATCCGGGCCGTGTGGGCGTTCCCGGACGCGATCACTCACGTACTCTCGTCTCCATGTCGCTCTATGCCGCCTACGGCAGCAATCTCGACGCGCGGCTGATGACCCGCCGCGCACCGCACTCCCCGCTGCGCGGCACGGGCTGGCTGGACGGCTGGCGGCTGACCTTCGGCGGCGAGCAGATGGGGTGGGAGGGCGCGCTGGCGACGCTGGTGGAGGCGCCCGGCAGCCAGGTCTTCGTCGGGCTCTACGACATCGCTCCGGTGGACGAGGAGTCCATGGACCGCTGGGAGGGCGTGCCACTCGGCATCTACCGGCGGACGACGGTCCGCGTCCACACGCTGGACGGCGACCTCGCGGCCTGGCTCTACGTCCTCAACGACTACGAGGGGGGCCTGCCCTCGGCCCGCTACCTCGGCGAGCTGGCGGACGCCGCGGAGTCCGCGGGCGCGCCCTACGACTACGTCATGGAGCTGCGCAAGCGCCCCTGCTAGTGCCGTGACCGGCGGGGTCTGCCCGGTAGCGAGGTGTCCTGGTGCGGTCGGCCGCAAGGCGCCGAACCGGCCTCGTAGTGGGCCTACTCGGCCGGTACGGCAACGCGGCGGACGGCCGTGCCAGGGCGGCGAGCGGGGCAAACCCTGCCGAGAGCGGCACCACTGCCGTGACCGGCAGGGTCTGCCCGGTAGCGGTAGCCAGCGCGGGCGAGCGGTGCGCACCTCGCCGGAGGAGGCACCAGCGCCGCCGGCGGTACGTCACGTCGGGTCTCCGCTCCGGGGCGCGCACCTTTCCGCTGGAGGCGCTGGCGGAGGCGCTGGCGGGGGCGTGTCCGGCCCCCGGGCGCAGGGCGCGGGGGAAATGCCGTCGAACGGCCCGAACCACCCCAGAACGGCATGCGCATCTACGCGCGTAGGCCCGAAGGCGTTACCCTCATGCCGTGAACGCTTCCGTAGAACCCGACCCGTACGCCGCCGCCGAGGCCGCCGCCGCTCGCCTGCGCGAGCTGACGGGTGTCGAGACGCACGACGTGGCCCTGGTCATGGGCTCGGGCTGGGTGCCCGCCGCCGACGAGCTGGGCGAGCCCGACCACGAACTCGCGGCCACCGACCTGCCGGGGTTCCCCGCGCCCGCGGTGGCCGGCCACGCCGGTGTGCTGCGCTCGGTGCGGATAGGCGGCGTGCGCGCCCTCGTCTTCCTGGGCCGTACGCACCTGTACGAGGGCCACGGCGTGGCCAGCGTCGTGCACGGGGTCCGGTCGGCCGTGGCGGCCGGCTGCAAGACGGTGGTGCTCACCAACGGCTGCGGCGGCCTGCGCGCCGGCTTCCGGCCCGGTCAGCCCGTGCTGATCAGCGACCACATCAACATGACGGCCACCTCGCCCCTCGTCGGCCCCCGCTTCGTCGACCTGACGGACCTCTACTCGCCCCGGCTGCGCGCCCTGTGCAAGGAGGTGGACCCCTCGCTGGAGGAGGGCGTCTACGCGCAGCTGCCCGGCCCGCACTACGAGACGCCCGCCGAGATCGGCATGGTGCGCGCGATAGGCGGCGACCTGGTCGGGATGTCGACGGGGCTGGAGGCGATCGCGGCCCGCGAGGCCGGCGCCGAGGTGCTGGGTGTCTCCCTGGTGACGAACCTGGCCGCGGGGATGACCGGCGCGCCGCTCAACCACGAGGAGGTGCTGGAGGCCGGCCGGGTCTCCGCCGCCCGCATGGGCGCCCTCCTGGGCCAGGTGCTCGGCCGGCTGTGACCCGGCGCGGGGCGTCTCCGGCACCCCGTGCCGGCAGGCCGCCCCGCACGCTCCGGCCGCACCGATCGGACCGCCAGGCCCGCATCGCCCCGCACCGCGGGTTGACCCGCGACGGTCCGGTCGGTCCGATCGGTGGGCCGGTCCGGCCGGTCCGCGGTCCGCGCCGTGCCCGCCACGCGGTCCGGTCGGTCCGCATGGCGGGTGCGGCGCGGCGGGTAGGAACGGACGACGGCACCACCCGCACGACACACAACCACTCCCACGGCGAGAGGACTGCGTGACCGACGTGGACGCGCGACACGGTGAGGACGCCCTCGGGGCGCACGGTACGAGTGGCGGCGCGGGGCTGCCCGGGGAGTTGGCCGGACGGGTGCGGGAGTGGATCGGGGAGGACCCCGACCCGGCCACCCGCGAGGAGCTGGCCGCGCTGCTGGCCGCCGCGGCGGGCGGGGACGGCACCGCCGGCGAGGAGCTGGCCGACCGCTTCTCCGGCACCCTGGAGTTCGGCACCGCCGGGCTGCGCGGGGCGATGGGCGGCGGCCCGATGCGGATGAACCGCGCGGTGGTGATCCGCGCCGCGGCCGGCCTGTCCCGGTACGTGGCCGAGCAGGGCGGCGGGCTCGTCGTCATCGGCTACGACGCGCGGTACCTGTCGGAGCGGTTCGCGCGGGACACCGCCGCGGTGGTCACCGGTGCGGGGCTGCGGGCGGCGGTGCTGCCACGTCCGCTGCCGACTCCGGTGCTGGCCTTCGCGATCCGGCACCTGGGCGCGGCGGCCGGCGTGATGGTCACCGCGAGCCACAACCCGCCGCAGGACAACGGCTACAAGGTGTTCCTCGGCGACGGCTCGCAGATCGTGCCGCCGGCGGACGCGGAGATCGCCGCGCGGATCGCCGCGGTGGGCGCGCTGGAGTCGGTGCCCCGGCCGGAGCACGGCTGGCAGGTGCTCGGCGAGGACGTGCTGGAGGCGTACCTGGAACGCACGGCCTCCGTCGTGGCGCCGGGCGGCCCGCGCGAGGTCTCGACGGTCTACACGCCGCTGCACGGCGTGGGCCGGGAGGTGCTGGAGACCGCGTTCGCCCGGGCCGGGTTCCCGCTGCCCGCGGTGGTGGCCGAACAGGCCGATCCGGACCCGGACTTCCCCACCGTCGCGTTCCCCAACCCGGAGGAGCCCGGCGCGATGGACCTGGCGCTGCGGGACGCGGCCGCGGTCGGCCCCGATGTGGTCGTCGCCAACGACCCGGACGCCGACCGGTGCGCCGCCGCGGTGCCCGACCCGGCGGCGGAGGGCGGCTGGCGGATGCTGCGCGGGGACGAGCTGGGCGCGCTGCTCGCCCTGCACCTGGTGCGCCGGGGGGCGGTGGAGCCGGGGCAGGACGTGTTCGCGGCGAGCATCGTCTCCTCGTCGCTGCTGTCGCGGATCGCGGCCGCCGCGGGCCTCGGCTACGAGGAGACCCTCACCGGCTTCAAGTGGATCTCCCGGGTGCCGGGTCTGCGGTACGGCTACGAGGAGGCGCTCGGCTACTGCGTGGACCCGGACGGGGTGCGGGACAAGGACGGCGTGACGGCCGCGCTGCTGGTGGCCGAGCTGGCGGCGTCGGTGAAGCGGGAGGGCGGCACCCTGGCGGGGCTGCTGGACGAGCTGGCGCTCGCCCACGGGTTGCACGCGACCGACCAGTTGTCGGTGCGGGTGGCGGACCTCGGGCTGATCGGCGCGGCCATGGCGCGGCTGCGCGAGACCCCGCCGCAGGCGCTGGCCGGCCTGGCGGTGGCCGCCGCGCAGGACCTGGCCGAGGGCGTGGACGGGCTGCCGCCCACCGACGGCCTGCGCTACCGGCTGGCCGGCCCGGACGTGGACTCCGCCCGGGTGACGGTCCGTCCGAGCGGCACGGAGCCGAAGGTCAAGTGCTACCTGGAGGTGGTCGTCCCGGTCCCCGGCGCCGCCGCCCTCCCCGCTGCCCGCGCCCGCGCCGCCGACCTGCTGTCCCGTCTCAAGGCCGACCTCTCGAAGGCCGCCGGCTTCTGACGACGGCCGCCGGCTCCTGACGACTGCCGCTTCCGACGACCGCCGCCTCCCGACCGCCGGACCCGCCGGAACCCCACACGTCCCGGCGGGTCCGGCGGGTCCGGCCGGACAGGGGCTCAGCCGAAGCGGCCGCCCACGTAGTCGGCGGTACGGGTGTCCTGGGGGCTGCCGAACATCGCTTCGGTGGGGCCGTGTTCGACGATGGCGCCGGGCGTGCCGTGCTCGGCGAGGAAGAACGCGCACTGGTGCGAGACGCGGGCGGCCTGCTGCATGTTGTGGGTGACGATGACGATGGTGACCTCGTGCGACAGTTCACCGATGGTCTGCTCGATCCGGCGGGTCGAGGTCGGGTCGAGAGCCGAGCAGGGCTCGTCCATGAGCAGCACCCGGGGCCGTACGGCCAGCGAGCGGGCGATGCACAGCCGCTGCTGCTGGCCGCCGGAGAGCGCGCCGCCGGGCTGCCGCAGCCGGTCGGCGACCTCGCGCCACAGCCCGGCCTTGGTCAGGCACTCCTCCACCAGGTCGTCGCGGTCGTTGCGGGCGGCCTTGACTCCGTTCATCTTCAGTCCGGCCAGCACGTTGTCGTAGATCGACATCGCCGGGAACGGGTTGGGCTTCTGGAAGACCATCCCGATCTCGCGGCGGGCGTGGGTGATGCGGCGGCCGCGGTCGTAGATGTCGGCGCCGTCCAGCAGCACCTGGCCGGCCAGTGAGGCGGTGCCGACGAGTTCGTGCATCCGGTTGAGGATGCGCAGGAACGTCGACTTGCCGCAGCCGGACGGGCCGATGAGGGCGGTGACCCGCTGTGCGGGCATGGTCAGCGAGACCCGGTCGAGGACCTTGTGGTCGCCGAACCAGGCGGACACGTCGCGGGCGTCCAGCGTCGCGGGGCGGGCCTCGGCGGCCTTGCCCGGGGTGCCGGCGAAGGGGGTCGGCCCGGTGGGCACGGGCGGCAGCTGCATGGTCTGGTCGGTGGTCGGCATCGGGTGGCCTCCGGGGCGGTGGACGGGGTCGGTTCGGGCCAGCGGGGCCGGTTCACAGGAGGTTGGGCAGGAGTTCGGTGACCGAGCCGGACAGCGCCAGCACCAGCGCGACGAGCACGGGCAGGCCCGCGGTCCAGGTCTGCCAGCGCCCCCAGCGGCGGAAGCTCCAGCAGACGGCGACGGTGGCCAGCAGCAGCGCCTGGAGCCACAGCAGCACCGGCAGCCACGCCGACGGGTCGCCGGCCAGCGGGAGTTCGGCCGCCGAGAGGGTGCCGCCGACGGCCGGCGCGGGCTGCGCGGTGCCGAGCAGTTCGGCGTCCACCCGCACCACGCCGTGCGGGGTGTAGGGGCCGCCCGTCGCGGTGACCAGGGTCAGCCGGCCCTGCCCGGCGGCCAGCGGGGCCGGTGCGGGGTCGCCGGGCAGCCGCACCCCGATAACCCGGTAGTGCTGCTCGCCCTGACCGGTGGTCACGGTGATCGGGTCGCCGGGGCGCAGCCGGGCGATGTGCAGGAACGGGCTGCCGTAGCCCCACTGCCGGCCCAGCAGGGTGCTGGTGCCGGGCTGGCCGGGCAGCGGGGTGTTGCGCAGGTGGCCCGGGCCGCGCGTCAGGTCGCCCGAGGTGGTGCCCTGGAAGACGACCTCGCGCAGGCTGATCCCGGGGATGTGCAGCACCGCCACCGGAGCCCCGTCGGCGACCCGCTTGCCGTTCTGGTCCAGCGGGCCCACCGGCGCGGTGCCGAGGGCGAGTTCCTTGCGCAGCGTGTCGTACCCGGTCTGCTGGGCGCGGGCGTGCTCGATGTGCCCGACCACGGTGAGGTTGGCGGCGAAGCAGAGCAGGAGGGCGGCGAGCACGGTCAGGGCGGCGCCGGGGACCGCGAACCGCGGGTCGGGCCCGCTCCGGCGGGGCCGCTGCCCGGCCGGCGACGGCTGCGGCTGCGGGCCGGCGTCGGGCTGGGGCGGTGAGATGACGGCCACGGAGGGCCCCTTCCAACGGCGTCGAAACGACGGTGTCGAACGGTTTCAGGTGGGGCGGCGTACTCGTCGCGACGGCCCCAAGGTGGCGGGACGGCGTCCCCCGGTGGCGGGACGGCGTCCCCGGGCGCGGGCGGGGACGGCCCCCGCCCGCGCCGCCGGCCGGTCAGTCGCGCGGCGTCGACCCGAACGTCAGCATCCGGCCGTCACGGCGCACCCGGTAGACGGCGTACCCGCCGACCGCGATGAGCACGAGGCCGAGCCCGCCCAGCGGGAGGACCCCGGCGGCACCGGTGGCCGCGAGCACCCCGGAGCTGCCGGAGCCGGAATCGGCGGTGCCGGTGGAGCCGGCGGAGCTGTCGTCCACGGCCCCGGCCGTCGCGCCCGAGCTGTCGCCCGAGTCCCCGGCCGTCGCGCCCGAGCTGTCACCCGAGTCCCCGGCCGTCGTACCCGAGCTGTCACCCGAGTCCCCGGCCGTGCTGCCGGAGGAGTCCCCCGACGTACCGCCGTCGTCCGCGCTGGTGGAACTGCCCGTGATGAAGGGGAAGTCGATCTCGACGCCGCTGGTCTTGCCGGTGAGGGACAGCCGGTGGGTGCCGTCGGCGATGTCGGAGGGCACCGTGTACGCGAGGTTGTCCACCGTGCCGTCGACCGTGGCGGAGGCCGACGCCGGCGTCGCCGCCGTACCGTCGAGGGCGATGTCGACGTCCTCACCCGCCGTGGCGTCGGCGGTGTTCGGCTGGAAGCCCTCGGCGGTGATCGCGAGCTTCTGGCCGCCCTTGAGCGTCGGCGTGTCCTGGAGGTTGTTGCCCGTGTCGTCGAGCACGGTGATCGCGGGGCTCGCGACGATCGGGTAGGTGTCGGTCGCGGTGCTCTGCGCGTACTTCGTCGCGTCGTCGGGCACGAAGACCGCGGTGATGCCTCTCAGCGTCGGGTTGGCGACGGGCGTCATCGTGGCTGACGCGCTGCCGTTGCTGACCGCCGCCGATCCCAGGACCAGCGCGGTACCCGTCTGGGTGAAGGTCACCGTGCCGGCCGCGTCGGCCGGCGTGACGGCCGCGGTCAGGGTGATGTCCTGGTCGACGACGCCGTGGCCCTTGGGGGACTCGGTCAGGGCGAGAGTCGTCTCCGTGGGCGGCGCCACCTCCTTGACCGTCCAGGACGCCCCGGCGACCTCCAGGTTCAGGTTGGTGTACGTGCGAAGGGCCTGGTCCGTCGTGGGGCTCGTGATCCCGCACTCCACGGACAGCGGATACGTGCCGTCGGCGAGGTGCTGGCTCGTCACCACCGTGGAGACCGGTATGTAGGCGCTCCCCGTCGGCGCCGTGCTGGGGAAGTCGATGGTGACCGGTCCGCTGCCGTAGGGAGCGCCGATGTTGGTGATGAGGAGCGTGCCCAGCGCGCCGCTCGGGAGGACGACGTCGACCCGCGCTCCGGTCTGGTACCCGGTGGGGCAGCCCGCCGAGAGGGTCAGCTCGGTGAAGGCGGGCTTGTCGGTGGTGGCGCCGGAGGTGGGCGTCAGGGTCGCCGTGCCGGTGATGTCCGCGTGTGCGGTGCCGGACGCGGTGAGGACGAGCCCCCCGGACGCCAGGAACAGTGCCATAACGCCGTTGGTCACGGCGTGTACTCGTTTCGTCATGTCGCTTCGTCCCCTCCGGGGCCGGTCGGTGGTGCGGGATGTACGGGTGGGCGGGCCGCCGCACGGCCGGGCCGGCGGGACGACGCCCGCAGCCGGGCACCTGGTGAGGTGCCCGGCCGGTGGTGCCGAGGTGGTGCTCAGGTGGTGCTCGGGTGGTGCTCGGCAGGTACTTGGGTGATGCTCGGGTGGTGCTCGTGCGGGGAGCCTGGACGGCGCTGACGGGTTGTCTGGCGGAGGCCGGCCCGCGCCTGGTGGCGCGGTGGGCGGGCCGGCCCCCGCCGGACGGTGGTTACAGGCTCAGCGCGCCCTTGGTGGTGGTGCTGCCGCAGGCGCTGCCCAGGCTGCCGAAGCCGTACTCCTCGATGACCGCGGAGTTCAGGCACACCTGGGAGCCGGTGCCGACGAAGGCGTACGCGATGTCCGCGTCCGCCAGCCGGCTGGTGGCCACGACGTTGTAGACGTCACGGGTGATCCCGAACGCCGTGTTGAGCTCGCCGTTGACGACCGGGAGCTTGCTGTCGACGGAGCGCAGAACGGCGCCGTGCCGGCGGTCCCGCACACCGGTGGTGGAGCTGTTGGACTGCGCGATCCACTGGGCGATCGAGAACGGGGCGATGTCCTCGGCGCCGTTGGCGGCGACGGTCCGCTTGAGGGCGCTGCCGTCGTGCTCCTCGACCGCCACGCCGTCCTTGTCCACGTCGCTGACGCAGCTGGGCAGGGTGTTGGCGTTGAAGCCGAGGGTGGACGCCCAGAACTTGCGGGTGCCGGAGCCGGCCTGCGGCACCAGCGGGTGGACGGTCACGCCGTTGATCACCGGGAACTGGCCGGCGGCCAGGGCGGTGCCCGTCGTCGGGTCCTCGCAGTTGTACGCGCGCTGCAGCTGGGTCTTGGTGAAGTTGGTCGGCAGGGTGCTGGAGCCGGAGACGGCCACGGTCACCGCGTCCAGGGCGAACGGAATCCAGGTGCCGGTGGTGCCGGTGGCGTCCGGGGCGCTGGAGGAGCGGGCGAAGTCGAAGTTGCCGGCGCCGGACTGGATGTCGGCGGCCAGCGCGTTGACGCCCTCGGCCGAGCCGTTGGGGCGCTGCACGGCGGGGCCGCCGTCCCGGGTGGTGATGGAACCGTGCACCGCGCCGGTCGACGGGTCCACCGCGTCGTAGGACGCGATCAGCAGCGACGCCGGGCTGAAGTCCGGGTCACCGATCGCGTTGCCGAGACCGTTCAGCACGTCCTGGGTGGTGTCCGAACCCACGCCGACCAGCTCGCGGTAGGAGCTGCCGGTGATCGAGTCGGTCGTCGGGTCGGCCTGCGCGACGGGAAGGGCCAGGCCGAGGCTCAGCACCGCGACACCCGCGGCGACGGCCGCACGCTTGGCGATTCTCACGTTCACTGTTTCCTCCGTGTCATGCGGATGGAATTACTCGTGTGACGTGCACGGGGGGATTTCCAGCACCCTCCCCCGCAATTCCCGGCTTTCGGCCGGGCAGTGAATATCTTGCCGTTCGGATTTCCATCGGGCAACCAAAAAAGTAGCCCCGGAAAAGTGAACGGAAATCTTCGGGGAATACCCTCGAATTTCCCTCCACGGGGCGCGTAGGTCCCCGCGGCGGCAGTCGTGTCCACTGCCCGGCCGGATGTCATCCCGTGCTCCGCCCCCATGGCCGCGCCCCGGCGGCGGGCCGGCCCGCGCCGATCATCCCGGCCCTGATCAGCAGCGGACCGCCGACCGAACCGGCCAGGCCCACGGCCAGCACGGTGAGCAGCACCCAGCGGACCGCGCCGAGCAGGACCCCGGAGGTCGTGCCCTGGGACGAGGCGGCGTTGCCGGTTCCGGACCCCCCGCTCCCGCCGCCGCCCGCCGCGGCCGACGCGGTCGGCGATGCGGTCGCGGTGGCGGTGGCGGTCGGCTGGACGGAGGCGCTCGGCGCCACGGCTCCGCCGGTGCCGCCCGAGGCGGCGGACGAGTCGAAGCCGCCGGCCGCGTCCGGGCCGCCGGACCCCCCGCTGTCGGAGTCGCCCGCGGCCTGGCTGGGCGACACCCCCTTGACCAGCGCGGTCGCGGCGGCGAGGGCCTGCTCGCGCAGGGAGGTGGTGAGCGGTGCGTAGCCCGGCGGCAGCAGGCCGGGGCCCACTCCGGTCTGCTGGCCGTCGCCGACCGCGTAGCGGATCAGCTTGGCGTAGTCGGCCCTGGTGGTCGCGTCGAGGCCGGTGGGGGCGGCGCCGTAGGTGATCGTGGTGAGCGGGTAGGCCCCCGACGTCTTCAGACCCGGGTTCTGGTCGAGCACCCCGGGGGTGCTCCCCTGCTTCATCGCGTTCGCCGCGGTGGTCAGCGAGTTGACCGTCGGGGCGACGAACTGCCCGTCGGAGTTGAGCAGTTCAGCCGTGCCCAGCCGGTAGCGGGCGGCGGTCGCCGCGTCGGTGACGCCCAGGTTGAAGGCGTCACCCGGGCCGTTGTACCCGTTGGTCGTGAAGGTGTAGCCGGTGGTCGTCTGCCCGAGGACGCCCGTGTATCCGGGCTGCGCGTGCGTGGCCACCCGCACCGCGGAGTCGTGCAGCCCGTTCGTGTAGGGGTTCGTCCCCACGGAGTCGATGGAGAAGTTGGGGGCTTCCGCCACGGGGACCCACTTCGTGGGATCGGTGCGCGGGAACGAGTTGATCGTGGTGTTCGTCGCCGGCGTCAGCTCCTTGAGCGCGCTCGGGTTGATGGTCATGCCCCAGGGGTCGGGCTTGCCCGCGAGGAAGTTGCGCGCGTCCGGGTCCGAGCGCAGCCAGCGCCAGAGGGTCGCGATGTAGTCGGCGCTGGTCTGCGGCACCGCGATGTCCTCGTACTGCCGCACCGTGTGGGTGAAACCGGGGTTCAGGGCGAGGAACTCCGGGTCCGTGATGAGGCTCGTGGGGTTCTTCGGGTTCAGGTCCCCCCGGGCGAACTGGCTGGTCGGACCCGGCAGGTCGTACTGGTAGGAGGTGGTCAGCATCTTGGCCAGCAGCCGTGCGTTCAGCCGCAGCCGGGGAATCTGGCGGGTCGAGTCCGGCGTCTCGATGTTGTAGGCGATCACCAGGCCGGAGAGCGCCAGGGGCGCGTGCACGATGGGTGACCCGCCCTCGGCCGGGGTGACCGGGGACTCCACGAACGCCATCATGGGCGAGCCGTCGGTCGGCGCGGTCACCTGCGTACGGGCGAAGTCCTCGCTCTGCTGCTCGTAGCCGAAGGTGATCTTGTCCTCGGTGCACAGCGTGGGCTGCCACGCGGTCAGCGCCTCGGAGGCCATCTCCGAGCCGATGGTCTCCACCTCCTTCTGCCCGATCGGGCAGTAGGAGCCGATCGGGTCGAAGCCGAGCCGGAAGACGATCCGCTGCGCCCAGTTGCTCGCCGACAGCGCCGAGCTGCGCAGGCCCAGGCTCGGCACGGTCCCGTCGGGCTCATGGGTGCCGCGCGGCACCACAACCAGCCAGCACGGCTCGGGGGTGTCCCCGGACTTGGCCACGCTCCCGCAGCCCATGTAGTCGGCGTCGACGGCGGACTCCACGTCGAAGACGTCCGCTCCGGCGCCGTCCGCCCCGGTGGGCGCGTAGTCCATCTCGTTGGTGGTGAGGGGGGTGAAGTACGTGGTGGGGTCGGTCACCGTGTCGCCCCGCACCGGGCGGAAGGGGATGGTCCGCTCGGTGGGCTCCAGCGGGTCCGGGAAGCCGCCGCCCACCGTCCGCGTCGACGTCTGGGTGACGCTGTAGGCGGGGTTCTCCCCGAACTCGCACTGGTCGGGGTCGGGCCCGTCCGGCGAGTTCCCCCAGCACTGCATGATCTGGAGGAAGTTGCCCAGCAGCGGTGTGGTGCCGGCCGGGATGGTCGGCGCTCCCCCGGTCCAGGTGACCTTGACGCCCTGGCCGCGCAGGTGTTCGGTCTGCTCGACGGTGACCTTGAGGCCGGAGAAGTCGTCGTAGGTGCCCTTGGTGCCCGACTTGGTGACCGCGGAGCCGGTCTCCGTAGTGGTCCCCGAGTCGGCTCGCGCGCTGCTCACCCCGGCGGGCAGCGGCAGCAGGACCAGGCCGAGGGCGGCGAGCAGCGCCGCCACGAGGTTGCCGGCGCGGGCGCGGGCCGTCCCCGCCGCGCGGCCGGGGTTGCGGATCACCATCGCGGGCCTCCCCTGCGGTCGTCGACGGCCGAGGCGGAACGGGCGGCGCTTCTCGCCGCCAGCCGGCGGGAGATCGTCGGCGGGGCGAGCACCACGCCGAGCAGCACCAGGGAGGACAGCACCATCAGCCAGGTGCGCAGGCCCCAGAACGAGTCGGAGCCGACCGACACGGTGGAGGCCGCGATGTCCTGGCTGCCGCCGTCACCGCCGCCGGTGGCGGTGCCGATCGCCTGGCCGGTGTCGGGGTCCACCGAGGTGGTGGAGCTGCCGGAGGCGCCCGAGGCGCCGCCCGTGGTGGCGGTGGTGCCGCCGGACCCGGAGGTGCCTCCGGCGGACGCCGTACCGGCGGACGGGCTGCCCGAGGTGGTGCTGCCGGCGGTCGTCGAGGTGGTGCCGGAGGAGTGGTTGCCCCCTGCCGAGGCCTTGACGGTTGTGGACGTCTTGGCCGCGCCGCCGGTGCCCGACGAGCACTGCGTGGTGCCGGCCTTGTCACACGACGCCGGGTAAGGGGCCTTCTTGGCGAGCGTGTTGGTGCCGTCGGAGGAGAAGGTGGGGTTGTCGCAGCCCGCGACGTTGATCGACTGCGTCTGCACGCCGGGGACCCGCTTGAGCTGGTCGAACCCGGCCTGCACCAGGTTGATCGGCAGCGGTGAGTAGCCCAGCTTCCCGGCCTGTTGCTGCCCCTCGCACAGGAAGTAGTACCCGAACGCGCCCAGCGTGCGGCCCTTGTCCGCGTTGAGCGGGGCGGCGAGCGTGGTGGGCAGGATCATGTAGCTGTAGCTCGACAGCGGGTACGTGCGCGGGTCCTTGTACGTGTAGACGTTGTCGAGGATCTGCGTGAGGTACTGCGAGGAGCTCTTGTTGGTGTTGATCGTCGCCTTGGTCAGCGCCACCGCGACGTTGGAGGCCGTGGGCTCGGTGTAGTAGCCGTCCGCGTTCTCGATCTTGGCCACCGGGAAGCCGGTGGTCAGCGCGTACGAGTACTCGACGTAGGTGATGGCGCCCTCGGCGTAGTTCTGCCGGGTGTAGCCGGACACGCCGAGCGAGCCGGACTGGGAGATGAACCCGGAGCCGGGCACCACGGGGTAGTACGAGGTCAGGCCGCAGGGCACCGGCTTGTTGACGCGCCGGCAGTAGTCGTTCCAGACGTCGCCGTGCTGCTTGGACATCCACAGCGTGAACTGGGCGGTGGAGCCGGAGCCGTCGGAGCGGACCACGGGGATGATCTTGCGGTTGGGCAGCGTGAGGCCGGGGTTGTCGGCCGCGATCTGCTTGTCCGACCAGTTGGTGATCTTCCCGGTGAAGATCTTGGAGACCGTGTCGCCGTTGAGCCGCAGGTTGGTGACCCGCTTGCCGCCGATCTTGAGGTTGTACATGAAGGCGGTACCGCCGGCCACGATCGGCATGTAGGCGTAGCCGCGGGTGGGCGGAGGTTCACGCACCCCGAACTCGGTCATGCCGTAGGGGATCTCGGAGACGGCGAAGTCGACCGTGCCGTTCTTGAACTGCTGGCGCCCGTCGGAGGAGCCGGTCCCCTGGTAGTCGACGGTCATGCCGTACTGCGTCACGTTGCGGCGCCACTGGTCCAGGGCGTTCTGGCTCCAGGTGGAGCCCGCGCCGCTGATCCGGGCATAGGTGGTCGCGTTGGCGACCGGCCCCTGCCCGACGATCAGCAGCGAGCTGATCAGCAGCGCGACCGTGGCTGCCGCTGCTCGTATCCTTCTCACTTTCCGTCAACTCCCTGTGCGGGGCCCTCGCCGGGCTCCGAGTCCTGGCTGGTGGTGGTACGGGGGCTGCTCTCGGGGGCCGGGCCGGTGTCGTCGGCCGGGGTGCCGGGCGCTGCGGCGGTGTCGGGGTCGGGTACGGGGTCGGGCGCGGTCTCGGCGCGGGTGCCGGGTACGGCGCCGGGGTCGGCCGGGAGCGGACGGGTGGGGTCGGAGGTGGCCGGAGCGGGCCACGGGGGCGAACCGGCGGCACCGGCGGCACCGGCTGGAGCCGGCCGCCACGGGCCGTCGGGGCGGCCCCCGTCGAGGGCCGACCGCAGCGCCGCCCGCTCGGCGAAGCGCTGCTGGTCGCGGCGGGAGGCCACCACCCGGCGGTGGGTGCCGCGCCGGGTCAGCGCGCCCGGGCCGCGGCCGCCGATCACCCGGGCCACCACGAAGAGCACCAGCACCAGCACGACGAGCACCGAGGCCGTACCGAAGCCGCGGGCGATCATCGCCGGCTGCGGGGACTGCACGAACTCGAACGTGGCCAGCGGCAGCGAGACCATCGGGTTGTGCGTCGGGTCGGTGTTGGTGACGGCGGTGAAGCCCGCGGTCAGCAGCACCGGGGAGGTCTCGCCCACGCCGCGGGCGGTGCCGAGGATCACCGCGGTGGTCAGCCCGGACCGGGCGGTGGGCAGCACCACGTGCCACACCGTCCGCCAGCGCGGAGAGCCCAGCGCGTACGACGCCTCCCGCAGCGTGCCGGGCACCAGCCGGATCACCACGTCCGAGGCGCGGATGATGATCGGCAGCATCATCACCGACAGCGCGAGCGCCGCCGCCAGCCCGGACTTGGGCATCCCCAGCACGAGGATCGCGGTGGCGTAGATGAACAGGCCGGCCACCACCGACGGCAGCGCCGTCATCGCCTCGACCACCGTCCGCACGAAGCGCGCGTAGCGGCCCGGCACCTCGTTGAGGAAGACCGCGCAGAGCAGGCCGGCCGGCACGGTGAGCACCAGGGCGATGGAGATCTGGATCAGCGTGCCGAGCACGGCGTGCCGGATGCCGCCGACGCTCAGCGGGTCCAGCGGGCCGGCCTTCTGCATGTCCTGGGTGAAGAAGTTCAGGTGCGGCAGGGCCTTGCGGCCGGACCAGAGCGTGTAGACGAGCACGAAGACCAGCGCCACCAGC
This sequence comes from Actinacidiphila yeochonensis CN732, assembly GCF_000745345.1. Lineage (NCBI taxonomy): Bacteria > Bacillati > Actinomycetota > Actinomycetes > Kitasatosporales > Streptomycetaceae > Actinacidiphila > Actinacidiphila yeochonensis. The sequence continues at coordinate 2,172,467 of NZ_JQNR01000005.1, read as the reverse complement.
AGCAGCACCGCCAGCGTGTGCACCACCACCGACGCCAGCCGGTCGCGGACCGCCGGCCCCTCCTCGTCGTACGAGACGAGCAGCGCGTAGATCGCGAGGAAGAGCAGGTAGGCGAAGACGACGAAGCCGAGCGTGCCGCTGAAGGGCGCGAGACGGGTGAAGAACAGCCAGGTCAGGGAGAGCGAGGCGAGCGCGGCGCCGAACACCGCGAACACGTCCGTCTGCCGGACGGTGGAGGTGGTGCGGCGCCGCTCCGCCGCGTCGGGCCGAGGCACCGGAATCGTTGTCGGACGGGAGCCGGACCGCTTGCCCGCGTGGTCCGCGCCGCCGGCTCCCCCCGGCCCGGCGAAACCGGCAGGAACGGCGAAACCGGCAGGGCCTGCGGGACCGGCGGGGCCCACGGGGTCGAGGACCACCGTCTCGGCCTCGGCGAAGGCGGCCGGGCCGGCCGGGGCCTGCGGGACCGGCGGGGCGGTGTGGTCTGGCCGAGCGTGGTGGGGTGGCGGGGCGCCCGTCGCGTCGGTGGTCATACGAAGTGGTCTCCTTGCTCAGGCCCCGGCTGTGCGGGCCTGCCGGGCTACTCGGCGGTGGCGCCGGAGCGGCTGCGGGCGACGATCGAGGACGCGGCGAAGTTGACCACCAGCGTCATCAGGAACAGGGCGAGGCCCGCCGCCATGAGCGCGGACATGCCGAACGAACTGGCCTCGCCGTAGCGCAGGGCGATGAGGGAGGACACCGAACTGGTGCCGCTCTGCAGGACGTGCCACTGGACGGCGAAGACCGGGGAGATCACCAGGTAGACGCCGATGGTCTCGCCCAGCGCCCGGCCGAGGCCGAGCATGGTGCCGCCGATCATGCCGCCGGCGCCGAAGGGCAGCACCACGGCCCGGACCATCCCCCACCGGGTGGCGCCGAGGGCGAACGCGCCCTCCCGCTCGCCGACCGGGGCCTGCGAGAAGACCTCCCGCATGATGGAGCAGATGATCGGGGTGACCATCATCGCCACCACCATGCCCGCCACGAACGTGGACGCGGTGTAGACCGTCGCGGTGGCGAGCGGGTCGTGCGGGTCGGCGCCGTCGACCTTGAACGGCGGGAACCAGCCGAAGTACGTCGACAGCCAGCGGGCCAGCCCGATCACCTTGCCCTGGAGGAAGAAGAGCCCCCACAGGCCGTAGACCACCGACGGCACCGCGGCCATCAGGTCGATCACGCTGACCAGGGTGCGGCGCAGCCGCTGCGGCGCGTACTCGGAGATGTACAGCGCGGTTCCGGTCGCCAGCGGCACCGCGAAGACCACGGCGACGAGGGCGATCAGGATGGTGCCGGTGAGGACGGCGGCGATGCCGAAGTGGCCGGCGTCCGGGTCCCATTGGGCGGTGGTGAGGAAGGAGAAGCCGGCCCGGCGCAGGGCCTGCCACGCCTGGTAGAGCAGGAAGCCGCCGACGAGCAGCATCACCGCGAGGACGAGGCCGCCGCCGGCACGGGCCGTGCCGCGGAAGAGCCGGTCGGGCAGGCCGGAGTCGGAGTGCAGGCGGCGGGGCCGGTCGGCGGCCCGCGCCGCCTCGGCCGACCCCGCCGGAGTCGGTGTCGTCACGGCACGACACGCTCACGTCAACCGGTGGCCGGTCCCGCACGCTTGTGTGAACGACAGCACCCGTAGAGGCAACTTCCGTTCATCTGCGTGCGGTTGTCGTAATCGGAACGTCGAATTCCTTCACTGGACGCACACGAGTGATCAGGCGGTGTCACCCCACGGGATGATTCCGGTTTCGGCCAGCACACCCAGCAGCATCCGGAACCGGTCGTAGGCGGCCTGGCAGGTGGAGTGGCGCTCGTAGGCGCGCGCCGACACCGCCCGCGTCCGTCCCCCGGCGTCCCGGGCGCGCCAGACCCACCCGTTGGCCTCCGCGGCGTGCTGGACCCCGCCGACCAGCTTCCCCGCGTCCGAGCAGAGCGCCTCGAAAGCGGCACGGCACTGCGTGTCCTCGCGGTACGTGCCCACCCCCAGGGCGATCACCCGGCCGTTGTTGGCCGTCAACCGCCAGGCGTACCAGCCGTCCTCGTCGATGTCGATGTGGCATCGCGTGCCGGAACTCCCGACAACGATGCCCCCGGCCTCCCGGGCCATGTCCCACCCCGCCCCAGTCCGGCGCGGTGCGCGGGCGCGCACACCGCGCGAAAGCCGCGCGGGCGGCGCCCGTGCGGCACCGGCAATGTATTTGCGGAACGTTGACTTGGTCTTGCGCCGGACGCCACCCGGACCATGCTTCACGCGATGGTTGCCCCTCGTTCACGGAGCGTGAGATACGGGTGGTCCAACGTTCCCCCAAACGGGGCATCCATGCGCCTCGAAGCCGCCTGCGACCGGGCACGCGCGCTGGGGATCGGCGTCGCGATCAGCTCACCGTGCTTCGAGATCTGGCTGCTGTGGCACTACGAGGACTGGGCGCGGTGGAGCGACGCCCGGTCGCTGCTCGACCGGTTGAAGAGCCGCCACGGTTTCACCGGGAAGAACCTGCCTCGCAGCTTTCCGTACGCGGACTACCAGCACGCCGTCCGCCGCGCCGAGCGGTGCGGTCCCGCTGAACCCGTCCATGCGCCGCCCAACCCGCACAGCACGATCTGCGTGCTGGCCAGCGGGCTGGTCCGCGACCTCGACCGCGGGCGCGACCAGGGGCTCGACCGCGGGCGCGGGCCCGGACGGGACCCCGGACCGGGCTGACGGGCACCTGGGCCGGGCCGGCGGGGCACTTACCCCGTGGGCCGGTCCTCGTCGGCCCTCGCGGCCCGGGTGAAGCGGCCGGCCAGGTCGGCGAGGACGGTGCGCAGGGCGGGCGGGCAGACGACCTCGAAGTCCGCGCCCACGATGCCCAGCGCCATCGCGGGCCAGTCCAGGGAATCGGCCGTCATCCACACCCGGCACCGGTCCACGGCCACCTCCTCCACCGTGCTCCACATGCCGATCCGCTCCCGTACGACCGCCGCCGGGGCGTCCACCAGCGCCTCCACCCGGTGCGGGCGGGGCAGCGCGTCCAGGCCGGCCCGGACGAACGCGGCGGCGTCGGCCGCGGGCAGTTCGCGCGGCCGGAACCTGCCGCCCTCCGCCCGGGGCGAGACGAGCCGGTCGAGCCGGAAACTGCGCCAGTCCTGCCGGTCCAGGTCGTAGGCGACCAGGTACCAGCGGCGCCCGAGCCGGACCAGCCGGTGCGGCTCGACCCGCCGGCTGCTGGCCCGTCCGTCGGCCGCCGTGTAGGCGAAGACCAGCCGCTCGGCGTCCCGGCAGGCCAGCGCGGTCTCCGTGAGGACGACGGGGTCCACGCCGGGGCGCACCGCCGGCCCCCCGGAGCCGGCCGCCTCGGTCACCTCCCGCAGCGCCTCCACCCGGCGCCGCAACCTGCCCGGCATCACATGCACCACCTTGGCCAGCACCCGCACCGACGACTCGGCGATGCCCTCCACCGCGCTCTGCGCGGCGGCCTGGAGACCCACCGCCAGCGCGACGGCCTCCTCGTCGTCGATCACCAGCGGGGGCAGGGCCGCCCCTGCGGCCAGCTGGTAGCCGCCGTCCACCCCGCGCCGCGCCTCCACCGGATAGCCCAGCTCCCGCAGCCGGTCCACATCCCGCCGCACCGTGCGCGCCGACACCCCGAGCCGCGCGGTCAGCTCGGCACCGGGCCAGTACCGGTGGTTCTGCAGCAGGGAGAGCAGCTGGAGCGTGCGCGAGCTGGTGTTCGCCATACCGTCCATCCTCCTGTCATTGCGGACGAAAAGTGGCCGCAATGACCTCTAGCGTGGGTGGTGCCGCTCGGGGATCATCACGGGCCCACCCCGCGACCCGAGGACGCGCGACGACACCGGACGACGACTGAGAAGAGCGAGACGAGTGACGGAGGACGGCGACATGACGAACGTGACGGCTGGGACGACTCCCGAGACGGCCAGCGCGGCGGCGGAAGCAGGCAAGGGGACGGGAACCGGAAAGGGCACGGCGCTGTCGGGCGAGCGCGCGGACCTGCTGGAGTCGCTGGCCAGGCACCGGCACTTCCTCCGCCTCCCCACCCGCGACCTCACCGACGAGCAGGCCGGACAGCGCACCACCGTGAGCGAACTGTGCCTGGGCGGGCTCATCAAGCACGTGACGTCGACCGAACGCGGCTGGATCGCCTTCATCACCGAGGGTCCCTCCGCGCTGGGCGACTTCGACGCCATGACGGAGGAGGACTTCGCGCGCCGCGCGGACGAGTTCCGCATGCTCCCGGGTGACACCCTGGCCGGCGTGCTCGACGCCTACACCGAGGTGGCCCGCACCACCGACACCCTCGTCACCTCCCTCCCCGACCTCGACGCCACCCAGCCCCTGCCCAAGGCCCCCTGGTTCGAGCCCGGCGCCCACTGGTCGGCCCGCCGCGTCCTCCTCCACGTCATCGCCGAAACCGCGCAGCACGCCGGCCACGCCGACATCATCCGCGAAGCCCTCGACAACGCGAAGTCCATGGGCTGACCCCTCCGACATCCCGCCCGACCAGGGCGGGACCACGGGAGCACCTATCCTCCGATGCTAGGAACGTTCCTAGCAACGTTCCTAGCGTGGGGCCATCCCCGCACGCGCGGGGAGCACCGTACTGAGTTTCTGCCGCTGGACCCCTCCGGGGGACCATCCCCGCACGCGCGGGGAGCACGGGGTGTCGAGGTAGCCGAAGGACGTCCAGAGGGGACCATCCCCGCACGCGCGGGGAGCACTGTCGTCGGTCCGGACAAGCGGGTCGGACTTGGGGACCATCCCCGCACGCGCGGGGAGCACGACCCCACGTCGCCGACCTACGTGGGCGGCCCGGGACCATCCCCGCACGCGCGGGGAGCACAGGAACTGACCTGGGGTTTTAGAGTCGCACGGAGCGGTTTTTACTTACTCGTTGAGATTCCGACGTATCGGGCAAACGACTCACTTCTCACCATCGCTCCCCTGGCTCGGCTCCGGGTATGCGGAGCGATGGGAACAGCATCGCGCAGCAGGGGCTCCTCAGCTGTCACATCCCTGCACAAGGTTCAGCGACGTTCCGGGACGCGAGCAGGAGCCATCGTCGGGGATCGCACCGAGCACCGGAGCGCCCGAGGAACTCCCCACAGAAGCGGAGGCGGCGCCCGGAGCCTGCTGAAGTCGCCAGAACCGATCGTCACTCCAGCGCAATTGACGAAAGCGGAATGCGTGATCGCGGACAGGCGCACCGCCTTCTCCCCATGCGCGCCCAACGGCCCCTTCCGTAACGTATCTTCATCTCACACGCAGTGGTTCCACCGACCACGGTGCGTGGTGGCCGACTGGGGAGGGACGGCACCATGGGTGAGTTCTCGGGAATCGACGCGGACGCGTTTCAGAAGATGTCCGGGTCGTTCGCGCACGACAGGGATCATCTCCGCGACCGGGCGTCCTACTACGCCTCGCAGTTCGGAAATCTCGGCCTGGACAGCTCGACGTTGGGCGAGATCAAGGTGATCTGTGGCTGGATGGATGACCAGACACCCATGCTGACGCGCCGTTACCACCTGGCGATGGCCGCGGACAAGCCGTACCCGGGGCACAAGGGCATGGCCTCCGTCGACGAGAGCATGGTCGGGACCACCGCGCTGTCGAAGAAGGAGGGCAAGGCGCTCGCCAACCGCTTCGGCAAGGAGGTGGACGGCGGCCAGGAACCGGACGAGGCCCTCTTCGCCGAGCTCAAGGAGCACGCCGACGATCCCGACTACCTCAAGGCGTTCTACAACCAACTCGGTGAGGAACGGCTGCTGGTGATCACGAACGGCATGGCCGAGCAGAGCCCCGCCGGGCGGTACGGCGACCATCCGGACCAGGTCGAGGCCGACCGCGATGTCCTCGCGCAGACCTTCGGCACGTTCACGAAGGTCGCCTTCGAGGGGCAGACAGCCAAGCAGAAGCAGGCCAGTTGGAACAGGTGGCTCGACGCTTTCAAGGACCCCGCGGGGAACTTCCGCCCTGACTACATATCCGGCCTGCTGCCGGGCGGCTCCCAGGACAAGGACTTCCTCCTGGCACTCGGGGGGCGGTTCCTGAGCAGCGACCCCGAGAAGAGCGGTACCACGTACATGGGTGCCAGCCAAATGGAGAACGGCGCCTTCGGGAGCGATCACTACAGCCAGGTCTTCACCGCCCTTGCCGGGAACCCGGAGGCCGCCGGCGAATGGATGGACGGCCACTACGCCGCGACGCAGGAGCTGCTCTATCCCGGTTCCTGGCTGAACCTCGGCAGTCCGCCCGCACGAGCGACGGCGTTCGCGCACCTGATGACCGCCGGCACGATCACACTCAAAGCCACGAACGCGCCGCTCGCCCAGAAGCTGACCGCGCGTGTCCTGATGGACAACTTCCGCCATCAGAACGGCCCGGACAGCACGGTCCACACATACGTCCCGATCGACTACTACTACTCGCAACTGGTCAGCGCCTACTGGGACGACATGGAGTACGGCATCGTCTCCCCCACGGGTGACCTGCTCTGGGGGGCCGACGCGCAGGCCGCGGGCTTCACGACCAAGATGTCACAGTGGAACGAGAAGGCGTTCCAGGCGGCCCAGGATCCCCACCGCCCCGGCGTGGAGATCGGCACCCCGCTCTGGCAGGCGCTCCTCAACGAGTCCGCCCGAAGTGCCAAAGGCGCCGGCCAGTTGAGCGCCCTCTTCGACGCCTACCGCAACAGGATCGACCTTGAGCTCGACGACTCCGTTTCACCGACCGATGAGCACGCGCAGGACTACTTGTCGATCAAACAGGGCTCGATGATGGGTGCCTATGACACGGCATTCACCTACGCCGAGAACTCCTTGGAGGGAGAAGCCGACTCCTGGGCCGACGAGGTGAACAGCACGCGTTCCAGCCTCGTCAACGGAGCCTACGACTACGCTATGATCGCGCGCACCGACGGGGTTGAAGCTGCTGCGGGCGCAGCCAAGGAAGCAGCCGTTGGATTTGGCCAGGACACAGCCAAGCAACTCCTTACAGGATGGCTGATAAGCGAGATTTCTGTGAAACCCGAAGACGCCCCGGGAAGCCTTGCGAGCAGGTACGGGAAGATCAGCGACGTGAAAGTTCCCGACGAGTGGCAGGACGCGTTCCGGCGCAAGGCGAACGGCTTGCTGGACAACACCAGCCGTGAGGACGGAACGTTCACACCCACAGCCATCCGCGTCCGCGACCATCCGCGCAGCCCGGACGACGCATCGGGTACCACGTGGTACTCGGGAGATCCGTACGGCGCGCCTCCCAAGGGCCATCCGGCAGCAAAACCTCCTGTGTACATCCACAGCCCCGCCGACGACTTCCTCAACCCCAACGGCACGGTCAAGGAGACGACGGACATGACGCCCCGACAGCGGACCGCCTACAACATGTGGCTCCAGGACCCAGCCGTGGTAAGAACTCTGGAAGGCAAGGGATTCAGTCAGGTGGTTCAGTTTCAGAAACTGGCTACCGACTGAACGGTCGGAACATACAGCTTTCTCCGGGAATACTGGTGGTCAAGCCGGTCAGGACTTTGCAGGCTTGATCACCAGCGCGTCGAGAAACGAGCGGAAATCGTTCTGCGCGGTCGCGCTCACGATTGCGCGGTGGTTCACCATTGGGAAGTACCTGATCTCAGCGAACTTACTCTGCCACGCACACACGGTATCCGTATGCCCCGCCGCCCTGTCCTCAGCGCACCGGATTTCTCCGCCTTGCCGGGGCCCCGGGTAGCTCCGCGCGATGCCGGCGTCCGAGATACCCAGAAGCGACGTCGTGTCGTTGTCGGAACCCGGACCGATCCGCGTCCCGTCATCCGCCGTGTAGGCCACCGGATCAAGCTTCACGTCGATCGCCATCGCCCTGCCCCCAGACGCCCGATACGTCAGATACGCCTCACCCTTGGAGACATCGGTGTTCGGCGACGCATACTCCGGCCACTCGTTGTCCCCTGCCTTCGCCTCCCGGTACGCACCGAAGGCTTGCGGGATCACCGCAGTGTGCCTCACCGGCTGGGCACCGCCACCACCTCGACCGGCCACCAACCACCCCACCGCACCACCCACCAGCACGACACCCACCGCACCCCACACCAACGTCGACCGCCGCCGACGCCGCCGATCCCGCTCACCCGGACCCGGAACCTGGATCGGCGACAAGGCGATCGCACCCTCCGCCCCCACCCCGTCACCGATAGCCCCTCCAGGGCCAACATCACGCTCCGCCATAACGCCCTCCCCCACGGTGAACCTCCACCACCCTAGAGGCACCCAGGCGTTGCGACACCTGAGACACGGGAGAAAGCCCGCTCGGCGAAGCCGGACCACCGACCACACGCCCAGAGGAAGGCGTCAAGCCGGTCAGGACGTCGCAGGCTTGATCACCAGCGCGTCGAGAAACGAGCGGAAATCGTTCTGCGCGGTCGCGCTCACCACTGCACGGTGGTTCAGAAACGGGGTGTAGGTGATCTCCGCCGCCTTGCTCTGCCATGCACAAGTCGTGATCGTGACGCCGGAGTAGGTCGGAGCAGCGCACTGGATTTCTCCGCCTTGCCGGGGCCCCGGGTAGCTCCGCGCGATGCCGGCGTCCGAGATACCCAGAAGCGACGTCGTGTCATTGTCAGAACCCGGACCGATCCGCGTACCGTCATCCGCCGTGTAGGCCACCGGATCGAGCTTCACGTCGATCGCCATCGCCCTGCCCCCAGACGCCCGATACGTCAGATACGCCTCACCCTTGGAGACATCGGTGTTCGGCGACGCATACTCCGGCCACTCGTTGTCCCCTGCCTTCGCCTCCCGGTACGCACCGAAGGCTTGCGGGATCACCGCCGTGTGCCTCACCGGCTGGGCACCGCCACCACCCCGCCCGGCCACCAACCACCCCACCGCACCACCCACCAGCACGACACCCACCGCACCCCACACCAACGCCGACCGCCGCCGACGCCGCCGATCCCGCTCACCCGGACCCGGAACACGGATCGGCGACAAGGCAATCGCACCCTCCGCCCCCACCCCGTCACCGACAGCCCCTCCAGGGCCAACATCACGCTCCGCCATAACGCCCTCCCCCACGGTGAACCTCCACCACCCTAGAGGCACCCAAGCGTTGCGACACCTGAGACACAGGAGAAAGCCCGCCCAGCCCCGCATGGCCCTCCGGGCAGAGCCGCAGGGCCGCAGGGTCACGGGAGGACCAGGAGGACGGGTTCGGGGTCGGGGTGGCCCCTCCGGGGGATGGGCCCGCGGGGCTCAGCCCGTCGCGAGGAGGATCACCAGGACGACCAGGCCCGCCACGGCCGGGCCGATCACCTCGTACGCCCAGCGCACGCTCGGCTCGGGGCGCTCGGTCACCTGGGCGTCCAGCGCCGCCACCGCCTCCGGGCCGCCCTCCTGCTCCGCCTTGCGGCGGGCACGCGCGGCCTTGGACGCCTCCTCGGTGTCGTGCCGCTCGTTCAGCTCGCGCAGCTCGGCCAGCGCCTGGTCGCCCCAGGACCGGATGGTGCCGTCCTCCGCGATGCCGGCCGGGGGGCGGCGCGGGACGTTGCCGAGGCCGAACGGGTCGCGGCGGTTCGGGTCCTGGGCCCGGACGGTCTGGCGGGCGGCACGCTTGCGGCCCCGGATGGAGACGGGGATCGCCCACAGCTGGAACTTGCGGTCCCCGGCCAGCAGCTCCGTGGAGTAGCGGGCGCGCAGCGCGTCCACGCCGCCCCACAGGAGGGTGATGGTCCGGAAGGGGTTGCGGACCCGGATCTCGTCGTCGTTGGCGAAGACGGCGGGACGCAGGGTGAACGCGACGATCAGCGGGACCGCGAGCAGCAGGGCGGCCAGCGCCAGCCAGGGCGTGCGCCCGGTGCCCCGGGCCACCGCGTCACCGCCGATCCAGCCCGCCAGCGCCAGCAGCAGCACGCCGCCGACGATGCCGGCCCTGGACCGGTAGGCACGGTCGGCGTACTGCGGCTGCCCCGGTTCGACGGGGGCCGTGGACCCGGGCGGCTGGTTCTTGGAGCGCGTCATAACCCCCGATTCTGCATGACGGCCACCGCGACCCCGGGCACGGCCGTGTTCCATTCCCGCACCGATCACGCCCCGCGCCACCCCAAGCCCCGTCCGAGCCCCGTCCGAGCCTCATCCGAGGCCCGTCCTGATCCCGCCCGAAGCCCGTCCTGATCCCGTCCGCACCCCGCCCGAACCCCGTCCGCACCCTGGTTCCGCGCCCGTCCGCACCCCGGCCCGGACCCCGCCCGGACCCCGTCGGTGATCACCGCACCCCGTCGGTCGGCGATCACCGCGCCCCGTCGGTGATCGCCGCGCCGCTCCGGTGCCCGCCGCGCGCGTCGCCGCCGGCCCGGTAGGCCGACCGGGGTACCGCGGCGCCGCGGACACCCCCGTGGCCGTCCGCGCGCGAGCCCCGTACGCGCCCTCACCTCGCCCTCACCTCGCCCGGGACGTCCTGCCGCACGCCGGGCGCGCCCTCCCCCCATCGGGCGACTAGCGGACCCCTACGCGCGTAGATATGGTGACCTGGTGAGCATGCCCTCCATAGCACCCCCGACAGACGACGAGCCCGCTGCCGTTCCCGCGTACGCCCCCGAGGCCGACGCGCGGCGCGCCGCGCTGGACGACGTGGCCGCGAGCGAGCAGGCGCTGCGCCGCTTCCTGCACGGCCTGCCCGGCGTGGACGCCGTGGGCCTGGAGGCCCGTGCGGCGACGCTGGGCACCCGGTCGGTCAAGACGACCGCGAAGGCGTACGCGCTGGACCTCGCGGTGTCGATGATCGACCTGACCACGCTGGAGGGCGCCGACACGCCGGGCAAGGTGCGGGCGCTGTGCGCCAAGGGCGTCCGGCCGGACCCGCTGGACCGCTCGACGCCGAGGGTCGCCGCGATCTGCGTGTACGGCGACATGGTCGCCACCGCGAAGGAGGCGCTGGCCGCGGCCGGCGGCCAGGACGTCCACGTGGCCGCCGTGGCGACGGCGTTCCCCTCCGGCCGGGCCTCGCGCGCCGTGAAGCTCGCCGACACCGCCGACGCGGTCGCCGCGGGCGCGGACGAGATCGACATGGTGATCGACCGCGGCGCGTTCCTGGCCGGCCGGTACATGGAGGTCTTCGAGGAGATCCGCGCGGTCAAGGCCGCGTGCGCGCGGCCCGGGGGCCGTTCCGCACACCTGAAGGTGATCTTCGAGAACGGCGAGCTGTCCACGTACGACAACATCCGCCGCTGCTCGTGGCTGGCGATGCTGGCCGGCGCGGACTTCATCAAGACCTCCACGGGCAAGGTCGCGGTGAACGCGACCCCGGCCAACACCCTGCTCATGCTGGAGGCCGTACGCGACTTCCGCCGCGCGGTGGGCGTCCAGGTCGGCGTGAAGCCGGCCGGCGGCATCCGCACCACCAAGGACGCGCTGAAGTTCCTGGTGCTGGTCAACGAGACGGCCGGCGACGACTGGCTGTCCCCGGACTGGTTCCGGTTCGGCGCCTCCGGCCTCCTCAACGACCTGCTGATGCAGCGTCAGAAGCTCCGCACCGGCCGCTACTCCGGTCCCGACTACGTGACGGTGGACTGATTCCCGTGTCCGACACCACCCAGGACAAGCACCAGTTGTTCGCGTACGCACCCGCGCCGGAGTCCCGCGCGGTCGTCGACCTCGCGCCCTCCTACGGCCTCTTCGTGGACGGCGAGTTCACCGACGCGGCCGACGGCCGGGTGTTCACGTCCGTCTCGCCGTCGAGCGAGGAGGTGCTCACGGAGGTCGCGCGGGCCGGCGAGGCCGACGTGGACCGCGCGGTGGCCGCCGCGCGCCGGGCGTTCGGCCCGTGGGCGGCGCTGCCGGGCGCCGTGCGCGGCAAGTACCTCTTCCGGATAGCCCGCATCCTCCAGGAGCGCTCGCGCGAGCTGGCCGTGCTGGAGACGCTGGACAACGGCAAGCCGATCCGGGAGACCCGGGACGTCGACCTGCCGCTGGTGGCGGCCCACTTCTTCTACTACGCAGGCTGGGCCGACAAGCTCGCCCACGCCGTTCCCGGGCACCCGGACCCGCGGCCGCTGGGGGTGGCCGGGCAGGTCATCCCGTGGAACTTCCCGCTGCTGATGCTGGCCTGGAAGGTCGCTCCGGCGCTGGCCGCGGGGAACACCGTGGTGCTCAAGCCGGCCGAGACGACGCCGCTGTCCGCGCTGTTCTTCGCTGACGTGTGCCGGCAGGCGGGGCTGCCGCGCGGGGTGGTCAACATCCTGCCCGGGTACGGCGACGCCGGCGCCGCGCTGGTGGCGCACGAGGGCGTGGACAAGGTGGCGTTCACCGGCTCCACGGAGGTCGGCAAGGCCATCGCCCGCTCCGTGGCCGGCACCCGCAAGAAGGTGACGCTGGAGCTCGGTGGCAAGGCGGCCAACATCGTCTTCGACGACGCGCCGATCGACCAGGCCGTCGAGGGCATCGTCAACGGCATCTTCTTCAACCAGGGCCACGTGTGCTGCGCGGGCTCGCGGCTGCTGGTGCAGGAGTCGGTGCAGGACGAGGTGCTGGACGCGCTGAAGCGGCGGATGTCCACCCTGCGGGTCGGCGATCCGCTGGACAAGAACACCGACATCGGCGCGATCAACTCCGCCGAGCAGCTGGCCCGGATCACGGAGCTGGCCGACGCCGGTGAGGCCGAGGGCGCCGAGCGCTGGGCGCCGGCGTGCGAACTGCCGTCGTCCGGCTACTGGTTCGCGCCGACGTTGTTCACCGGGGTGACGCAGGCGCACCGGATCGCCCAGGAGGAGATCTTCGGGCCGGTGCTGTCCGTGCTGACCTTCCGCACCCCCGAGGAGGCGGTGGCGAAGGCGAACAACACCCCGTACGGGCTGTCGGCGGGGATCTGGTCGGAGAAGGGCTCGCGCATCCTGGCGGTGGCGAGCCGGCTGCGGGCCGGGGTGGTGTGGGCGAACACGTTCAACAAGTTCGACCCGACGTCGCCGTTCGGCGGCTACAAGGAGTCCGGCCACGGCCGGGAAGGCGGCCGGCACGGCCTGGAGGCGTACCTCGATGTCTGAGAAGAAGGCGGGCGCCGCCCGCAAGGCAGAGCAGGCCGGACGGACCGGGCAGGTTGAGGAGTCCGCGCCGTCGAAGAAGGCAGCACAGCCGGAGAAGCCAGCGCAGCCGGAGAAGGCCGCCGCGGCCGTTTCCGGGGAGGCCGCGCGGCCCGAGCCGGTGGCGGCCGGGGTGCGGCTGGGCGTGCTGAAGACCTACAAGCTGTACGTCGGGGGGAAGTTCCCCCGTTCCGAGAGCGGCCGGGTGTACGAGGTGGCGGAGTCCAGGGCCGCGGGTGCGGGAGCGGGCGGCGGCACGTGGCTGGCCAACGCCCCGCTGGCCTCGCGCAAGGACGCGCGGGACGCGGTGGTCGCGGCCCGCAAGGCGGTCGGCGGCTGGTCGGGCGCGACCGCGTACAACCGGGGCCAGGTGCTCTACCGGGTCGCGGAGATGCTGGAGGGGCGGCGCGAGCAGTTCGCCCGCGAGGTGGCCGAGGCCGAGGGGCTGACGCCGGCGCAGGCCGCGGCGGAGGTGGACCGGGCGGTGGACCGCTGGGTCTGGTACGCGGGCTGGACCGACAAGATCGCCCAGGTGGTGGGCGGCGCGAACCCGGTGGCCGGGCCGTTCTTCAACCTTTCCACGCCCGAACCGACCGGCGTGGTCGCGGTGCTGGCCCCGCAGGACTCCTCGCTGCTGGGCCTGGTGTCGGTGCTGGCTCCGGTCGTCGCCACCGGCAACACCGCCGTGGTGGTGGCCGCGGAGCGGGCGCCGCTGCCCGCGCTGTCGCTGGGCGAGGTGCTGGCCACCTCCGACGTACCCGGAGGCGTGGTCAACATCCTCTCCGGCCGCACCGCGGAGCTGGGCCCGCCGCTGGCCGCGCACCAGGACGTCAACGCGATCGACCTGACCGGCGCGTCCGCCGAACTGGCCGCCGAGCTGGAGGCGGCCGCGGCCGACAACCTCAAGCGGGTGCGCCGCCCGGCGTCCGAGGACTGGACGGCCGACCCCGGCACGTCCCGCCTCACCGCGTGGCTGGAGACGAAGACGGTCTGGCACCCCATGGGCGTCTGACCCTCCGCCTCCGACACCCCGCCCGGCCGCCCCAGCGCGCAGTCCGCCGCCCTGGGGTGGCCGGGCCCGGGCGGTCCCGTTCACTCGTTCGGGTTTCGCCCGACGAGGAGCCTCCACCGCGTCCTACGCCGTCATACGATGGTGTCATGACGAAGAGCAGACTCACTCTCACCTTGGAACCGGAAGAGGAGGAGGCAGTGCGGGCCGCCGCGCAGGCCGAGGGGCTGGATCTGTCGGCCTTCCTCCGAGTGGCCGCGCTCTCCGAAGTAGCGAGGGTCCACCGCATCGCTGCCCGATTCGCCGAACTCGACGGACTGAGTCGAGCTGCGGAAGCCGAACCGGCGGACGACACGGGCGTCATGCCGCCCTCGGCTGCCGACAGGGAAGCAATGAAGACCTACCTCGACGCGATCGACGCGGCATTCGCCAGGCGCGGCGGCGCCGCCGCGTGACGGTCTTCGCCTACGACACCGGCGCCCTCATCGCGCTCGAACGCCGCGACCCTGACGCACACTGGCTACACGATCTGCTCATCGCACAACCGGGACACCACCCACCGGTCGTGCTGGTACCGGTTCTGGCGCAGGCATGGCGTCCCCAGCCAGGTCACTGGACACCGCTGTCGCGGGTGTTGCCGACATGCATGGTGTTCTCCACTACGCCCTCCTCACCGTCCATGGCACCGGCAGGGTCCTGCGGCGTCTGCCTGGCCGGGCACACTGTTGAGGACGCCAAGCGGGCAGGGGCTTGCGCGGCCCGCGCCTCACTTCCCGCGAAAAAGCGGCCTGACGTGGTGGACGCCCTCGTCACGGTGATCGCGGCACGGCATGAGCAGGCAGTCGTCCTCACCTCGGACCCTGACGACCTGTGCGCCTACCGGGACGCTCTCGGAGCAGCCGGTGAGGGCGTCGCCGTCCTGCCGGTGGACTCGCTCTCCGACTTCCGCTCGGCCAAACCCGCCCTGCTGTGACGTAGGGCCCCGACACCCCGCCCGGCCGCCCCAGCGCGCAGTCCGCCGCCCTGGGGTGGCCGGGCCCGGCCGCCCAGGCCCCGCGCCACCGTCGCTGGTCGGGCGGGCCGCACGCCGGGCCGCCGTGCCCGCCGTGTCTGCCGTACCCGGCACGTCGACGCCGTGCCCGCCGTACCCGGCACATCGGCGCCGTGCCCGCCGTACCCGGCACGTCGACGCCGTGTCCGACGTGCTCGGCAGTCAGTGCTCAGTGCGGGAGCAGACCGGTGACGGTGCCGACGAGGGGGAGGGTGCCCAGGGAGCCGCCGTCGGTGATCGGGCCGGTGAGCGACGTCGTGGAGATCGGCTTGAAGTCGGCGACCTGGGTGCCGAGGCCGTTGGTCAGCGGGTCCACGGTGGTGTTGTTGAGCGGGTCCAGCTTCAGGTCCCGCACCGGGGCGATGCCGGCCGCGAGGGCGCCGGTCACCGACTGGGTGGGCAGCGCCGAGGTGATCCCGGGGGCCGGCAGCGCGTCCACGGTGTGCTGGAGCGGCGGGGCGGCGGCGTGCGCGGCGGCCGCGGGGACGATGGCGGCGGCAGCGGCGGCCGCGGTCACGGTGAGGGCGGCGCGCACGGAAGAGCGGGAGGGCATGAGGGTCCTTCGGTCCGGTCGGATGGCCGGCCGGCGCCGCCCTGACGGGCGACGGCACCGCGGCGGTACGGCCGGCGCCTTGCCGTCGCAGCGTAACGCAACCGGGACGCAGCGTAGTTCCGTACCGCGCGTCGTAACCCGGTCGGGGTGTACGGGAGAATGGGTGTCCGTGACCGCGCCCTCCCCCCTTTCCCCGCAGGCCCCGCGCGCCGCCGCCGACGTGGCGTCCCCCGCCCGTGTGGTGCTGCTGACCGGCCCCTCCGGCTCCGGCAAGTCCTCCGTCGCTGCCCGCAGCGGCCTGCCCGTGCTCGCGCTCGACGACTTCTACAAGGAGGCCGGCGACCCGTCCCTGCCGCTGCTGGGGGACGGTCCGGCCGTGGACTGGGACGCGCCCGCGTCCTGGCGGGCCGACGCCGCGGTCGAGGCGATCCGGACGCTGTGCGAACGGGGTTCGGCCGCCACGCCCGTCTACGACATCTCCGCCAGCGCCGTGCGCGGCGCGACCGTGCTGGACCTCGCGGGTGCTCCCCTCTTCGTCGCGGAGGGCGTCTTCGCCGCCGAGATCGCCGCGCGGTGCGCCGACGAGGGGCTGCTCGCCGACGCGCTGTGCGTGCGCGGCGGGCCCGTCACGACGGCGCGCCGCCGTTTCGCCCGGGACCTCCGCGAGGGCCGCAAGTCCGTGCCGTTCCTGCTGCGCCGCGGCTTCCACCTGATGCGGGCCGAACGGGACATCGTCGCCCGGCAGGTGCGGCTGGGCTGCGCGCCCTGCGACCAGACCCAGGCGCTGCGGCGGATCGCCGCCGCGGCCTCGCACCGGGTGCCCACAGCGGCGTAGCGGGAGACGGCGCGGCCCCGTCCCGGACCCGTCCCGGGAGCGCCTCGGGGCGGGTCCGGGGCGCCTCGGGCAGGCGGCGGCCGTCCGGTCAGCCGCTACGGAGCCGCTCGGCGGCCGGAGGCGCGCTGCTCGCGCGGACGGGGGTGCAGGCGAGGACGGCGGCGTCGGCGGAGGCGTCCGGTCGCAGCAGGGAGAGCGTCATCGGGACGCCGCGCACCTCCAGCGTGGTCGACGCGAAGTCGGCCACCGCCCGGCACCGCCACCAGTGGGCGAGGTCGGGGCGTTCGGCCGCCAGCAGCCGGCGGATGGCGGCCACCCGCGGGTCGTCGGGCAGATGGTCGGTGCCGGAGCGGAACCAGCCGTGCAGGGCGCGGAGCAGGCGCGGCCACTCCGGGACGGCCTCGGTGAGGTCGCCGACGAGCAGGAGCAGCAGGTTGCGCCGCTCGCCCGGGACGGCCGAAAGGTCGTGCACCGTCTCGCGGTAGGCGGTGTTCCAGCCGCTGATGTCCAGGCGCCGGTCGAGGATCAGCGCCGGTGTGCCGGGCCAGGCGTCGATGAGCCGCCGCAGGTGGTCCCCCTCCGACCGGGCCGGCGGTACGGCGTCGCCGCGCGCACCGTCAGGAGCCGGGTCGTCGGGGCGGGGCCGTCCGGGGCGGGGCCGTCAGGAGCGGAGCCGTCGCGGGAGCCGCCTCCCGGAACCGTGTCGCCCGGAGCCGTGTCGCCCGGAACAACCGTGTCGGGGAGGGCCGTGCCGGAGCGGGATCCGTCGTGGAACCCGGCGAGCTCCAGGGCGTGCCGGCGGGCCCCGGCATCCATCCGCAGCACCCGGCACACCGCGTCGAGCACCTGCCGCGACACCGCGACTCTGCCCTGTTCGAGCCACGTGTACCAGGCGAGGCTCACCCCGGAGAGCGTCGCGACCTCCTCGCGCCGCAGCCCCGGTGTGCGGCGGCGGGGGCCGGCGGCCAGGCCCACGTCGGCGGGCGCGGTGTGCTCGCGGACCGCCCGCAGGAACCCGCCGAGTTCGCGGCGGAGCGCGTCGGGGGACATGCGGCAAGCCTATGACCCGTACCAACAGGACGTTCGGTGAACTGCCAGGGCCGCGGCCGCCGGGGGCAGGCTGGCGCCCATGACCGACAAGCTCTGGCTCCGCGACCCCGACTCGTCCCGGCGGAAGGAGCCCCGGGTGCTCATCCGCGTCTTCGTCGCGCCCGGCGGCCTGGAGGAGGCGATCGGCTTCTACGAACGGCTCCAGGGCACGTCCGCGGACATGCTGATGCCCTACCCCGAGATGGACCTCAGGCTGGCGGCCGTGGGGGCGTTCCTCGTCATCGAGGGCGACGAGGACTCCCTGCGGCCCTTCCGCGCCACGACGGGCACCCTCCTCGTCGACGACGTGGAGCCGTACTACGAACGGCTGCTGGCCGAGGGGGCGCAGGTGGTCGCGCCGCCCCAACGGGTCCCGGTGGGAGCCAACTTCACCGTGCGGCACCCGGACGGCACGGTGGTGGAGTACGTCCACCACCGGCCGGAGCGGGCCTGAACGGCGGCCTGAACGGCAACCGATCCGACCGATCAGGCAGCTCCGACCGATCAGGCTCCGGGGCCGAGGCCCGAAGGCGTGGCGGAGGCGTGGCTGAAGGCGCCTCGGGCTGCCCGACCAGGTCCACGCGTGGACCTACCTCGGCCTGCTCTTCCTCGCGGGGGCCGCGACGGTGCTGCCGGAGCGGTAGCGGGCGCGGCGGCCCGGCGCGGACGGCCTCGCCGTACGCCTGGGACGCCGTCCTCCGCGGACACCGCGAAGACCGGCGCGCGCCCCGGCGGTACGCGCGGCGGGGGCCGGACGGCTTCCCTCTCGCCGTCCGGCCCCGCTCCCCCGTGCTTCCCCCGGTCCCTCCCGGTCTCCCCTGGTCTTTGCCGTTCTCCCCGGTCTCCCCCGGTCCCCGTGCTCGCGGGGAGTCCCGTCGGGGCGGCCCTCAGGCGACCAGCTCGCCGAAGGCGTCCTCCTCGTCGCGGCCGAAGCTGAGCGCCTGGTCCTCGCGCATGCGGCGCAGCGAGCGCCAGATGCTGCTCTTCACCGTGCCGACGCTGATCCCCAGGATGTCCGCGATCTCCGGGTCGGTGCGGCCCTCGTAGTAGCGCAGCACCAGCATGGTCCGCTGCTGCTCGGGGAGGCGGGCCAGCGCCTGCCACAGCACGGCGCGCAGCTCGGTGCCGCCCATCTCGTCCGTGTCGCCGACCGTCTCCGGCAGCTCCTCGGTCGGGTACTCGTTGAGCTTGCGCCGCCGCCAGGCGCTTATGTGCAGGTTGGTCATGGTGCGCCGCAGGTAGCCGCCGACGGCCGCCTTGTCGCTGATCCGGTCCCAGGCGCGGTAGGTGGAGAACAGCGCGCTCTGCAGGAGGTCCTCGGCGGCGAACCGGTCGCCGGTGAGGTGGTAGGCGGTGGCGTAGAGCGAGGCCCGCCGCTCCTGGACGTAGGCGGTGAACGCCGCCTCGGCGTCGGCCGCCTGCTCGGCGGTGCGCTGCCCCGCGGGCAGCTCCTCGGCCGGGGCGCCGGGCCGCAGGGCGGCGGGGGCGTCCACCGCGGCGATGTGCGCGGGGCGGGGGCGGGCGGCGGCGTGGGCGCCGGTCCGGCCGGCGCGGACGTGCGCCCGGCCACCGGGGGCGTCCCCGGCTCGCGTGCCGGGACGGGCGCACGCCGACTGCGTGGTGCTGGTGACGGTGCTGAGCAGTGCGTTCATAGGTGCGCCCCCGGGAGTGGAACCTGCCGCGTGGTTTTCGGCGTCGCATCCGTCGAGCGGTGCGTTCGTCCGATGAGGATCAGCCTGCCGGGCCAGTTTCATCGCGCTGTCCGCCGAGTGTCACAGGCGCGCAACAGAGCTGCCGTCCCCCGTAACCACTCGCGAACCACTCGCGTCGGGAAGCCCCCCGTGCTTCAACCCCCGGGTCGATGTAAGCAACAATGGCGCCCGTGCCTTTCCTGTTGCTGATCGAGGATGACGACGCCATCCGCACGGGTCTCGAACTCGGCCTGTCGCGTCAGGGCCACCGTGTGGCGGCCGCGGCCACGGGCGAGGACGGCCTGAAGCTCCTGAAGGAGCAGCGTCCCGACCTCATCGTGCTCGACGTGATGCTGCCCGGCATCGACGGTTTCGAGGTGTGCCGCCGTATCCGGCGTACGGACCAGTTGCCGATCATCCTGCTCACCGCGCGCAGCGACGACATCGACGTGGTGGTCGGCCTGGAGTCCGGCGCGGACGACTACGTGATCAAGCCGGTGCAGCCGCGGGTGCTCGACGCCCGTATCCGCGCCGTGCTGCGCCGCGGCGAGCGGGACTCCACCGACTCGGCCGCGTTCGGGTCGATCGTCATCGACCGCAGCGCGATGACCGTCACGAAGGACGGCAACGACCTCCAGCTCACCCCGACCGAGCTGCGGTTGCTGCTGGAGTTGAGCCGGCGGCCCGGCCAGGCGCTGTCCCGCCAGCAGTTGCTGCGGCTGGTGTGGGAGCACGACTACCTGGGCGACTCCCGGCTGGTCGACGCGTG
Organism: Actinacidiphila yeochonensis CN732; assembly: GCF_000745345.1. Classification (NCBI taxonomy): domain Bacteria; kingdom Bacillati; phylum Actinomycetota; class Actinomycetes; order Kitasatosporales; family Streptomycetaceae; genus Actinacidiphila; species Actinacidiphila yeochonensis. The sequence goes on along the minus strand of NZ_JQNR01000005.1, from coordinate 2,152,382 downwards.
CGTGCAGCGGCTGCGGGCGAAGATCGAGGACGTGCCGTCCTCGCCGACGCTGATCCGCACCGTCCGCGGGGTCGGCTACCGCCTGGACACGCCTCAGTGACCTCGCAACGCGCCCGGGTCCACTTCCGGCGCTGGACCAGCCTGCGGCTGCGGCTGATAGCCGTGTTCGCCCTCGTGGCCCTGACCGCCGCGGTGTCCGTCTCCGGCATCGCGTACTGGCTCAACCGCGACGCGGTGCTCACCCGTGCCCAGAACAGCGCCCTGGACGACTTCCGGGACTCCCTCCAGCGCAACGCCGCGTCCCTTCCGGCGCGGCCCACCTGCCAGTCGCTGGTGACGGTGGCGAACCGCATAGGCAGCCCGGACACGTACCAGGCGCTGCTGCTCGACGCCTCGACCGACGGATCGGAGTGCGCGGTCACCTCCGACCACGACTCCTTCTCCCTCCACGACGTGCCGGACTCCCTCCAGCGGGCCGTCAACACCCCGCACAAGCAGGACCACGGCCTCTACCACCTGCACTGGGAGCGGATCGACCTGCAGGGCCACCCGTACCTGGTGGCGGGGGCGCGGATCAACGACGGCGGTCCGACCGGCTACATGCTCAAGTCGCTGGAGTCCGAGCGCAAGGACCTCAACTCGCTGGCGTGGTCGCTGGGCATCGCGACGCTGCTGGCGCTGATCGGCGCGGCGCTGCTCGCGCAGGCGGCCGGCTCGGCGGTGCTGCGGCCCGTGCGGCGGCTCGGCGAGGCCGCCAAGGCGCTCGGCGAGGGCCACCTGACCACCCGGCTGAAGGTCACCGGCACCGACGAACTCGCCGAACTCGCGGCGACCTTCAACGACGCGGCCGAGCAACTGGAACAGCGGGTGGACGAGTTGCGGTCGCGGGAGGCGGCCAGCCGCCGTTTCGTGGCGGACATGTCGCACGAGCTGCGCACCCCGCTGACCGCGATCACCGCGGTCACCGACGTGCTGGAGGACGAGGCGGACGCGCTCGACCCGATGATCGCGCCGGCCGTGCGGCTGGTGGTCAGCGAGACCCGTCGGCTGAACGAACTGGTGGAGACGCTGATGGAGGTCACCCGGTTCGACGCCGGGACGGCGAAGCTGCGGGTGGACGAGGTCGACGTGGCCGACATGATCATGGCCTGCATGGACGCCCGCGCCTGGCTGGACTCGATCGAGTTGGACGCCCCCCGCGGCCTGCTGGCCACCCTCGACCCGCGCCGGCTGGACGTCATCATGGCCAACCTGATCGGCAACGCCCTCAAGCACGGCGGCAGTCCGGTCCAGGTGCGGCTGCGCCACGAGGGCGGCGCGGACGGCGACGTGGTGATCACCGTCACCGACCACGGGCCGGGCATCCCCGAGGAGGTGCTGCCGCACGTCTTCGACCGGTTCTACAAGGCGGACGCCTCCCGGGCGCGTTCGGAGGGCAGCGGCCTGGGCCTGTCCATCGCGCTGGAGAACGCGCACATCCACGGCGGCACCATCACCGCCGCCAACGGCCCGCACGGTGGCGCGGTCTTCACCCTGCGGCTGCCGGTGCGCCCGAGGTCCGAGGAGGACGAGGGCGCCGGCTCCCCCACCGGGCCCTCCGGCGCCCACCGCGCCGACACGGCCGGCTCCACCGGCGGCCAGAGCGGCCCGAGTGGCCCGAGTGGCCCGAGCAGCACGAACGGTCCGAGCAGCACGAGCGGTTCCAGCGCTCCCAACGCCACCGGCGCCCACCGCGCGGACGGCGACGGCACTTCGGGAGGCACCCGATGACCCCGGCCCGCCGCTACGGCCTGCCGCTGACCGCCGTCCTCGGCCTGGTGCTGCTGAGCGGCTGCGGCATCCGCACGACCAGCGTCCCGGTCGACGCCGGACCGGCCCCCACCCGGGTGTCGTGCGCGGCACCCCGCCCGCCGGCCAAGCCGGACCCGAGCGAGGTCACCCGGCAGGTGTTCCTGGTGTGCAGCATGCAGGTCACCCCGGTCAGCCGGAACCTGACGCTGCCCGACAGCCGCGTCGACTGGTACGGCCGGGTGCAGCAGCTCATCAGCCAGATCCAGTTCAGCCCGCGCCCGGAGGAGGCCAAGGCCGGCTTCTCCTCGGCCGTCCCCGCCTCCCTGGAGCTGGCCGGCCCGCGCGAGGGCGACCCCGCGAGTTCGCTGCGGCTCAACCAGGCACCCAGCGCCCTGCCGCCCTTCGCCCTGGCCCAGATCGTCTGCACCCTCACCTCGGACGCCATGGTCGCCCCCGACCGGGCGGTCGCCATCGGCGGCCCCGGACCCTCCGACGGCCTCCGCTCGTACACCTGCACCTCGGATCTGCGCACCGGCGCGGACGACGCCGGCACCCCGCTGTGACCACCGGCTCACCCGGGAGGTGACCGGCCGCCCCTCGGGGTCCGGCGGCAGCAGCGGAACGAGGACCGTGAGCCGTGTCACCGGCGCATGCGGGGGTGTGTCGAGAGGCGAGGCGGAACCGGAATGGTCGAGGAGGGCGTCATCGACGGTGTGCGGCACGATGGCTTGGTCATGAGGGTGCGCGCGGTCGGGATCGTACTCACCGCCGCGTATCTGGTCTTCGTCGGCTGGATGCTGCTGCGCCCGCACGCGGTCGCGTGGGTGCCGGCGCCGAACCTGCGCCCGTTCAGCACGATCCACGACGACCTGGCGATGGGCCCGGTGCAGGCGGCCCGGCGGCTGGGCGCGGGGCTGGGGCTGCTGGCGCCACTCGGCGTGCTGCTGCCGATGGCCGGCGGGCGGGCGGAGACCTCCGCGTACGCCTCGTTCGCCCGGACGGTGTTCGCCGGGCTGATGGTCTCGATGTCGGTGGAGTTCGCGCAGACGATGGTGCCCGGGCAGCTCTTCGACGTGGACGCGCTGCTGCTCAACACCGCCGGGGTGGCGCTCGCGCACGTGCTGGTGGTGCCGGCGGCCCGGCGGCGGCTGCGCGGCGCCGCCCGGCAGACCGCGGCGCCCGGGGAGCCGGCGACCGCGCTGGTCCCGTAGCACCCGGGAACCCGGTCGCACGGCCCGCGCCGGTCCCGTGGCACCCGCACGGCCCTTCCCCGTAGGACCCCGTTCTGCTCCGGACCCCGTTGGCCGTCGACCCTCCCGGGTACCCGCCGGTCAACCCTCCCGGGTACCCGCCGCGGGCCTCCCGGGTACCCGCCGCGGGCCTCCCGGCCGGGTGCTCGTCCCGCCCGTCGGCCCGCCCGGCCCGCGGAAGCGGAACCCGGAAGGTCGGCGGCCGCGCACCTCGGACGTGAGGGGCGCGGCCGTACGGGTCGGTGCGCCCGCGAGGGAGGCACGGCGCCCTTCGCCCGCGCGGCGTCACCCGGAACGGGCGGGGCGGCGCACCGCGTTCGCGCGGGCAGGGGGACGGGCCGGCGAGCCGGCGGGGCGGCTCAGGGGGCGGACCGGGGGGTCAGCCGCCGAGGATGCTGCCGCCGGCCGGGAGGCCGCCGAGCAGGCCGGTGACCGGGGCGACCGAGTTCCCGGAGAGGTGGTTGTCCGAGGGCACCAGGCTGCTCGACTTGGCCGGCACCGCGGAGGTGCCGTGGGCGACCGCGGTCTGCGCTCCGGCGAGGGAGGTGGCGGCGCCGGGGACCAGGCCGGCTGCGGAGCCGACCGGGGCGAGGGCGTTCGGGCTCGACACCAGGCTGGTGGCGGAGGCGGTGCCGGCCGCGGCGGCCGTGGCGGCCAGCCCGAGTGCGGCTGCGGCGAGGGTCTTCTTGGTTCGGGTCTGCATGACAACGGAACGTAGTCATCGGGAAACCTCGCGTGCAACCGGGCGTGCCGCGCCCGGACCCCGCCTCCCGTCTCCTCGCCGCGGGCCGCCGTCAGCGCCTAGCGGAGCGCGGAACCGCTGGCCACCGGCCCTGCGGCGGCGGCCGGACCGAACAGCCATTCCGCCTTCAGCTCGGCGTATCCGGGCTTGATCACCTCGTTGATCATGGCGAGCCGTTCATCGAAAGGGATGAACGCGGACTTCATCGCGTTGACGGTGAACCACTGCATGTCGTCCAGCGTGTAGTCGAACGCCTCTACGAGGTGCGCGAACTCCTGGCTCATGCTGGTGCCGGACATCAGCCGGTTGTCGGTGTTGACGGTGACGCGGAAGTGGAGCCTCCGCAGCAGCCCGATCGGGTGCTCGGCGTAGGAGCTGGCGGCGCCGGTCTGGAGGTTGGAGGTGGGGCACATCTCCAACGGCACCCGCTTGTCGCGCACGTAGGAGGCGAGCCGGCCCAGCCGCACCTGCCGGCCGGCGCCCTCGGACGGGTCGGAGGCACCGCCGTCCTCGCGGCCGGCCACCTCGATGTCGTCGATGATCCGCACCCCGTGGCCGAGCCGGTCGGCGCCGCACCACTGGAGGGCCTGCCAGATCGACGGCAGGCCGAACGCCTCGCCGGCGTGGATGGTGAAGTGGTTGTTCTCGCGCTTGAGGTATTCGAACGCGTCCAGGTGCCGGGTGGGCGGGAAGCCCGCCTCGGCACCGGCGATGTCGAAGCCGACCACGCCCGAGTCCCGGTAGCGGTTGGCGAGTTCGGCGATCTCCAGGGAGCGGGCGGCGTGCCGCATGGCGGTGAGCAGCGCGCCCACCCGGATGCGGTTGCCGTCCTCCCGGGCCCGGCGCTCACCCAGCCGGAAGCCCTCGTTGACCGCCTCGACCACCTGCTCCAGCGTCAGCCCGCCCGCCAGGTGCTGCTCGGGGGCGTAGCGGATCTCGGCGTAGACGACGCCGTCGGCGGCCAGGTCCTGCGCGCACTCGGCGGCCACCCTGACCAGCGCGTCATGGGTCTGCATCACGGCGCAGGTGTGGGCGAACGTCTCCAGGTAGCGCTCCAGCGAGCCGGAGTCCGCGGCGTCCCGGAACCAGGCGCCGAGCCGGTCGGGTTCGGTCTCGGGCAGCCCCTCGTAGCCGGTCTCCCGGGCGATGTCGATGATGGTGCCCGGGCGCAGTCCGCCGTCGAGGTGGTCGTGCAGGAGCGCCTTGGGTGCGCGGCGGATCTGCTCAGCGGTGGGACGGTGGGGACGGTGGGTGGCTGTGGCGTTCTCCATGAGGGGAACGATAACGCCTACGCGCGTAGACTGTACGTTGCTCTGAATATTTTTCCGCCCGGCCATCGAACGCACACCCTGTTGTCTGCCATCGTTGCGCCATGGCTTCGCAAGCTCTACCGGCACGCGGCGCCCGGCTGGGCCGACCGGTGACCGCCGGGCGGGCGTCCGCGCCGTCGCGGCGGGGGCACGGCGTCGACCCCGCGGTGCGCGCCGTCGTGCTCGCGCTGCCCGGCGGCGACCCGTTGAGCACCCGTCGGCGCTCCCCCGTGGCCGCGGCCGTGATGTGGCCGCTGGCCCGGCACCTGGTGCGCGCCGCCGGGGATGACGGACTGGCCGCGCACGTGGTCCACTACCGCTTCCGCGGCTGGAACGGCGGCCACGCGCACCCCGCCGAGGACGCCGAGTGGGCGGTCGACGAGGCGCTGCGCCGGTACGGCGACGTACCGGTGGCCCTGGTCGGCGCCGACATGGGCGGCCGGGCCGCCCTGCACGCGGCGGGCCGTCCCGGCGTGGTGGCCGCGGTGGCACTGGCGCCGTGGCTGCCCGACGGGCCCGAGCCGGAGGTGGAGCAGGAGCCGGTCAAGCAGCTGAACGGGCGCCGGGTGCTGATCGTCCACGGCACGGACGACGGTGCCACCGATCCGGAGCTGTCCTACCGGCTGGCGGAGCGGGCGAAGAAGGTCAACCGCGAGGTGTGCCGGTTCGAGGTGCACTCCGACGGCCACGCGCTGCGCCACCACCGGTCCGAGGTCTTCGCGCTCACCGCGGACTTCGTCCTGGGCGCCCTGATGGACCGTCCGTTCTCCCGCCCGGTCACCGACGCGCTGGCGGCTCCCCCGCCGCTGGGCCTGCGGATGCCGCTGGCCGTCGGGTTCGGCCGCGGCCTGCACTGAGCCCGTCGGCCCGGGGCTCCCGGGGCTCCCGAGTTGTCGCAGCGCGGGCCCGGACCACCGACAGCCCACCGTGAGGGCCTGGCTCGCGGACTCCCCGACCGTGCCGGCGGCGTCCGCGCGGTCCGCGGCGAAGGCCGAGGAACGCGACGTGGAGCGGGGGGAGTTCGTCCCGGACGGGAAAGGCGCCGAACGGGCACACGAAAAGGGGGGGCCGGAATCCGTCCGGCCCCCTCGTTCACGACCTCAGTGCGCCACCCGTGCCCGCCCCTTGAGGGCGAGGAGCTGCTCCGCGTGGCCGGGCAGTTCCTGCGCCGCGAGACCGGCGATGATGTCCCGCAGCGCGAGGGGCTGGTCGACCATGACGGCGCGGTTGGACACGAGGCGGCTGGGCACCGGCGTGTCGAGTTCGCGGTCGCCCAGGCCCGCGCCCACCAGCGCGCACAGGGCGTCGGCCTGGGCGCCGATCCGCTCGCGCAGCCCCGCGTGGCCGCCGGCCAGTTCGATCGTGTGCTCGATGGTCCACGCGTCCTGCGCGAGGCGGTTGTCGTAGGCCGCGTTGGCCCCGGCCGCGATCGTGGCGACGGTGGCGAGCGTGGCCGCGGTGACGAGCGAGACGTGCGCCAGGATCTGGTCGGCGTTCCACTCGCCGGCCGGCGGCTCGGGGACCGCGTCGCCGTCGGAGACGGAGGCAGCGGCCTCCAGGAGCGTCCGGAAGGCACCGCGCAGGGCGTCGGCGGTCATCACATCTCCCAGGGGGCCTGCGGAAGGACCTCACCGGTCTCCAGCAGCGACTTGAGGTTCGCCAGCACGGCGGGCCATCCCTTCGAGATGCCGCCGAGCATCTCCCGGTTGGGCAGGTTCTCGTGGGTGACGGTCAGGCGCACGATCTCCTCGTGCGGTTCGACGAGGAAGGTGACGACCGAGGGGTCCCGCGGCGGGACCGTGTCCGGGGTGTCCTCGAAGGTGATGACCAGGCGCGTCGGCGGCTCGGCGGCGAGCACCGTGCCGACGACGTCGACGGCGCCGGACCCGTCGGCCCGCCGGTGCTCCCAGTCGGAACCGGGCTGCCAGTCCGACACGTTGGCGTGTCCCCAGTAGCGCGCCGTCAGGTCGGCGTCCGTGAGCGCCCTCCACACCTGTTCGGCGCTCGCACGGATGTAGGTGACGTAGACGTAGCCCGGCACGGTCGGGGTGGACGCGGCCGATACGGCGGGTTCGGCGGGTTCGGCAGATAGGGCGGGTTCAGCAGATACGGCAGATACGGCAGATACGGCGACGGAATCAGTGCCCATGGCGTACTCCTCTGCAAGGTTCTTGACGGCGCCGAGCGTGCGCAGGCGGGGCCGGTCGAACCCGGAGATCCAGCGCTCCTGGAGCTCGTGGATCGGGACCGGGTTGAGGTAGTGCAGGCGCTCCCGGCCGCGGCGGACCACGGTCACCAGGTTGGCCCGTACGAGCAGGTCGAGGTGCTGGGTGGCCGACTGGCGGGCCATACCCAGACGTCCGCACAGCTCTCCCAGTGTCTGGCCGTCGTGTTCGCGCAGGCGGTCGAGCAGGAGCCGCCGCGTCGGGTCGGCCAGCGCCTTGAAGACCTGGCCCACCCTGTCGGGTTCCTCGGCTTCGGGGCTCACCCCACCATTATGCAGGCAGATACCTGCATGACGCCACCGGAAGGACCCGCCGGCGGGCCAGAGCGGCCAGGACAGGCCAGGGCCTTCGCCGGAGGGCTTCCGTGGGTTCCGTCGGCTTCCCGGTCGGACGTCCGCCGGTCAGGGGTGGGAGAGGACCTCGCCGACGGTCGCGACGGGGATGCCGTGATCCGCGATGGCCTTCATGACGGACGCGAAGCCGGCCTGGCTGACCTGCGTACTCTCCTCGGGGCCCTTCGCGACGAGCTGGTGGAAGCAGAGGATCAGCCAGTCCCCGCTGCTCGCGCAGCGGTCCAGCTTCCCGCCGAGGTCGGTGACGACGGACACCGGGTTCCCGTCGCCGCGGGGGTCGTCGGTGACACCGGTGAGCGCCTTCAGCCGGTAGGGCATGGCCGGGGGGAAGGTCTCGGTGGTCTCCCCGACGATCGACCTGGCGGTGGCGAAGTACTCGCCCGCGATGCGGTCGATGGGCACACCGTCCTTGGTGGCGGCGAACAGCCCGTGGGGGTAGGCGAAGTTCTCGCTGCGGAATCCCCGGGACACCATCCAGGTGCGCAGCTTGCGCAGGTCGGTGTCGACCTCATGCCTGCTGAGCTGGTCGTAGCCCGTGTTGTGGGCGTCCATGGAGTAGGCGTGGCCGGCCATCTCCCAGGCCCACGTGTCCTGGAGGGCCTGCATGCGCTTCACGGACATGTAGCGGTCCGTGCCGGCGGCCTCGGCGATGTTGTAGACGGTTCCGGTGAACCGGTGTTCGGCCATCACCGGACGGGCCAGGTCGTAGACCGACTGGAACGAGTCGTCGAAGGTGATCGACACGACGCCGTGGGGGAAGGTCTTCGTGGTGTCCTCGATCAGCTCCACCGCCTGGAGGTGGTAGGTGACCGGGCCCTTCTTGTCGTCGAAGACCTCGAAGGACATCTCGGTGAAGGCGGACCGCGTCGAGGGGTCGCCCTTGGCCGAGATCGCGAAGGCCCCGGCCGCGCCCGCCACGTCCGCCCACTGGAGGTGCACCGTGACCCATTCCCCGGGCCCGACGTAGTTGGCGTCGACCGCCGAGTGGATGTGCACGTTCCAGTAGAAGTAGTCGCCGTAGTCCCGGTTCCCGACGAAGAACGTGATCCGGTTGAGGTGCGTGGTGTCGTCCACCCGGAAGACCAGGCGGATGGTCCGGCCGCGCAGGTCGAAGGCGGGTATGGACTGCCTGCGGACGAAGGACTGCTCCCCGGTGCCCGTCGTGGTGGCCGCGAAGGACTGGGTCCCCCGGCTGTGCAGGGAGGTGTCGTTCGGGTCGGCGTTCGCCGTGCCCACGCCGCCGGCCGACCACAGGTGGCCGGGCTGGAACTGCTCCGACCAGAGAGCCGGCCGGACGGCCGTTCCTGGCGGCTTGGTGATGGAGAGGTCCGGTGCCGGGCCGCCGCCGCCCCGGCGGGCGAAGTAGGCGGCGCCTCCGGCGGCCACAAGTCCGCCTGCTCCCGCGAGGAGGAGGGCGGAACGTCGGCTGACGGCTTTTTCCTTGGGGGCTCGGTGGCGGTTGTATCCGCCCTGCGAGGTCCCCTGGCCGTCCAAATGGGTCGTCACGCGCGGATTATCAGGTGCCGGGTCAAGCACCCGCAACGAGGTTCATAGAACCCGTGGCACCTCATCTCGGACTGATCCCGTTTCGTGATCACGCCCCGGCTCGGGCGTGCCGCGCGGCGCCGGAAACCGGCGGCACCGGGGCCCGGCGGCGGTCCGGCCGGAGCACGGGGGAAGGTCCCGGACCCGGGCGGCGCGGTCGGCGGTGGGATGATGGCGCGATGCGCCTTTGGCTCGTTCGGTCCGCGGTCGGTCTGGTCCTGTTCGCGCTGGTCGTTTTCGGCATCTTCGCGGCCCACTGGGCGAACGGGCACAACGCCCTGTGGCTCACGGTCCTGTGCGGGATGTGCGCTGCGGCGGCGCTCGCCGCGGGCGTCGTCGTCTCGACCGCCGACGGGATGCCGCCCGCGTGGCGGAAGCGCCTTCTGCCGGACTGGCTCCTGCCCCCCTCGGAACGGGGAGCGCCGCGCGGCTGAACCGGGCGGCGGAGAGCGGCGGCGGTATCCGCCCCGCCGCGTTCCGGCGGCCGTCGCGGGCCGACGCAGGCCGGCACAGGCCGACGAAAGAGTCCCGGGACCCGGCCTGTGCGGGCCGGGTCCCGGGACGTTCCCGGTGCTACCCGGGGATCAGGGAATCAGGGGTCAGGGAATCAGCCGGTGGCAGCCGGTTCCGGGCAGGATCTTGTCGAGGAGCTTGGTCGCGCCCTTGACCCCCGCCGCGGGTGCCTTGGGAAGGCCCACGACGTCGCCGACGCTGTAGGCGAGGTTCGTGACGCACGCCTCGCCCACTCCGTTGTGGCAGGTGTCGTAGTCCTCCCATGCCTGGCTGGCCCAGACGACCGCGGTGGCGCCGATCCACACCGCGCCCGCCACGGCGGCGCACATCTCCAGACCGGTCTCGGCGCAGATGCCGGTGACCGTGCCCGCCACGGAAGCCACGGCGGTGGCGACCGCGTTGATCACGCCGAGGTGCTTGTGGATGCTGCTGACGATGCTGCCGATGCCCCACAGCCCGGACGGGTCGATGCCGTTGAGCGGGTTGCCGTAGACGTACGCGTAGGCGCTGAGGGTGGCTTCCACGTCCGGGTCCACGGTGAGGAACTGGGCCGTGGCCGGGTCGTAGTAGCGGGCCCGCAGGTACACGAAGCCGGTTTCGGCGTCGGTGTACTGGCCGGTGTACTGCAACGGCGTGGTGGCCGTGCCGGTGTGCGAGGAGACCGCGCCGTACGCCGTGTAGGCGTAGCCGGCGCTGACCGCGCCGGTGGAGTCGGTCAGCGCGCGGGTGGAGCCGAGCTGGTCGTGGAAGTACCACTGGGTGGCACTGCCGATCTGCTCGACCGGCACGCCGCCGGGTCCGTACAGGTAGCTGGTGGTGCCGTCGGAGAGCAGGTTCGGCGTGTCCGTCGAACCGTCCCAGGTGAAGGCGGTCGTGGTGGAGCCGACCGTCTTCGCCGCCCGCAGGCCGTCACCGTTGTACGTGTAGGTGGCGCCGGCGGCCCCGCTGACGGCGGTGAGGCCGCCGTCCTGGCCGTAGGTGTAGGTGGTGCTGCCGACGGGCGCGGCCTGGCTGGTCCGGTCGCCCTCGGTGTCGTAGCCGTAGGTGGTGCCGCCGGAGGCCGGGCTCGCGCAGGACGGGCTGGCCGGCAGCGTCGACGTGGTCGACCAGCACAGCTCGCCGGCCGCGTCGAAGACCTGGTTGGCGGTGCCCACCTGGACCGGGTTGCCGGCCGCGTCGTAGGCGTAGGCGGTGGCGGCGCTGCCCGCGGTGGCGGACTTCACCTGCTCGTTGTCGGTGTAGGCGTAGGTCTGCGCGCTGCCGGGCACGCCGGTCGGGGTCTCGCCGCCGATCTGCCCGTCGCCGTCGCGGGTGTAGGACAGCGTCGCCAGGGTGGTGGTGCCCTTGGCGAGGGTGTCGGACAGCGGGTTGTCGCTGTTGTCGTAACCCGTGGTCGCCGTGGTGCCGTTGGGGTAGGTGGTGGTCTTCCAGTCGCTGTCGGCGTCGTAGCCGAAGGACGTGGACCTGGCGTTCCAGTCGGTCAGGCCGCTGGTCCGGTTGGCCTTGTCGAAGGACTGGGCGACGGTCAGCCCGTTGGGGTAGGTGATCGACGTCTGGTTGCCGTTCGCGTCGTAGCCGTAGGCCACGGTCGATCCGGCGCCGTTGGTCGTGCCGGTCAGCTCACCGAAGACGTCGTACGTCCAGGTGGTGGTGCCGGTGCCGTCCGTCATCGAGCTGCGGTGGCCCGCCGGGTCGTACTCGATCGAGGTGACGTCCGGCGTCGCGGCGTCGGAGTAGCTGATCGAGGTCGGGTTGCCGGCCGGGTCGTAGGTGTACGTGGTGGTGCGGCCGGCCGGGTCGGTCACCGTGGTGAGGTTCCCGGTCGGGTCGTACGCCCACGTGGTCCTGTGGCTGTCGGGGTCGGTGCGGGTGGCCTTGCGGCCCTGCCCGTCGTAGGTGTAGGTGGTCGCCTTGTTCGCGCCGTCGATGGTCTTCTGGACGGTGCCGTCGGCGTTGTAGACGGTCTGGGACTTCGTGCCGTCCGGCTGCGTCGCGCTGGTGCGCTGGTCGGCGGCGTCGTAGCCGTAGACCGTCTTCTTGCCGTTGCCGTCGGTGGCGGAGACCTGGTCGCCGTCGGCGTCGTAGGAGGCCAGCGTGGTGTGGCCGAGCGGGTCGGTGGTCTTGGTGGTGTTGCCCCAGGCGTCGTGGGCGTAGGTGGTGCAGCCCTTGGCCGGCGGGGTGCAGCTCGCCGTGGTGCCGGCGGCGGTGCCGTTCGGGGAGACGGTGCTGGTGAGCAGGCCGGTCCCGGAGTCGTAGCCGTAGAGCGTCTTGTCGCCCTCGGCGTCGGTGGTGCTGGTCTTGTCGCCGGCCGCGTCGTAGGTCGCGCCGGTGGTGTTGCCGCGCGCGTCGACGGTGCGGGTGACGTCGCCCGGGTGGGCGGTGTCGTCGTAGTAGTTGTTGATGGTGCGCGAGGTCACGGCGCCGTCGTCGACCTGCTGGACGGTGCTGGTGAGCAGGCCGTACCCGGTGCCGCCGGCCGCGATGTGGCCGGACTCGTCGTAGTTGTAGACCGTCTGGAGGCCCGAGGGGTCGACGGTCTGGATCAGGTTGTCGTTGTCGTCGTAGAGGTAGCTGGTGGTGAAGCCGCGGGAGTCGCTCGACGAGACCTTGTTGCCGTGGTCGTCGTAGGCGAACGTCTGGAGGTTGCCCGCGGGGTCGGCGATGGAGGTGATGCCGAGGCTGGCCGGGTCGTAGGTGTACGTCCAGGTGCCCTCGTCGGCGGTGCCGGCGCCCTTGGTCTCGGTGGTCAGCAGGCCGTCGGCGTAGGTGTCGATCGTCTTGTGGCCGGCCGGGTCGGTGATCTCGGTCTGGCCGGCGACCAGGTTCGCGCCGGTGTCCGGACCGTAGGTGAACGTGGTGGTCCTGCCGTCCGCGTCGGTCTGGGTGAGCACCCGCTCCGAGCTGTCGTACGTCATCGACATCGCGGGCGTCGGGGTCGCCGTCGACCCGTACTCCACCGGGTTGCGCACCGACGCGACCAGGTGGTTCGCGGTGTACGTGTAGACGGTGTGGTCGTCGTCCTTCAGCGACGGGGAGCGGGTGCTGCCCACCCCGTAGACGTCGGTGAGGTCGCCCGCGGTGCTGTAGGCGTAGGTGACCGTCCGCCCGGCGGAGTCCTTCAGGCCGGTGATGTGGCTGCCGGTCCAGGTGAGCGTGTAGACCCGGCCGCCGGGGTCGGTGACCGTCGACAGGTGGCCGGAGGAGTCGTAGGCGAGCTTGGTCGCGTACGCCGGGCTGGCCTTGCTGCCCACGATGTCGGTCTCGGCGGTGAGCCGCCCGGTCGTGGCGTCGAAGGTGAAGACGTCCTTGCCGGTGCGGGTGAAGGTGTAGGTGGAGCCGGCCGCGGTCAGCGTCGCGTCGTAGCGCGGCGCGGACGGCGTGTACGTCCCGTCGGTGTCGTTGAACGTGACCTGGGAGCCGTCCTCCTGGGTGACCGTGACGGCACCGGTGGTGGAGTCGGTGCTCGCGGACAGGTTGTAGGAGTACGTCCAGCCGTAGCCGAACGGGCCGTTGACCGCGAGGGAGCCGTTGGGGCCGCTCGGGTCGGCGACGGACTCGGCGTAGCTGCGGGTGAAGTCCAGCGGCATGCCGCGGCCGGGCGTGGACAGGTCGGTGTAGGTGTCACCGAAGTAGCCGGTGCTGGTGTCGACCGGGTCGCCGGCCGTGCGCTTGACGCAACCGCAGTTGACCCACGACGGGTTGGAGCCCTTGGGGGCGTCCTTCACGCCGGGCGGGCCGCCGATCGGGTGGCCGGGGCTGCCGCCTTCGGGGATGAACGCGACGGCGTCATAGGCGACGTCGTAGTCGGCGTAGTTGATGTTGCCCGACCCGGAGACGTCGCTCTTGTTGGTGAGGACGACGTTGCCGCCGTTCTCCATCGCGAAGGTGCCGATGGTCACCCACTGCTCCGAGCCCCAGTCCTGGTTGACCCGGATCTTCCAGGGGGCCGCCCCGCCGCCGGGGTTGATGCTGTAGACGACGTTGGTGGCCGAGGCCGCCGTCGACGGGAAGTGCAGCTTGATCTTGTAGTACTGGAGCTTCGGCAGGTTCGGCGTCCAGGTACCGCTGTTGATCTCGTTCGGGTTGGAGCCCGTCTCGGTGTGCGTGAACAGCACGTGCCCGCCGAAGCCGACGCCCAGCTGGTGGGTGTCGATCGCGCCGATCGGGTTGCCCGAGGAGTCGGTGCCGTACTTGTAGCTGAACGTGCCGCCCTGCGACCAGTTCGACGACCCGCAGCCCACCAGGTTCAGCGGTGGCTGGCTCTGCGACTCGTCCACGATGATCGGTGCGCCGCTGCCCTCGTTGTGGACGTGCGCGGTGTCCAGCGAGCAGGACGGCGGGTGCGGGTGCGGCTTCTCGACGGCCGGCTCACTCGATCCGGCGCCCACCGAGTACGGGCTGGTGGCGCAGGTCGAGGCGCAGTCGGAGACGAACGTGGCGGAACCGCTCCACCAGCACTCCGAGTCCGACAGGGTGCACATCTTCGGGTTCGAGCCGCTGGGGTCGCACTTGTCGCCCGCGACGGTGCAGAAGGTCGTCGGCGACGGGATCTGCAGCCACGTCTTCCCGCCCTGGTAGGTCGGGGTGGAGTAGGCGGGCTCGCTGAACCGCAGGATCGGCTGGCCCATCCAGCCCATGATGCGTTCCTGGTACGGCCAGTCCGCCGGGTGCGAGGCGTCCGCGTAGGAGCTCTTCAGGTACGGCGCGCGGGTCGGCGGGTAGTCGGGGTTGGCCGGGTTGTTGGACCAGCCCAGGCCCCAGGTGCCGTCCGGACCGGTGCAGGTGGCGCTGGGCGTGCAGCCGGTGGTGTTGCCGAAGGCCGCGGTCGGCTGGATGCCGGAGTTGTAGGCCCAGGCCGCGAGGTACCAGTTCTCCAGGTACTTCGGGTCGCCGCCGTTGACGGTGATCCCGGCCGCGTACAGCTGGTTCCAGGTGCGCTCCAGGATCTGCAGGCCGGCGGCCAGGTTCTCCTGGTAGTCGACGGCGATCTTCCACTGGCCGTGCTGGGAGTAGGTGGTGTCGCCCACCGACATGCCGGTGGTCACCTGGCCCAGGCCGTAGCCGCAGTCGCCCTTGGAGTAGTCCATCGTGGAGATGGAGCCGCCCGCGCCGTAGTAGTCGCCGACCAGCGCGCCGCCGGGGATGCCGGGCAGCGCGTGCCAGGACGCCTGGCTGTAGTTGGACTCCTGGGCGACGATCGCCTCGTACACCGCGCGCGGCACCGAGTCGAAGGTGTCGCCGGCCGGGTGGCTCAGCGCGACCCGCGAGAAGTCGTCGTTGGGCGCGTACGCCACCAGGCCGAGGTTCGCGTAGTTGGCCGGGCGCTGGTAGGCCGAGCCGGTCAGCAGGCCCTGCTCGGCCATCTGGATCGCCCAGGAGACCTGGTTGGCGGAGGGCTGCATGACCTGCTTGTCCTCGGCCAGCCGGTCCACCGCGCACTTGGGCGTGGTCTGGACGGTGGCGGAGAGCGGCTGGACGGCCACCTTGGCGGTGGTGGCGGCCGCGGTGGTGGCGGTCGCGGTGGTCGCCGTGGCGGCGGCCGTCCTGTAGGTCGCGCTGGTCGCGGTGGTCGCGGCCGTGGTGGTGGCGGCCGTCGCAGCGGTGGTGGTGGCCGTGGAGGTGGTGTCCGCCGTGGTGGCCGCCGTGTCGCCGACCAGGCTCTTGGCCTTGGGCGCGGCGGTCGGGGCCGGCGTGAGCGGGCCCGCCGACTGCGGCGCGGCACCCTGCGCGGTGCTCTTCGGGGTCGTCACCGGAGCCACCGTGCCGGCCGGGGAGACCGGGTTGGGGAGCGTCGTCACCGGGTCCTTGGCGGCCGGCGCGGCGGAGCGCTTGAGCAGGGTGGGCTTCTTGGTGCCCAGCACCAGCGGCGCGTCGGCGTCCGTCTTCGGCCCCGGGCCGAACGCGGCGGCCCCGTCCAGGGACACCGCCTGCGCCCCGGCCGGCAGGCCCTTCGTGGACACGCTGCGCACGCCGGAGCCCTTGGTCACCGACGTGGCGCCGACGGCGCTGGCGTGGCCGCCCCGGCCCTGCATCAGCTGGAGGGAGGAGGCCGGTCCTTGGCCGAGGGTGCTGACCTTGCCCTGGCGCTCGCGGCGCAGCAGCGACGTCTTGCTGCCGCCGGACCGCTCGACGGCGAAGTCCACGCCGCCGCCCGACTCGGGCCGCAGGTCGTAGGGGACGCCGCCGACGTCCGCGACCTTGACCGGCGTGGCCTTGCCGCCCTTCGCGGCGACCGGGATACGGACCAGCTCGCCGCCCATCGCCCCGACCGGCCCCGCGGCGGTCGGCACCACTGACGTGACCTGGCCCGTGACGCTCGCCGACGCCGTCACCTTCGCGGTGGCGAGGTCGACCGAGAGCACCTGGGTCTGCTGCTCGTTGTCCCCGGGGTTCACGGTGAACTCGGCGGTGTCGCCGATGCCGCAGCCGGGTGAGTGGTACTTCAGCGCGACGCCCGAGGCCACCGGCCTGACCGCGCCCGTGCGCAGGTCGACCGAGTAGGCGAACGCGCCGTGGTCGCGGTCCGCCACCTGGTTGACGGCCATCGCCGGCAGCACGGTCACACCGGCGTAGTGGCCGTCGCCGGACACGCACTGGTAGCCCGTCCATGACGAGTCGTCAATGTCGCCCGGCCGCACCACGGCGACCTCGCGCCAGGTGTAGCCGGTCGCCCCGGTACCCACCTCCAGGTGGTAACCGGCGCTGTCGCCGTAGCCGTTGAGCAGCAGGTCGCCCGCCGGAGCGGCGATGTCCGTGCTACTGGTCGTGCTGACAGCGGTGTTGCTCTGAGCCGGACTCTGCTGGCTCTGTGGTGCGGCGGTCGCCGGTGAGATGCCCGCCGCCGTCACGGCGAGCGTCACCGTCCCCACTGTTCCCGCTATGGCCGTTGCCGGCCAACGCCATCGACGCACTTTCCGCCCCTTCTTCTCAAGATCCACACACGCACAAACTTGAGAAGCTTCCCGGATGGCCCTACGACTCCAGCAGGGCCGGAGGCGATTCTTTACGTGATCTTGACGCATGAAGAGGGAACCGAATTGACTCCCCGTGAGTTGAGTCACGCCTCAAAGGGCGCACGACAGCCCATCTTTCGCGCGTATATGTCACAGACCCGCACCGACCGGACAGTGGACCACGCCCGTCACTCCAGGGCTCTGGTTTAAAAGCGGATTGACGTGTTCCGCCCGCGTTCACCCTTCTCGGCCGCTCAGGCCACCCCGGCCGCCCCGCAGCCTCGCTCACCCCCTTCACCCCCTTCACCCCCTTAACCCTCACCTGCCCCAACACGCGTCTGCGCCGGTGTGGTTCCGCGCTCCCACCGGCTGTCGGCCACCGGCCCTCTCGGCCAGAAGCCGAGCCGGCGGCCCCGCTGGAAGCAGGAAGCGGCCCGCAGCCGCCGCGTCCAGGGCTTCACTCACCGGCCACCGGGAGGGCGTGAAGTCCTCTTCCGTGGAGGCGGGTTCCCGGGGGCCGAGCGTGCGGCGGCCGGCTTCGCAGAGGCGCGGAAAGACACTCACCGCGGTGGTCGCACGGACCACCGCGGTGAGGGGGCGTCGGCAAGCCCGGCGAGGTCAGCCGATGCGGTCCAGGACGATCGGCCGCGGCGCGGGGGCGGCGTCCGGCGCGGCGACGGAGAACGCGCCCTCCAGCGCCTCCACGGCGTACCCGAAGGCGTCCGGGGTGTCGGTGTGCAGCGTCATCAGCGGCTGCCCGGCGACGACCGGCTCGCCCGGCTTGGCGTGGAGTTCGACGCCCGCGCCGGCCTGCACGGCGTCCTCCTTGCGGGCCCGGCCGGCGCCCAGCCGCCAGGCGGCGACGCCGACGGCGTAGGCGTCCAGTTCGGCGAGCACGCCGGTGGCCGGGGCGGTGACGGTGTGGCGCTCGCGGGCGGTGGGCAGGGGGGCGTCCGGGTCGCCGCCCTGGGCGCGGACCATGCGGCGCCACACGTCCATGGCCCGGCCGTCGGCGAGCGCCTTGACCGGGTCGGCGTCGGGCAGGCCGGCCGCGTCGAGCATCTCCCGGGCCAGTGCCAGGGTGAGCTCCACGACGTCGGCGGGGCCGCCGCCGGCCAGTACCTCGACCGACTCGCGCACCTCCAGCGCGTTGCCCGCGGTGAGCCCGAGCGGCACCGACATGTCGGTGAGCAGCGCGATGGTGCGCACCCCGTGGTCGTTGCCCAACCCGACCATCGTGGAGGCCAGTTCGCGGGCGTCCTCGATGTTCTTCATGAACGCGCCGGAGCCCGCCTTGACGTCCAGGACCAGCGCGCCGGTGCCCTCGGCGATCTTCTTGGACATGATCGAGGAGGCGATCAGCGGGATGGACTCCACCGTGCCGGTGACGTCGCGCAGCGCGTAGAGCTTCTTGTCGGCGGGGGCGAGCCCGTCGCCGGCCGCGCAGACCACGGCGCCGACCTCGTCGAGCACGGTCATCATCGCGTCGTTGGAGAGCTCCGCCCGCCAGCCGGGGATGGACTCCAGCTTGTCCAGGGTGCCGCCGGTGTGGCCGAGGCCCCGCCCGGACAGCTGCGGCACGGCGGCCCCGCAGGCGGCGACCAGGGGCGCCAGCGGGAGGGTGATCTTGTCGCCTACGCCGCCGGTGGAGTGCTTGTCGGCGGTCGGGCGGGACAGCCGGGAGAAGTCCATCCGGTCGCCGGAGGCGATCATCGCCGCGGTCCAGCGGGCGATCTCGGCCCGGTCCATGCCGTTGAGCAGGATCGCCATGGCCAGCGCGGACATCTGCTCGTCGGCGACCTCGCCGCGGGTGTAGGCGTCGATCACCCAGTCGATCTGCTCGTCGCTGAGCCGGCCGCGGTCGCGCTTGGCGCGGATGACGGAAATGGCGTCCATGGAAGGCAGTTCCTCGCGTTCGTGACATGGCCGCGCCCCCGGGGCCGTGCGGGCGGCCGGGAGAACGGCGGCAGACGGAACCCGCCCCGGGCGGTGGGCCCGGGGCGGGGTGGAACGTGGCGCTCGGGGCGCCTGGCCGAAGAAGCCGGAAGAGCCGAAGAGGCCGAAGGAGCCGAAGGAGCCGAAGGAGCGGAGATGCCTGACAGGGCCTGGTGCCGGTCGCGGCACTAGCGGGACGTCAGGTCCTCGCGCCCGAAGGCGTCGGGCAGCAGCTCCTTCATCGGCCGCACCCCGGACGGGGTGTCCACCAGCAGGTCGGGGCCGCCGTGCTCCCACAGCAGTTGGCGGCAGCGGCCGCACGGCATCAGCGCGGCCCCCTTGCGGTCGACGCAGGCGAAGGCGACCAGTCGGCCGCCGCCCGTGGCGTGCAGCGAGGAGACCAGGCCGCACTCGGCGCACAGCGCCACCCCGTAGGCGGCGTTCTCGACGTTGCAGCCGACGACCGTGCGCCCGTCGTCGGTGAGCGCGGCGGCGCCGACCGGGAAGCCGGAGTAGGGCGCGTACGCCCGCTCCATGGCCGCCCGGGCGGCGGACCGCAGCCCGGCCCAGTCGGGAGCCCACGCGGGGTCCCGGTCAGCGGCCAGGTCAGCGGCCAGGTCAGCGGCCACGCCAGCAGCTCGGCCGGCGTCCCGGTCAGCGGCCCCGACGGGGCCGTCGGCCGTCGGGTCGGCCCCGTCCGCGGGCAGTTCGACGGCCCCCGCGTCGACGCCGGCCATCAGTGGCCCTGGCCCTTGCGGTAGGGCAGGCCGTCGGCCTTGGGCATCCGCAGCCGCTGCGCCGACAGGCCCATCACCAGCAGGGTGACGACGTACGGCGTGCCCTGCACGACCTCGTCCGGCACCGAGTCGGTGAACGTGTACCAGAGGGACAGCAGCACCGCGAAGCCCAGCGCCACGGCCGGGGCGAGGCGGGCGCCGCGGTAGAACCGCCACACCGCCATGGCCACCAGCAGGACGGCGATGAGCAGCAGCAGCGCGTGCACGGACGGGCCGCCGTTGCGCAGCTGGAGGCTGTCTGCGTAGCCGAACAGGCCGGCGCCCATGGCCAGGCCGCCGGGCCGCCAGTTGCCGAAGATCATGGCCGCGAGGCCGATGTAGCCGCGGCCGCCGGTCTGCCCCTCCAGGTAGAAGTGCGTGCCGATGGCGAGGAAGACGCCGCCCAGGCCGGCGAGCGCTCCGGAGATCACCACGGCGGCGTACTTGTACGTGTACACGTTGACGCCCAGCGACTCGGCTGCCACCGGGTTCTCGCCGCAGGAGCGCAGCCGCAGGCCGAACGGGGTGCGCCACAGGACGAAGAACGTGGCGACGAAGAGCACCAGGGCCAGCAGGGTCAGCGCCGAGATGCCGGTGACCAGGCCGCCGATGATCCCGGCCAGGTCGGAGACGAGGAACCAGTGGTGCGTCTCCACGGTGTGCAGCCAGTGGGACAGGCCGGGCACGGTGAAGTGCTTGACGTCGTCCATGGGCGGGGACTGCTTGGGCGTGCCGCCCTTCTGCGCGGCGTCGCCGACGTTGAACAGCCGCTTGGCCAGGTACTGGGTGACGCCGGCGGCCAGGATGTTCATCGCGACACCGGCGATGATGTGGTCCACGCCGAAGGTGACCGTGACCACCGCGTGCACCAGCCCGCCGAGGGCGCCGCCGAGCACGCCGGCCAGCACCGCGAGCCACGGGTTGGTCTGCCAGCCGGCCCAGGCGCCGAAGAAGGTGCCGAGGATCATCATGCCCTCAAGGCCGATGTTGACCACGCCGGCCCGCTCCGACCACAGGCCGGCGAGCCCGGCCAGGCCGATGGGCACGGCGCCGGCCAGCGCGCCGGCCACCTGCCCGGAGGAGGTGACGTCCTCGGCGCCGGTGATGGCGCGCACGGCGGAGAGCACGATGAGGGCGCCGGCGACGATCAGCAGCAGCATCGGCGTCGACAGCCGGATGCGGCCGGTGGCGGGGCGCTCCTTGGCGCGCGGCGCCGCGGGCTGCGGCGTCTGGGTTGCGGTGGCGCTCACGCGTCCTCCTTCGTCGCTGCGGCGGAGCCGGACCCGGCCCCCGCCTGCTTGCCGATGACCGGGGCCGCGACGGAGCCGGCACCGGCGCCGGTGCCCGGCCCGCCGGACGCCGCCGCGGCGGCCAGCTCCGCGCCGACCTGCCGCTGCTGCCGGGTGAGGCCGTAGCGGCGGACCAGCTCGTAGGCGATGACCACGGCGAGCACGATCACGCCCTGGATGACGCCGACGATCTCCTTGTCGAAGCCCTCGAACTCCAGCCCGTCCGAGGCGCGCTCCAGGAACGCCCAGAGCAGCGCGCCGATCCCGATGCCGATCGGGTTGTTGCGGCCGAGCAGGGCCACCGCGATGCCGGTGAAGCCGATGCCGGTCGGGAAGTCGGTGCCGTAGTCGTGGGACTCGTTGAGCAGGGTGGACATGCCGACCAGGCCGGCCATGCCGCCGGAGATGAGCATGCTGGTGATGATCATCTTCTTGACGTTGACGCCGCTGGCCTCCGCCGCCGACTCCGAGCGGCCCACGGCCCGCAGGTCGAAGCCGAAGCGGGTGCGGGAGAGCAGGAACCAGTACAGGACGCCGGCCAGCACCGCGAAGACGATGAAGCCGTCCAGCGGGTCGGTGGCGGTCTGGAAGTTGAACAGGTGCCCGGAGGACGGCAGCGGCTTGGTGGACACCATGTTGGCGTCCTTGTCGAGCACGCCGAGGCGGCCGCCCTGGAGGAAGTAGCCGATGACGATGCCGGCCAGCGAGTTGAGCATGATCGTGGAGATCACCTCGCTGACGCCGCGGGTCACCTTGAGCACGCCGGCGATGGCCGCCCAGACCGCGCCGACCACCATGGCGGTGACGATGATCAGCGGGATCTGCAGCACGCTCGGCATGGCCACGGCCCCGCCGACGGCGGCGGCGAAGAACGCCGCCATCCGGTACTGGCCGTCCACGCCGATGTTGAACAGGTTCATCCGGAAGCCGACGGCGACCGCGAGCCCGCTCAGGTAGTAGGTGATCCCCTTGTTGAGGATGTAGACCTGGCTGTCGGACTTGTCGCCGTAGGTCACCATCACGTTGAACGCGTGGAACGGGTCCTTGCCGGTGGCCAGCAGCACCAGCGCGGTGACGATCAGCGCGCCGACGACCGCGAGCACGGGTGCCGCGACGGCCAGCAGCACCCGGTCCTTGTCGAACTTCTTCATCGGTCCTCTCCCCCGGCCGGCTCGGCGGCGGGCGCCGGCTCCCCGGCCGCGTCGGCGGCGTTCTCCGCGCCGTGCTCCACGGCGTTCTCCAGATGGCCGGAGGCGGCGCCTGTCATGGCGGAGCCCAGCTCCTCGGGTGTGACGGTCGCCGGGTCGGCGTCCGCGACCAGCCGGCCCCGGTACATCACGCGCAGGGTGTCGGACAGGCCGATCAGCTCGTCGAGGTCGGCGGAGATGAGCAGCACCGCCAGGCCCTCGCGCCGCGCCTCGCGGATCTGGTCCCAGATCTGGGCCTGCGCGCCGACGTCCACGCCCCGGGTGGGGTGCGCGGCGATCAGCAGCTTCGGCAGGTGGCTCATCTCGCGGCCGACGATCAGCTTCTGCTGGTTGCCGCCGGACAGCGACGCCGCGGTGACCTCGATGCCGGGGGTGCGCACGTCGTACTCGCGCACGATCCGCTCGGTGTCGCGGCGGGCGGCGCCCGGGTCGATCAGCGCGCCGCGGCTGTTGGGGTGCTCGGTGACGTGCCCGAGGATGCGGTTCTCCCACAGCGGCGCCTCAAGGAGCAGGCCGTGCCGGTGGCGGTCCTCGGGGATGTAGCCGATGCCGTCCTCGCGGCGGCGCCGGGTGGGCAGCCGGGTGATGTCGGCGCCGTCGAGGGTGAGCACGCCGGCGTCGGGCGTCCGCATGCCCATGATCGCCTCGACCAGTTCGGCCTGCCCGTTGCCCTCCACGCCCGCGATGCCGAGGACCTCGCCCTTGTGGATGGTGAACGCGACGTCGTCCAGCACCGTCCGCTCGACGCCCTCGGCGTCGACCGCGGCCAGCCGCAGCTCCGCGACGGTGAGCATCGGCTCGTCGGTGACGGTGGACTCGCGGGTCTCCGGCGAGGGCAGCTCGCTGCCGACCATCAGCTCGGCGAGCTGCTTGGGGGTGGTGCTGGCCGGGTCGGCGCTGCCCACGGTGGTGCCGCGGCGGATGACCGTGATGTCGTCGGCGACCGACAGCACCTCGCCGAGCTTGTGCGAGATGAAGATGACGGTCAGGCCCTCGGCCTTGAGGCCGCGCAGGTTGTCGAAGAGCGCGTCGACCTCCTGCGGGACGAGAACGGCGGTCGGCTCGTCGAGGATCAGGATGCGCGCGCCGCGGTAGAGGACCTTGAGGATCTCCACCCGCTGGCGGTCGGCGACGCCGAGGTCCTCCACGAGGGCGTCGGGCCGGACTCCGAGGCCGTAGGCGTCCGAGATCTCGGTGATCCGGGCGCGCGCCCGGCCGCCGATGCCGTGCAGCTTCTCGCTGCCGAGGACGATGTTCTCCAGCACGGTCAGGTTGTCGGCGAGCATGAAGTGCTGGTGCACCATGCCGATGCCGCGGACGATGGCGTCGCCGGGGTCGCCGAAGGAGACCTGCTCGCCGTTGATGGCGATGGTGCCCTCGTCGGGCTTCTGCATCCCGTAGAGGATCTTCATCAGGGTCGACTTGCCGGCGCCGTTCTCGCCCACGAGGGCGTGCACGGTGCCGGTGCGCACGGTGATGTCGATGTCGTGGTTGGCGACGACGCCGGGGAAGCGCTTGGTGATGCCGCGCAGCTGTACGGCGGGGGGCGCTGCGGAGTTGGTGGACGCGTTGATGGCGCACTCTCCTGGGGGGAAAGGCTCGGGCGGTGCGGGTGGCGTGGACGGGGCCGGGCCGGGCCCTGGGGTGGCAGGTCCGGTTCCGGGTCCGGGGTGCGGGTTCCCCGGGGGTCGGGGTCCGCGCGGGCGGGGTTGCGGCGGTGTGCGGGTACTGCGGAGGTACTGCTGGTACGACGGAGGCCGCCGGGGAGCGGCGGCGGGTGCCGGGCGGGTGCGGGGGGACCGTACCGCGCGCTCCGGCGGGTGGGCACCGTGCTGACCGTCCGGACCGGGCAGGACGGCCGGGCCGGGGGCGGCTGCGGGAGCGTTCCGGTCCGGGGCGTTCCGGTCCGGGCGGGTCCGGGACCCGCCCGGATGCGGGCCGCGTACGGCGAAGGCCCGGCGGGGGGTGCCGGAGCCTCCCCCGCCGGGCCTTCCGGGCCTGTCCTGCGCGCCGCCGGTGGTCGCGCCGCGGTCACCGCGCCTCGGTCAGCCCGGCGCGGTCACCGCTGCGCGATCCGCGTCACGGGGTGGACGAGACCTTGGTCGCGCCCGAGACGATCTTCTGCTTGGCCGCGTCCAGCTGGGACTGGATGTCGGTGATGAAGCCGCCCGAAGTCGAGAGCGAGACACCGCCGTTGGCCAGGTCGTACGTGTTGGTGCCGGTCTTCGGCGTACCGGACTGCACCGACTTGATCAGGTCGTAGACGGCGACGTCCACGTTCTTCACCGCGGAGGTGAGGATCTGGCTCTTGTACTTCGACAGCGCCGGGTCCTGGTACTGGTCGGAGTCGACGCCGATCGCCCAGGCGCCCGCCTTGCCGGCCAC
This sequence comes from Actinacidiphila yeochonensis CN732, assembly GCF_000745345.1. Lineage (NCBI taxonomy): Bacteria > Bacillati > Actinomycetota > Actinomycetes > Kitasatosporales > Streptomycetaceae > Actinacidiphila > Actinacidiphila yeochonensis. The sequence goes on along the minus strand of NZ_JQNR01000005.1, from coordinate 2,128,107 downwards.
GGTCTGGATCGAACCGTCACCGGACAGGCCGGCCGCGGTGTAGATGACGTCGATGCCCTTGTCGAGCATGCCCTTGGCCTTGCCGGCGGCGGAGGTCGGGTCGGCGAAGCCCTTGGCGTCCGTCTCGTACAGGTACTGGTCGGTGACCTTGTCGGACGGCTTGGTGTCGTGCACGCCCTGGTCGAAGCCGGCCTGGAAGGTGCCGATCAGGGTGTTGTGCACACCGCCGATGAAGCCGACCTGCCCGGTCTTGCTCTTCAGCGCGGCGGCCACACCGGCCAGGTACGAGCTCTGCTCGGTGGCGAAGACCATGCTGTCGACGTTCGGGGCGTCCACGACGGAGTCGACGATCGCGAAGGTGGTCTTCGGGTACTTCTTCGCGATCTTCGTGACGGCGTCACCGTAGGTGTAGCCGACCGCGATGACCGGGTTGTAGCCGGCGCCGGCGAGCTGGTCCAGCCGCGTCTCGCGGTCGGACTCGGTCTCGTCCTGGCTGGCGGTCTGCTCCTTCTCGCCGAGCTTGAACTCCTTGACGGCCTTGTCCATGCCGCGCGAGGCTGAGTCGTTGAAGGAGTGGTCGCCGCGCCCGCCGACGTCGTACGCCATGCCGACGCCCTTGCCCTTGCTCCCGTCGGAGGACGACGACTTGCCGCTGTCCGACGTGGTGCTGCTGCCGCAGGCGGTAGCGGTCAGAGCGAGGGCCGCGGACACCATGCCCGCGGCGGCGATCTTGGTTACCCGGCGCAAGAGGGTCCCCTTCAGTCTGGAAGCGCCCCGTCCGGCGCTGGCTAAGCCGGAGCTTAACGCGCGTAGATGTCACGTAAAGACCGAATGAAGACCTGTTATCGGATCGACGCATTTCGGCCTCGTGAAACACCCGTAACCGTGGCCTCACCGGCTGTCAGGACAGCAGGACAGCGGCGGTGAACAACTCCGCACCGACGGTCAGAGCGCCCTCATCGATGTCGAAGTCCCCCTGGTGCAGGTCGCGCTTGGCGGTGTCGCCGACGGGCCGCACGCCGAGCCGGGCCAGCGCGCCGGGCACCCGCTCCAGGTACCAGGAGAAGTCCTCGCCGCCGAGCGACTGCTCGGTGTCCTCGATGGCGTGCAGGCCGTACCGGGCGGTCATCGCCTCGCGCAGCAGCTCCACCGACGTCGCCTCGTTGACCACCGGCGGCACGCCGCGCTGGTAGACGATGGCGCACTTGGCGCGGTAGGTCGCCGCGATGTGGTCGACCACCTCGTGCACCAGGTCGGGGGCCTCGTGCCAGGCCGCCAGCTCCAGGCAGCGCAGGGTGCCCTCCAACTCGGCGTGGGAGGGGATGACGTTGGCGGCGTGCCCGGCCTCGATCCGGCCCCACACCAGGCTCAGGCCCGAGCGCGGGTCGACCCGGCGGCTGAGCGCGGCGGGCAGCTCGGTGGCGAACTTGGCGACCGCCATCACCAGGTCGGTGGTCAGGTGCGGGCGGGCGCTGTGGCCGCCGGGGCCCTCCAGGGTGAGGCTCACCTTGTCCGCGGCGGAGGTGATCGGGCCGACCCGCAGGCCGATCCGGCCGACCTCGACCTTGGGGTCGCAGTGCACGGCGAGGATGCGGTCGACGTTCTCCAGCACCCCGGCCTTGATCGCGTCCAGCGCGCCGCCGGGCATCACCTCCTCGGCCGGCTGGAAGAGCAGCCGCACCGGGCGCGGCAGCCGGCCGGCCCGCAGCAGGTCGGCGAGGAGCAGCCCGGTCCCCAGCACGATCGTGGTGTGCGCGTCGTGCCCGCAGGCGTGCGCGCGGCCTTCGGCGGTGGAGCGGTACGGCACGGACTTCTGGTCCGGAACGGGCAGCGCGTCGATGTCGGCCCGCAGCGCCAGCCGGGGGCGGTCGTCACCCGGGGCCGCGATGTCGCAGAAGAGGCCGGTCCCGTGGGGCAGCACCGTCGGGGCGAGGCCGATCCGCTCCAGATGGGCCTTGATCTTCCGGGTGGTGCGGAACTCCTGGCGGCTGAGCTCGGGGTGACGGTGCAGATCGCGCCGGAAGGCGACGAGCTCGGCGTGCAACGCCTCGGAGACCACGGGCAGTTCGGGCTGGGCGGGCGCGGACGGCGCCTCGGGTGAGTCGTTCACCTCAGCCAGGGTAGGCCCCACGGCCGACTCCTCTCACAAGTTCGGTGAAACCGTCAACTTCCTTTGGCGGCTCCGGCGGCGTCGCCACGTGCCGCGACCTGCCACGACGTGCCGCGACCGTCGTCTCCCGCCCGGGCGTCAACGGGCACGACGGGAGCGGGGCGGAGAGAGGTCGCCGATCGGGCGCATACCTGACCATCCTCATGGGTATGCCCACCCTTTTGGGGCCGTGGGCAGTTCACCCCTACATAGTCGCTCAACGAACGACCCGCCGCGAGGCAACGCGCGTACTTCCGCCACGCCCGCGCGCCCGCGCGGCGCCTTCACCCGCCTTTGCGCGGCGGTCCCCGGCGGTCCGCGGCGTTCCTCGGCGTTTCTCGGCACGTTGCCCTGCTGGACGGGCCACGTTACGCCTCGGCCGCGCGGCCGGCAGGTCGAGCGGAGCGGCGGCCTCCGCCGCGCGGCCGGTCCTACGGCTGCTCGGCCGCCGGGGCGGGGTCCGCCGGGCCGGGTCCCGGTCGGCGGTCGGGGCCGAAAGCTCGGGCTACTGAGCCACCGCCTCACTCGGGCAGCCGTCGGACTGCTCCACGCGCTGCCAGCCGGGGCCGGGCACCGTCACGGTCACCGTCACGGTCACGGTCACGGGCGGTTCGGTGGGCATGGGCACGGCCGGCGCCGCTGATCCGCCGGCCTGGGCGGGCGGCACCTCACGGGCCCGCTGCCTGTTCAGCGCGACGGCGGCCGTGCAGGCCAGCTGGCGCAGGGCCGTGTCGTCGAACTCGGCCGTACCGGCCGCGAGGGTGACGGCGACGGTGTCCTCACCGGTCCGCAGCTGAAGGACGCTCGCGGGCTCGGGCACGCTGGTGGTCAGGCCCTTGCGCCCCTCCTCCCCGCTGGGCCCCGCGAGCAGCTGCTCCAGCGCGGCGGCCACCGGGTCGTCGTCGCCCTCCACCTCGCGGGTGACCTCCTGCAACTCCTTGCCGTGGAGAAGGTAGACCGTGACAGCGGTCAGCCGCGGCGCGGGCAGCCCGCTCGCGGCGCTCCCGACGTCGATCACCCCGGAGGTGGGCACCCCGCAGCCCGCGACGAGGAGTCCGAGCACCGCGGCTCCCACCGTGGCCCCGGCCGCCCCCCAGGCCCGCCGCGGCCTCACCAGCCGCCCTCCCTGCCCGCGTCCCCGGACCGCCCCGCGGCCCGGCCCCGGCCCCGTGATCCTGGCCGGAGTCGCCGTGAGCCCGGTCGGCCGGGAGTTCGACGGTGAGGACCGCGCCGCCGCCCGACCCCGCGTTGCGCGCGCGGACGCGCCCTCCGTGCAGGCGCACGTTCTCCGCCGTGATGGCCAGGCCCAGCCCGCTGCTCTCGCTCCGGGTGCGCGCCGCCCCCGCCTTGTAGAAGCGCTCGAAGATGTGCGGCAGGGCCATCGCGCCGATTCCGGGACCGCTGTCCGTGACGGTCAGCCGCACCCACCGCGCCCCCGACGCCTCCCGGTAGGCCGCCAGTTCGACGGTGACGGGCGGATCGCCGTGGCGCAGCGCGTTGCCGACGAGGTTGGCGACGACCACGTCGAAGCGGCGCGGGTCCACGGCCGCGCGCAGGGCCCCCGGCGCGGGCAGCACCGCGTCCACCTGGTCCTGCCAGCCGCGGGCGGCCAGGGTGCGCTGGACGGACTCGGCCATGTCGATCTCGTCCAGGCTGAGTTCGGCGGCGCCGGCGTCGAACCGGGATATCTCCATGAGGTCGTTCACCAGCCGTACCAGCCGTCCGGTCTCCTCGCTGATGAGCGAGACCGCCTCGGCGGTCTCGCCCTCCAGCCGCGCCGACTCCTCGTCCAGGACGTCGGTGACGGCGGCCATCGCGGCCAGCGGGGTGCGCAGTTCGTGGGAGACGTCGGCGGAGAAGCGTCGCGCCTGCGCCTCCATCCGGCGCAGCTCGGCGACGGAGCGCTCCAGTTCGACGGCCGTCTCGTTGAACGCCGCCGACAGCTCGGCGAGTTCGTCGGAGCCCTGGACGGTCAGCCGGGTGTCGAGATGCCCGGCGGCCATCCGGCGGGTCGCCTGGCGCAGCGCCCGTACCGGGCGCAGCACCCCGCGGGCCACGAAGAGGGCGAGCAGGACGGCCAGGCCCAGCGCGGGCAGCGTGGCCCGCTCCACCGCGCCGACGAGAGCGGTGACGTACCCCTGCTCGGTGGTCTGCGGCACCACGAGGTAGAGCACGAGCCCGGAGCGGCCGCCCGCCCCGGACGGGGACTCGTAGAGGACGGGCAGTCCGACGACGAGCGAGGCGGCCCCGCCGGCGCGCACGCGCTGGAAGACGGCCACCGACCGGGTGCCCACCGAGCGGCGCAGCTCCGGCGTCACCTCGTCGAACCCGTCGGTCGAGGCGGAACTGGCCCGCAGGGAACGGTAGGTGGCCAGCACCAGCCAGTGCTGCGAGCGGTGCGTGGCGGCCAGGGAGTCGACCAGTGCGGACACCTGCGACTGGTCGAGGGGTGAGGCTATCGGCGGGACCGCCGCGTCCACGCTGTCGCGGAACTGGTCGACGACCATGTCCTGGCTCTGCTGGAGCACCCCGGTGCGCGCCTCCCGGAAGGTCAGCGCGCCCGCGCCGAGGGCGCTGGCCGCCGCCACCAGCGTGAAGCCCGCGACGAGCCGGAAGCGCAGGCTTCGGACGACTCCGGACATTCGGGGCATCGTGTCGGGTCGCTCTCAGACGGCGGCACGGAAGCGGTAGCCGAAGCCCCGCACCGTCTCGACGTGGTGGGCGCTGTCGCCGAGCTTGCCGCGCAGCCGTTTCACGCAGGCGTCCACCAGCCGGATGTCGCCGTGGTAGCCGTGCTCCCAGACCGTCTCCAGCAGGTGCTGGCGGCTGAGCACCTGGCCGGGCGACGCGGAGAGGGCGAACAGCAGCCGCAGTTCGGAGGGGGCCAGCGGCACCGGGGTGCCGTTCAGGGTGACGGTCATGCCGGCCCGGTCGATGGTGACGTCGCCGTAACTGCTCAGCCGGGGGCGGCTCGGCCCGGCGGCGGGTTCGGTGCGGCGCAGGACCGCGCGCATCCGGGCCTCCAGCACGCCGGCCTGCACCGGCTTGACCACGTAGTCGTCCGCGCCCGCCTCCAGGCCGACCACCACGTCCACGTCGTCGCCGCGCGCGGTGACGATGATGATCGGCACCTGGTCGTACTCGCGGATGCGCCGGCACACGTCCAGGCCGGACAGGCCCGGCAGCATCAGGTCGAGGACCACCACGTCCGAGCCGTGGGACCGCAGCCGGTCCAGGCCCTCCTCGCCGGTGGCCGCCTCGGCCACCTCGTGCCCCCGGTGGCGCAGGGCCCAGCCGACTCCGCGCCGCACGGCGGGGTCGTCCTCGATCAGCAAGACGCGGGGCATGGCCCCCAGTATGGGCGCGGCCGGTGTCCGCGGTCCGCCGGGGGACGTCCCCGGGCGGCGACTGTTGCAGAACGGTCACACTGCGTGCGGCGCCGGCACCGGCCCCATCAGGCCCGTCGGCCAAGCCGTTGCCGATCTGTGACCCTCTCGACCTGAGGTCATCATGTGCGGCCGTCAGTCTTGAGCGGCGGCGCCGGGCCGCAGGGGGTCCTGCGCCGTGCGCCGGAGCCGATCGGAGAGGACGAGGCATGAGCAGGGCAGGGCAGCGGAGGGCAGGCGCGCACGCGGGCAGGAGGAGGCGGCGGAGCGGCGGGTCGTACGTGCTGCTCGGGCTGGTCTTCGTCGCGTTGCTGGGCGTGATCGTCTTCACCGTGCGGCCGGGCGGTTGGCCTCGGACGGGTACGGCCTCGGCAGCCGACAGCCGCAGCCAGGGCCGGAGCCCGGGCAGCGTCTCCGCCGCACCGGTCACCTCCCCGAGCGCCGTGTCCAGCACCTCTCCCAGTGCCCCGGCCAGCACCTCGGCCAGCCCGTCGTCCAGCACCACCCCTCCGGTCACGCCGAGCGCCACCGCCACCACGAGCCCTCCGGCGACGACGTCGCCGACCGTGCCCAAGTCCGGCACCGGCGTCTTCGCCACGGCCCTGGCCAGCGGCGCGGCCGCCGGCCACGGTGACATCCGCCACTACAAGGTGGAGGTGGAGGGGGGCGCCGGCATATCCGCGGCCTCGGCCGCCCACGAGATCCAGAGCATCCTCGCCAACCCGCGCGGCTGGACCGCCGACGGCCACGACGGCTTCCAGCTCGTCTCCTCCGGGACCGTCGACTTCGTGATCAAGATAGCCACCCCCGACACCACGGACGCCATCTGCGGCGCGGCCGGCCTGCACACGCACGGCGAGGTCAACTGCGATGTCGGCCCGACCGTCGTGGTCAACCTCAAGCGCTGGCTGCTGGGGTCGCCGGAGTTCGACGGCCCGGTGGTGGACTACCGGGCGCTGATCATCAACCACGAGGTCGGCCACCGCATCGGCCACGGCCACGAGACCTGCCCCGGCCCCGGCATGCTCGCCCCCGTCATGATGCAGCAGATCGACGGCCTGAAGGGCTGCAAGGCCAACCAGTGGCCGTACGACGCCGAAGGCCACTACATCCAGGGCCCCTCCGTCCCCTAGCCGGACCCTCCCGGACCCCGCCGGACCCTCCCCGGTCCCGGACGGCAGCCGACGCCGGCGGTGGGGCGGCCCGGACGAGGGACCTCCGGGGCCGGGTGGGCGCGGGTGGGTCGCGGCCGCCCGACCTCGGGCACAGCCCGGGCACGGCGACGCCTTGGCTGCGGCGGGGGCCGACGGACCGGCGTCGAGCGCGGGTTCCGTGCCGGGGGTTCAGCCACCGACCGCCGGCGGGCCGAGCGGGAGGATCTCGCGCTCGAAGAAGTCGACGAACGGCTCACTTCGCCCGTACAGCGTCTCGAAGTCCGCCAGGGTCTCGGCGATCAGGGCGGGGTCGCTGTACCGCCTGGCGCCGTCCGCGTTCCCCTCGGGGTCGTACTGCACCTCGTAGATCGCCACGTCGCCGAGGACGACGATCTCCGGAACGGACCGCTCCCGCTCGATGTCGGCGATGGTCCGCGCGTCCAGGACCCGCATCCGGTCGCCCACCTCCACCCGCAGCCGCAGGACGTGCATCTCCCACTGCACATACGGCGTCACGGGGAATTCGACGACCCGGAGCCGCCGCTGCACGACGCCCAGCCCCTCGGCCTCGGCGAGCTGCGCGGTATAGATCGGACGCTTTTCCTCGACGAGTTCGAGCGCCTCTTCCCAACGCCCGGCGGCGAACGCCTCCCAGCTCGCGAAACCGCGTTCCTGGAAGTGCTGGCCGCGTTCCAGCTTGTCCTGGGTTTCGATTCCGCTTTTGAGGATGCGGTTGAATTCCTCGTGGTAGGCGGGGCGTTTCAGGCGTTCGAAGGTGCCGTCGGGAAAGGAGTCAAACACTGGGGATGTCCGGCTTCGCCGCGACCAGCATGTTCCTGGGGATGACGACGAGCCGCTCGTCCGCTCCGACCGACACCCCGGTGGGCAGGTTGCGGCCGAGGGAGCTGGTCAGGTCCCGTCCGATGACGGCGATGTCGCCGTTCTCCAACTCCCAGATGTCCGGGCAGTCCGCGTTGTCGGTGGTGTTCCCGAGTTCCTGCGGCGACTTTCCGAGCCGCCGCAGGAACGTGGTCTCAGGGTCTGCTTCCCATGGTCTCGGCACAGTGCTCTCCCAGCATCGACTGGCAAACGAATAGGTCCAAATACGCCGCCTGCAGACAGCACGCGGGCAGCACGCGGATCGCAGTCCGAGCTCACGCGGATCACACGCGGATCACCCGCCGATCGCAGCCGCAGAGTACCCGCGCCGACACGACCGCATGCGGAGAGTACACGATAACGCGCCATCTGGCATATGCCGATGGCATATTTCATTTCCTGGCACGCCCGCGGCGGCCCGGCCCGGCGATGCAATACTGGCCGCGACAAGCTCCGACGGGTCGTAAATAGACTTTCGCGTTAATGCGATCGGCAGATAAGGCGGAGGATGGCCGTGAATCCGGAACTCGTGTCTCTCACGGAGAGTGCCGGAACCACGGTGGTCACCCTGATGGCGACCGACGCGTGGCAGGCCACCCGGAACCGCGTCCTTGAGCTGTGGCGCCGCGTCCAGCCCGCGCGGGCGGACGCCACCGCCGTCCAGCTCGACTCCTCCCACGAGGACGTCCTCGCCGCCGGGACGGACGGGGACCAGCAGACGGTGGGCGAGGTGCGGGCCCAGTGGCAGGGGCTCTTCCGCCGCCTGCTCGCCGCCCACCCCGAGGCGGAGCGGGAACTCCGGGCCCTGCTCGACGACCTCGGGGCGGCGCACGGCCCGGCCCTCCCGTCGACCGTCCAGCACGCGACCGCCTCCGGGCACGCCCGCGTCTACCAGGCCGGACGCGACCAGCACGTCACCGAGCGATGAGCGGTACGGGCAGCGGGCCCATGGACGGCCGCGCCCGGGACGACGGCAGGGTCTACCAGGCGTCCGGGGACCAGCACATCAGCGAGTACCACCACCACTACGGCGGCCCGGCCGGGCCGGCGGGCCCCGACTCCGTGCGCAGACCCGCGGTCGGCCGGGTGCCGGTGGTCCTCCGCGACCGCACCGAGGTCCTCGGACGGCTGCACACCGCCGTCGCCGACGGCAGCAGCGGTGAGATCTACGTGCTGTACGGGATGGGCGGCTGCGGCAAGACGGCGGTGGCCCACGCCCTCTTCCGTACGGCCACCGCCGAGTACGGCCGGGTGGGGCTGTGGGTGAACGCCGCCGACCGCGCGAGCCTGCGCTCCGGCATGCTCGCGGTGGCCGCCGACCGGGGCGCGGGAGACGGCGAGCTGCTGGCCGCCCGCAACGGCTACCGCCCCGCCGCCGACCTCGTGTGGCAGTACCTCGACCGCTCCGCCGAACCCTGGCTGCTGGTGCTCGACAACGCGGACGACCCCGCGATCCTCGGCGACGGCAGCTGGCTGCGCACCAGCCCCCGGGGCACCGTCCTGGTCACGACCCGCCGCGCCGCGCCCCGGTGGTGGCCGGGTGCGGAACGGCAGCACATCGGCGTCCTGCCGCGCGAGGACGCAGCCCGGGTCCTGCACGACCTCGCCCCGCACACGGGCACGCTCGCCCAGGCCGCCGAGATCGCCGACCGGCTGGGCCGGCTCCCCCTCGCGCTCACTCTCGCGGGTGGTTTCCTCTCCCACCAGGTCATAGACCCCTGGACGATGGACGTGTACGGGCGCCATCTGGAAGAAGGGCAACCTGTCCAGCTGATCGACCGAGGAGCCGATGACGTGAGCGACGCCGACCCCCGCCATCTGGTCGGACGGACCTGGCAGTTGACGCTCGACGCCTTCGCCGAGCGCGGACTGCCCGAAGCCGTCGGGCTGTTGCGCCTCATCGCCCGGCTGGCCCCCGAGCCGCTCCCGCTGTCCGTCCTGAACGACGACGCCATCGGCGCCGTACTGCCCCGCGCCCGCGCCGAGTCCGCGCTGCGGGCGCTGCTCGACCACTCGCTGACCGAGCTGGTCGACATCGGCGACGCCCGCGACGCCCGCGAGAGCCACCCCGCCGATGCCCGCGACACCGACACCACCAACGGCACCGGTGCCGGCGGCGCGGCCGCCGACTCCGGCACCCTGCGCTGCCTCCGCAGCCACGGCGTGCTGCTCGACAGTGTCGTCGCCGCCACCCCCGCGGCGCAGGCACCGCTGCTCGACGCGACGGCCGGCCGGCTGCTCGGCGCCGCGCTCCCGGCCGTGCCCGACGCGGGCCCGCATGATCCGCGCCTCCGCCCGCTCGCGCCCCACGTACTCGCGCTGCTGCGGCGGACGGCCGATCCGGCCACCGCGGCGGAGGTGCTGGAGGTCGCCACCCGGCTGGCCGCGGCGCTCTACCGCACCGGCGACTACCCGTCGGCGTGGGAGACCGCCGACGCGGCGGCGGACAGCGCGGCGCGGACCCTCGGCGACGACCACCGGGCCGTACTGGCCGCACGCTCGCGCGCCGGGCGGGCCCTCTTCCGGCTGGGCCGCTACGCCGAGGCCGGCGAGTCGCTGCGGGGCACCCTCGCCGTCCAGCGGGAGCGCTTCGGGGCGGAGGACCCGGACAGCCTGGACACCGCCCACGGGCTCCAGCTCGTCCTGGGCAACCTGGGCCGGGCCGAGGAGTCCCTGGCCCTCCTCCGGGCGACGGCCGCCGGCCGCGCGGCCGCGCTGGGGCCGTGGCATCCGCTGACCCTGCGGTCCCGCTCCAGCCTGCTGACCGCGCTCAGCGCGGCGGAACTCACCGCGGAGGACGAGCGCACGCATTTGCTCTCACTGCCGGAGCAGTGCGCCGAGCACCTCGGCGCCGACCACATCGTCTCCGTCGGTGCCCGGCACAACCACGCCTGGGCGCTGTACCAGTTGGGCCGGTACGAGGCCGCCGACGCCGAGATCCGCGAGGTCGCCGAGACCTACCGGCAGCGGTTCGGGCCCGACTACCCGATCGCCCTGGCCGCCCGTCAGCTCCAGGCCCGCACCCGTGCCGCCCTCGGCCACACCGACGAGGGCATCGTGCTCATGACCGACGTGGTCGCCCACCGGGCGCGCAGCCTCGGCCCGGACCACCCCTTCACAGCCGCCAGCCGCGACCTGCTCGAATCCCTCCGCGGGGGCCGCTCCTAGACACCCGCCTCCCCGGCAGCCCTGGCGGAGAGGCGGTGACGGCGCCCACCCGGAGGCCGGGGAACGCCTCTACGTCAGGCGGAGGTTGCCGAGGTCGCGGGGGCTGAGGCCGGGGCCAGAGCCGGGGACGGGACGGAGGCCGCGGTGGCGCCGGGCGGGCGGGTCATGAAGACGTCGACCGGGTCCTCGTCCTCCACCACGAACCCGTGGCGCTCGTAGAGCCGCCGGGCGGCGCTGCCCTGGAGGACGTCGAGGCCGACCGTCGCGCCCTCCGCGTCCGTGCGGGCCAGCACCGAGCGCAGTACGGCGGACCCGAGGCCCCGGCCCTGCAGGTGCGTGGCGAGGTAGAAGTGCTCCAGCCACTGCCGGCCGTCGGCGGGGCGGAGGGTGATGCTGCCGACAACCTCGCCGTCGGCCTCGATGATCGACGTGTACTCCATGGAGAAGGTGTCCCGCAGCCGCTGCCGCACCCGGTGCTCGTCGTAGCGCCCCAGCCGCTCCAGATCGGCCCGCATCACCGCGGCCCGCAGCTCCGCTATCGCCTCTATGTCGGACGCCACCGCGGAGCGCAGCACCCAGCCGTCCCCGTGCCCCACCGCGGTCGCGCCGCTCTCCGTCACCCTGGAATCCATGGCCGGAGTATCTCAGCCACCCGCGCTGACCAGGCACGGGAGGTCTCCCGTACGACAGTTGCCCGCACGCACCGCACCCGAGCGCCGCACGCGCCCGTCGCACCCGAGCACCGCACCTAAGCACCGCGCCCGAGCGCCGCCCACGGGCTCGGCGAACCGTCCGGCGGTCCGCGAACATCAATTGAACTAGTGCAAAAACTGTTTGACGCTAGTTCAATCGACCACTAGCCTCGCGCCCGTGATCACCACCGTCTCTCCCGCCGAACCCCGCGACCACGCCGCCTGGCGTCAACTCTTCGCCGCCTACGGCAGGTTCTACGGCATCGAACTCTCCGAAGCGGAGATCGACCGGGCGTGGGCCTGGATACACGATCCGGCGCGGTCCGCCCGCTGCCTGATCGCCCGAGCCGCCGACGGCACCCCTGTCGGCTTCGCCCACTACCGCCCCGAGGACTCCCCGCTCAGCGGTACCCGCGGCTTCCTCGACGACCTGTTCGTCGATCCCGCGCATCGGGGCGGCGGCACCGTGGACGCGCTCTTCGCCGAACTGCGCCGCGTCGCCGCGGCCGAGGGCTGGCCGAACATGCGGTGGCGGACCGCCGACGACAACTACCGTGCGCGCGCCGCGTACGACCGGCACGGCGCGAAGACCGTCTTCCTGACCTACTCGATGGACACGCCCTCGTAGGTCCAACCACTGTGGCCGGCAACCCTGTTCGCCGTCTGCGGTGCCGCGCGCGAACCGCGCCGCCGGTGCCGGACCGGCGCCTCGTCCCCCGGACTCCCGGATCACCCCGCCCCTGGCGCGGTGCCTTCCGGTGCCGCCCGCGTGCGGTGAACCGGACCGAGTCCTGTGCCGGACAACCTCACCCGGCGACTCGGCGACCAGGGGGCAAGGAAAAGGAGAACGAACGGAATCGGCTCACTCGTTCGAGAGCCGGCGAGTAGCGTGCGAGCTGTGGACGAGCTGAGCTTCCGGAGCAAGGATCGGCGCCATGCCCTGCGGTCGATACCGGTGCCGCTGGTTCTGGGGTTGCTCTCCGATGCGACCGCCGGCTTCTTCCAAGCCACCCGTCTGGCCCAGTACTGGCTGGCGGGCGGGATGATCGCGTTGTCGGGTCTCGCCGTCATCGTCGCCACTCGGAGCTGGACCACGGTCGGGGCTTCCGGGATAACCGTCTGCTGGGGCTTCAGGCGACGCCGCACCTACCCCTGGCAGGAGATCCGCTGGATCGACTTACGCGAGATCGACGCCGACGAGCAGAAGACGCTCAGGGTGTGGATAGCCCTCGCGGACGGCCGGCGCCGCAGCCTGCCCGCACTCCACCACAGCACCCGGAACCCCGACCCCGAGTTCGAGGTGAAGTACTGGCGGGTCCTCAGATGGTGGCGGCAGAGCACCGCCCCGGAAGCGAGGTTCCGGCCGCCGGTGCGACCGAGCCGTCCGACGACGGCGCAAGCCGGAATCCTCCTGGTCCTGCTCGTAGCGATCGTCATCTGGCTCGCCGTCCTGGGGTACTAGGGCCGCGGCCAGGCGTCGGGGCGGACCACGCGCGCGTCGTGAGCTGGTGGCGTCGGAGCACGGCCCCGACCGCGCGGTCCCGGTCGCCGGAGCGGTCGTGGAACCGTATGGCGCCCTCGGCAGCCGGCTGAGTTCTGGGCCTGGTCGCGACGGCTCTCGTGTTGCTCGCCGTTCCCGCGACCTGAGCCCCTGCGACCCACCGGCGGTGCTGGGGGCCGGGGGGCCGGGGGCCGGGGGGCCGGAAGGACTCACTGCGCAGCGTCGCCGCGCAGTGAGTCGTACGAGAACGTTCCCCGGCCCCGCCGGCTTCCGCCTACCGGTTCACGCCGGGTCCACCGCCGACGTCTCGGCGTCCGAAGCACCAGCCGACGGGCCGGAGTCCGCCGTACCGGCGTCCGGCCCACCGGCCGCGTCGGCCTTGTTCATGGAGACCGCCTCCGCCTCGGAACGGGCCTGGTTGCCCGAGACCAGCCGCAGCGGGACCTCCTTCAGCATCAGCGAGAACACGACCGCCGCCAGCAGCAGGACGGCCACGACCGCGAAGACCACGTCACCGGAGTCGGAGAAGCCGACGAAGAACGGGTGGCTGAGCGGCTTGGCGAGCCCGTTGAGGAACGAGGTGTCGTTCAGTCCGCCGCTCAGGTGCTGGTGGAGCGAGGCGACCTGGTCCGGGTGGGCCTTGGAGGCTTCGGTGAAGCTCTGGGTAGCGCCGGCCTTCGCGTACTCGTGCGGGATCTTGGTGCCGGCCAGCGAGAAGAGGACCGACAGGAAGATCGCGGTGCCGAGGGTGCCGCCGATGGAGCGGAAGAACGACGACGCTGCGGAGGCGACGCCCATGTCCTTCGCGGGCACCGAGTTCTGCATCGCGAGCACCAGGCTCTGCATGTTCAGGCCGAGGCCGACGCCGAAGACGGCCATGTAGACGTCGGTCTGCCACAGCGGGGTGTCGGCGCCGATCGTGATCATCACGGCCATGCCGATGACCATGAGGAGCGACCCGACCACCGGGAAGATCTTGTACCGGCCGGTGCGGGCGACCAGCTGGCCGGCCACCACGGAGGCGATCATCAGACCGGCGACCAGCGGCAGCGTCAGCAGCCCGGACTTGGTCGGCGAGGCGCCCTTGACGATCTGCAGGTAGAGCGGGATGACCGACATGCCGCCGAACATCGCCATACCGATGATCGTGACCTGGGCGGAGGCGACGGAGAAGGTGCTGCTGCGGAAGAGCCGCAGCGGCAGCAGGGCGTCGTCCCCCATCCGGTTCTCGACCCAGACGAACAGCACCAGACCGGCCGCACCGATCAGGTAGCAGGCGAACGAGCTGACCGAGGCCCAGCCCCAGCTCTGGCCCTGCTCCGCGACGACCAGCAGCGGCACCAGGCCGACGGCGAGCAGCGCCGAACCCCACCAGTCGATCTTCCGCTCCCGGCGGACGTGGTCGAGGTGGAGCACCTTGGCGATGACGACCAGCGCGAAGGCCGCGATGGGGACGTTGATGTAGAAGATCCACCGCCAGCCGGCGGTGCCCAGGAAGCTGTCCGTGCCGGAGAACAGGCCGCCCAGGACCGGTCCGAGGACGGAGGCGCTGGCGAAGACGGCCATCATGTAGCCCTGGTAGCGGGCCCGCTCACGCGGCGGGATGATGTCGCCGATCACCGCCAGGGCGAGCGGCATGATGCCGCCGGCGCCTATGCCCTGGAAGGCGCGGAACGCGGCCAGTTCGTACATCGACTGGGCCAGGCCGCACAGCGCCGACCCGATCACGAAGATGACGATCGCGAGCATGAACAGCCGCTTGCGGCCGTAGATGTCCGACAGCTTGCCGAACAGCGGTGCGGCGATCGTCGAGGTGATCAGGAACGCCGTGGTGACCCATGCCTGTGCGGACAGGTTGTTGAGGTCGTTGCCTATCGTCTTGATCGCGGTCGAGACGATCGTCTGGTCCAGCGCGGCCAGGAACATGCCCAGGACGAGCCCGGACAGGATGGTCAGGATCTGGCGATGGGTCAGCGCGCCATCGGACGGCGCATCCGCCGGATGGGTTGCAGTGACACTCATACGGTGCTGCCTTCTGCTGAGCCGGCGACGCGAACGGAGTACCGCTCCCGGCCGGTTGTCCAATGGGTGTGAGTCGTGTCGTAGGCGGCGGTGAACCGCGCGAGCAGCTGGGCGAACTGGCTCCGCTCCTCGGGCGCCCAGCCGTCCAGCACCTCCTCGAAGAACGCGGAACGGGCCCGCTCGTGCTCGGCGATCACGGCCCGGCCGGCGTCGGTGACGACCAGCAGGTTGGCGCGGCCGTCCACCGGGTCGGCCCGGCGTTCCAGCAGCCCCCGCGTCACCAGCACGGCGACGTGGCGGCTGACCGTCGACAGGTCCGACTGCACACTGACGGCCAGCGCGCTCGCCCGGGCCGGGCCTTCGACGGCCGCGGTACGCAGCAGCATCTGCAACGCCGAGTCGACGTCGTCACCGGCCGCGGCCAGCAGCCGGGCTTTGGACCGCCGCACCGTTCGCAGCAGATCGATCACCGAGTCCGCCACCGAGGGCTCCCCGCCCCCGCGGCCGCCGCACTCTCCGCGCGGAACCGTTACTTCCTCGCCGACGGCGGGCATCCCCACCACCTGATCCACCATCAACACTCCTCACGAGTACTATACTTGAGTACCACAAGTACTTGGGTGACGCAAGCAATAGTCCAAGTCAGGGCTTCTCCACCCGGATCGGGCGCCACCATCACGAAGTCCCCTCTTTCTGTGCGGCCAGTCAGCCCGCGGGCGCCGAACTCAGCCCCGGCCCCGGCCCGTCGCGGTGCACGATGTCCGCCCCCTGCCCGAACCGCCACTCCAGGCAGGCCGCGAGCGGGCATCACCCGGACCCGTGGATCGCCCGGGAGCCCGACAGGAAGACGGGGCTGCGGACTGGCGCGGTTCAGTACCTATATGGAGGTCGGCCTTGCTGGAAGCGGAGTCCTGCGCGTCGTCTACGGCGAACACGTCGCGCTGGAGGACGCGTCGCTGTCCGTTGGCAGCGGAGAGATCGTCACGGTCGTCGGGCGGAGCGGTTCGGACAAGTCGACGCTCCTGCACTGTCTGGCCGGTATGGTGCGCCCCTCGGCCGGCAGGATCAGGCTGGGAGACATGCGGGTCGACACCGCCACGGACGACGAGCTCAGCGAGTTGCGCCGCAGCCGGTTCGGTTTCGTCCTCCGGTTCGGCGAACTGGTACCCGAACTGAGTCTTCTGGAGAACGTGGAGCGTCGCTCCGCGGATCGCCCGCCGGCCCGGCTGCGCCGCGTCCTGCCGCTGGCAGTCGGCATCCTGAGCCTGGCCGGACTGGTCATCCACCAACCGGCGCACGCCGGGGGCGATCAGACCCTCCTGTTGGCGCTGCTCTACCTGGCCGTCCTGCTGTGCCTGGTCGGCGTACCAGTGGCACTTCCCGCCCTTGTCCGCTCCTGGACCGGACGGGCGGCCAGGCGCAGCAACCGCCTGGCTCTCCAACTGGCCGCCACCCGGCTGCACCGAGGCCAGGACGACACCACGCGGGCGGCGTCCTCCTTGGCCCTGGGCATGGTGGCCCTGGCAATCCGCGGGCCTGCTCCTGTCCGTCTTCGACCGCTCGGCGACCGACTACCTGGCCAAGGCGTCCGCCACGCCGGCCGGACGCGCCGTGGTGATCGACCACCCCACCGCCGCTGTCACGGCTGCCGACTACACCGCCATCCCCCAGGTACGGGCCGCCGTGGCCCTGCGGCTCTACCAGACCGCTCCAGCGCTCCCGGGGACCGCCCCCGAGCTGGTGTCCGCACTGGTCGCCGACTGCGCCGACCTCCAGGCGATCTGGGGCCGCGACCTCACTTCCTGTCCGCCGTCCGGCCAACCGGCGCGGATCGACTGGCCCGGTACGGGCATCCGCGTCCGGCCCGGTCAGCACGTGGAACTCTCCTATGCCACCGATCCCTCACCCGGGGCGCCCCGTATCCAGGTCACCGCG